>CAKUIV010000236.1 GCA_934661105.1 uncultured Ellagibacter sp. | reverse complement strand
CATGCAAGTGCCGTCGTAGTAAGCAGGTCATCGGCAATGCCGCACGCCATCTTCGCCAGGACGTTCGCCGTGCACGGGGCGATGAGGAATAAGTCGCACTCCTTCGCAAGCGACACATGATGGATCGAGTCGCCCGGGGCATCGTCGAACGTGCCGACGGCGACGGGTTCGTGCGTGAGCGCGCGGAATGTCGCGGGGCCCACGAATTGCGTGGCGTTTTCGGTCATGACGACTTTCACGCGCACGCCCGCCTTTTGCAGCCCGCGCAGGATTTCGCACGCCTTGTACGCCGCGATGCAGCCCGTCACGCCGAGCAGTACGAGCGGCGAGGCGCCCTTTTCGTTGCCTTCCATCACTTCTCCCCTTCCTCGTCTTGCACCGCGTCTTTCAGGTACGGTGCGACGACATCGGCCAGCACGCGGACGTGCGCGCGGCTTTTCCCGAGCGCACGCACGTACACGAAGCGAGTCTCGTCGCTCGGGTGCCCGGCGCGCGCCAGGTCATCCAGGTATGCGCGTCTGAATTCGCCCGACACGTCGTAGATCGTTTCCAGGCAATCGATCGGGAAAACCGGGCAGACCACGAACGTGCGCCCTCCACCGACTTCGCCCCATCGAGCAAGCACGTCCTTCGAGAACGGCGAGAGCCAGGTGCGCGACTTGTCGAAGCGACACTGGTACGCAATCGTCCAGCTCGTACGCGGAAGTCCCAGCTCGTCAGCAACATGGAGGCTCGTCGACCCCGTTTGCAGCTCGTAGGTGTCGCCCCGCTCGATGTCGGTGAGCGGAATGGAATGGTACGAGAACAGAAGGCGATCTCCCGCCTCGTGGTCGAACCCTGCATGGCGGATCGAAGATGCGAGCGCCTTGATGTAGGAGGGATGCTCCGCATAGTTGTCGATCACGTCGATGGGGCCGTGCCAGCGCACGCGGCGTCGCGCCCGCTCGACGTGATCGCGAACCGAAAGCGTCGTGCTGTAGGCGCTCTGGGGATACAGCGGCAAAACGACGAGGTGCTCGCAGCCGGCCTTCTTCATCTCATGCATGACGTGGCGAACCGAGGGCTTGCTGTAGTTCATCGCGTAGCGAACCATCACCTGCGCGCCGGCATTTTCCAGACGCGCCTCGAGCGCCTCGGCCAGAACCTGATGGTCGAGCACGAACGGCGATCCCTCGGGTGTCCATATCTGCTGGTATTTCTTCCCCGACGCCTTGCCGCGTTTCGGGAGGATGCATAGATGAAGGATGAACCACCATGCGAAACGGTTCATCGGCGCGATCCGCTTGTCCATAAGGAACTTGGCGAGATACGCCCGCACGTCATGCGGTGCGGGCGACGCCGGAGTCCCCGTATTGACGAGAAGCACGCCCGTTAGGCGCGAATGCTGGTCTTTTCCCTTGGCCATGAGAGACGTCTCCTCTCTTTACCCTATCGTTCCCTCAACGCTCGGATGGGGGGAGTGCGACAAAAGCTCGAACACCTCATGCCCTGCTTCGGTCG
>CAKUIV010000235.1 GCA_934661105.1 uncultured Ellagibacter sp. | reverse complement strand
GGGGCTGAGGGGCAGCGGCTCGCCTGACACCTCAACATGTTCGATCCGCGCGCCGTCGGGCGTTTGCACTGAGCGGGCGAAATCAACCGCGCCGCGCTCACCGTCGCAACCCGCGCCGTCTCGCAGGATAAGCCTGCATGCGAGCACAACTTGACCGCTCCGCTTGTCGGGCATGCCGTACACGAGCGCCTGTGCGATCGTGGGGTGGGCCCCAAGGGCGCGCTCGAGGACCTCGGGAGCAACCATTGTGCCATCTGCCAGCACAATCACGTCGTCGAGACGGTCGTCCACATAGAGGAACCCGTCCTTGTCGATATGACCCACATCGCCCGTGTGCAGCCAGCCGTCGCGGTCGATGCGCTTTGCGGTGAGCTCGGGCCTTCCCAGATAGCCCGCCATGACGTTCGCCCCGCGCACGAGGACCTCGCCACTCTCGCCCACCCGCACTTCGTTGCACCTCAGCGCAACGCCGCAGCTGCCGTCTTTGTGCCAGCCGTCGCGGTTGACGCTGACGCAGGGCGAGCATTCGGTGAGCCCGTAGCAGCCAAATGCCTCGATGCCATGGACGCGCAGGCGCTGCGTCACGCTTGCTGCAAGCCCGGCGCCTCCGCAGAGGATCTTGCGCAGGCTGGGGAGCTTGTATGTGCCGGCATCAAGCAGGTCGGCAAGCATCGCCGCGGCGCGTGGGGGCAGGTTGAGCGCTGTGGGTGCCATGTGGGGCAGCTCGGCGACGAAGGTTGCGCTTGCATGGGGCACGGCGATGGTGCCGCCCGTGACGAGCGGCGCGAGCAGGTCGCAGACCAGGCCAAACGCATGGGTGTAGGGGAGAAGCTTTGCGTAGCGCCCGCCCCGGGCAAACTCATAGAGCTCCAGGCCGGCCGTCAGGTCGGCGAGCAACCCGGCCTCGGTGAGCATGATCGCCTTGGGGTCGCCCGACGTGCCCGAGCTCCCCGCAAGCGTGCATACGCCCTCCGGTACGCCTGCCAGCTGGGCCTTTTGCTCCTCGGTCAGCCTGCAAAGCACCGCACAGCGCCCCGACGAGACAATGGCCAGGTAGCGGGCAGCAAATTGCACGGGGTCGGCGTCCGAGACCTCTACGAAGCGGCCCTTGCCGGCCTCGTCCATCTCCATGCGTTCGCGCGCAATGCGCTCGACAAGCTCATGGTAGGAAACTGCCTGCTCATCTACAGTTTCGAATGCGATGGAGCCGCCCCATGTCTCCCCTATGTATGCAACAAGCTCGGCAAACGATGCAAAGCGCGGGGCGTCGTAGAGGGGATAGGGCCCGCCGAACACCTCTTGGCCGGCACTTTCCGGGTACGCATACGCAGGACGGTAACCGGCAACAGCCTCGACCTCGCCGCCCCCGATTGTCGCCCCGCCTGCACCCGCCTCGAGCGCTTCTTCGCCGCTCATCGCGTCTCTCCTCCGCGGCCCTGCGATCCCAGCAGCTTGCCCAGGCCCTCCTCATAGGCCTGCTTGGTCAGCGCCAGAATGTGGCAGTCGTGCC
>CAKUIV010000234.1 GCA_934661105.1 uncultured Ellagibacter sp. | reverse complement strand
GAATAAGAAGTCCTGCCTTCGGCAAAACCGCTAGATGAAAAGTATACCGCACCCCCCCCCGAACGAGAAAGCGCCGAGTGCAAAGGCGGCTGCAGCGCGAAAGGAGCCGCGCTTTCCACAAGCACGCCACGAAACATCGCTTGACCCTGGAGCCGCTCCAAGTCCTAGAATCACCTGTAGTTTGACCAAGCTCCAACAAGGGGGATACCGTGACTAAACAACCATTCGGACCTATCGGGAAGCTCGGATTCGGCCTGATGCGCCTACCGAAGAAGGGCGATGCGATCGACGTCGAGCAGACCAAGCAGATGGTCGATATGTTCCTCGACGCCGGGTTCACCTACTTCGACACCGCCTGGGCCTACGAAGGCAGCGAGGACGCGATCAGGCAGGCGCTCGTGGAGCGCTACCCGCGCGAGCGCTTCCAACTCGCGACGAAGATGGCGGCGTGGATCAACTGCAAGACGCGCGACGACGCGCTCGCCCAGTTCGACGCGTCGCTCAAGCAGACCGGCGCCGGTTACTTCGACTTCTATCTGCTGCATAACCTCGGGGAAAGCCGCAGCCAGTGCTTCGAAAACTTCGGGCTGTGGGACTGGATTAAGGAGCAAAAGGCCGCAGGCGCCATCAA
Organism: uncultured Ellagibacter sp.; assembly: GCA_934661105.1. Classification (GTDB taxonomy): domain Bacteria; phylum Actinomycetota; class Coriobacteriia; order Coriobacteriales; family Eggerthellaceae; genus Ellagibacter. The sequence goes on along the minus strand of CAKUIV010000234.1, from coordinate 910 downwards.
GCACGCGGGCTTCAGCTTCCATTCCACCGCCGACGAGCTCGACGCCATCCTCAACGCGCACCCGGACGTCGACTTCGTGCAGCTGCAGATCAACTACGGCGACTGGGACAACACCGCCGTGCAGAGCCGCGCCACCTACGAGGTGGCGCGCAAGCACGGCGTCCCCATCATCGTGATGGAGCCCGTGAAGGGCGGCATGCTCGCGAACCCGCCCGAGTCGGTCCTGCGCATCTTGAACGAAGCCGAGCCCGACGCCTCGGCGGCAAGCTGGGCCATCCGCTTCTGCGCCGACCTTCCCGGCGTGGTAACCGTGCTTTCGGGCATGAGCAATGTCGAGCAGATGGCCGACAACCTGTCGTGCATGAAGGGCTTCACAGGGCTTTCCAGCTCCGAGCGCGAAACGCTCGCGAAAGCGCGCGAAGAACTAGCGCGGATCCCTCTCATTCCCTGCACCACCTGCAACTACTGCGCGAAGGTATGCCCGATCCACGTCGGCATCTCGGGCACGTTCACGTCGATGAACTACCTCACGCTCTACCGCGACCTCGACGCGGCGAAGCACCAGGAGAACTGGCTCGTCGGCGGGCATGGCCTTAAGAGCGCGACCGAATGCATCGAATGCGGGCTGTGCGAGGGAGCCTGCCCGCAGCACATCGCCGTCCGCGACGAGCTCAAGCACGCCGTGCGCGAATTGCAGCTTGCCTAACGGCGCGCGAAGACGGGGGCACGGCTCGATGCGCGCAAGGCCCGGCGCCACGATGCGGCATGCGTTCCTAACGTGAAGCGATAACGCCCAAGACGCTGAAAAGCCCGCCGAAACGGCGGGCTTTTCAGTTCGATGAGAGAGGAGAGGGGGGTTCCGACTCATCGTATGGTTGCGACAGATGCCAGACGAGAGGAGCTCTGCCGC
>CAKUIV010000233.1 GCA_934661105.1 uncultured Ellagibacter sp. | reverse complement strand
TATACTGAAAGCCGTTCATCTGCGCACGATTTGCGAGGAGGCGGCACGCGTGGACTTTCCTTTGAGCATCATCGTTTTCTGCCTGGAGGGGCAAGACGCCGCTGTCTCGTTGCCGAGCGGCGCCGAGGACGGCCTGTTCGCCTACGCCTCCACTGCCGCCGACGGCGCGGGCGAGGACGGCGCGCTCTGCGAATCCGCACCGCATTCCCTGCTTGTCACAACGATCGAACGCGCGCGGGAAATCGCCGCGCACGGCCCCTGTGCACAGCCCGTCCTCGCGATCGCGCCTTCTGCCGCCGGTGCCGAGCCGAGAAGCGACACCGGGCAACACGGCAACCCCGAGAACGCCGTCGGCGCCGAGGCCCGAAGCGCCTCGCAAGATCCCGCCCTCCCCTTTCCTGTCGCCGTCACGGGTCTTTCGTGCGCCGCCGTGTGCAACCTGATCAATCGCCGCCTCGTCAAATTGCGCGACTGGAACGAGGAGCTCGGCGACCTCATCCTGAAAGGCTGCTCGTGCCAGCAGCTCATCGACGCGAGCGAGCCCATCATCGGGCATTACCTGGCGCTTTCGGATGCGCTCTTCGCTTTCGTCGCCGCGACGAGGCACCACCCGCCGCTCGACGACATGAGCCGCACGCTCATCGAGACGGGAAACTATCCCTCCTCGATGATCCCGCGCATCGAGCGGCTCGCCGAGGAACAGCGCTGGCATGCCCAAAACCGCAGCCGACTTGACCAGGAAGGCAATGGGATCAACCCCTACCCCAACATCACAAGAGTCTATCGCCTCGAACGGGTCTACGCCGCGCACCTCGTCATGGTGGCGGAATCGCCCATCCAGCCCTGGGAGCAGTTCCTCTTCGACATACTCGCCGACCGGATCGGCGCATGTCTGAAGCGCTTCTGGAAAACCTCGTCAACCTATCGGGACAAAAGCGCCGCCTTTCTCGCAGCTCTGGTCGAAGGCGACATCGGCGACCCCGCCGACATTCCCGGCAAAGCGAAACGCTTCGACGTGCCAGCCAGCGGCGTGTTCGAGCTTTGCGTCGTCGCAGGCGCAGAAGAGCATGGCGGCATCGCTCATTTCGCGCATCAGATTCGCCTCACCCTTAAGGAATGCCGCGTCACCACGATCGGCCAAAGCATCTACGTGCTGCTCATCTCGTCGAGAAAGAGCAGCGGCAAAATCGCTGCCATGGAATCCCAGCTCTTCGGCATGGTCGCCCGCCTCCATGCCGAGATGGGCGTTTCCTCACGCTTTGAACAGCTTTCAAGCTGCCGTATGGCGCGCATGGAAGCGGATGTGGCGCTGCAGTACGGCTCGAAGAATCGCTCGAAGTACCTGGCGCTCGCCGATAAGGACCCTTATCTTACCTGCGTGTTTCGGTTCAACCGGTACTTTCCCTGCTACCTGGTCGACCCCTACGCCGACACCGCGCAGTTCCTCGCCGAATACGCCAAATCGCCCAACCTGGTGAACCGCCTGCGCACAGCGGACGCGGAGAACGGAACCGACGATTTCGGCCTTCTGAAAATCTATCT
>CAKUIV010000232.1 GCA_934661105.1 uncultured Ellagibacter sp. | reverse complement strand
CACGCCCTCGTCGGAAAGCGCCCGAAGGACGCCGAATTGGTTCTTTGTCAAGGCCATGTAATGTTCACTCCCCAGTTGTCACGTGGCTCGCGAAGCATTGTAGGCGAAGATGTTCAGCTTTGTAAAGCTTTCGTAAGAAGTTGAACATTCCCAGGCCAGACGGGCGGCCTGGGAGGCGGCGCAGACGAACGAAAGCGCCGACTAGCCGAAAAGCGCGGGCGGCCCCCTACGCGTAGGGCCCGAAGTCGAGCTCGACAGGCGCATGGTTGCGCCGCTTCTCGAGAGGCGGGAGCGTTTTCCAGTCGCCGTAGAGCGCCTCAAGGTACGCCTCGGGGCGCGCGGGCGCGGGGAACTCGCATCCTTCGAACGTAACGGTCGAAGGCGGGAGCATCATGTCGGCCGCATAGGGCGCGATGTTCGCGTACGCCATCACCACGAGCTCGTCGGACGGGCTGCCTTCCCGTTGGGCGAGCGTCGCTTCCTCGGTGAAGCGCGCCACGACCGACTCGTGGCGAAACGCGTGCGCGGCGATGAGATGCGCCACCCGGCACGCCGCCTTCTCAGCCGCTCCGAGAGCGCCCGCGTGCGGCACGACGATGCTCTTCGCGTGCGCGAGGTAGGACACGCTTTGCCATTTCCGGCACGCTTTGCGCTGCCGCGCCGCCCGCGCCGGGTCGGAGACGAGCGCGTCGTAGGGCAGGATGTCGACGAAGATTCCCTGGTCGAACCCTGCCTCGATCGTCTCGTTCGTGGCGAAGCGCGTGCCGGCGAGCCATACCTTGCCGAACAGCGCCGCCTGATGGGGGTTCGTCTCGGGCGTCGACACGACGTACGCGTCGCCGAGCAGCGCCGGCGCCTCGCGCACGAACCGGTCGTAGTCGGCGCGCGGCATGCCGAGGTCGATGTCGTCGTCCCACGGGATGAAGCCGCCATGCCGAAGCGCGCCGAGCACCGATCCCGAATCGAGGAAGTACGTAATGCCGAGCTCCTTGCATGCCCGGTCGATGTCCCTCAAGATATGCAGCTCGGTGAGCTGGAGTTTTCTCAGCGTTTCGTCGTCATATTGCATGTTTCGGCAATCCCCCGTTGCGTCTTTCCCGACCCGCTGCCGCGCAAATGCGCTTACCAGCGGGCGTCCTTTCCCTCTGCAGCCGCGCGGTAGAACGCCGCGAGGCGCGCCGACGTGTCGGCGATGTCGAACCCGTGGGCGCGTGCCTGGTCGCGCGCGTCGATGCGCAAAGCCCCCTGCGCGCGGCGCAGCTCGCCCGCGCACGCCTCGGCCCACGCTTCGGCGCCGTCCGAAAGCGGCAGGCGGCGCGCACGGTCGCTCACGACGGCGAACTCAGGCACGCCGGTCGACACGACAGTGGGAAGCCCCGACGCCTGCGCCTCGACGACCGAGAGCGCAAGGCCCTCCTTCACCGACGGGAACACGAAAAGGTCGGCCGCGCGCAGGATGCGCGGCACGTCGTCGACCACGCCCAGAAAGCGCACCGAATCCGCGAGCCCCAGCTCGCCCGCACGCTCCTTGAGCTCGCCCTCGA
>CAKUIV010000231.1 GCA_934661105.1 uncultured Ellagibacter sp. | reverse complement strand
ATGCAAGATATTGCGCGAGTGCGCGACCTCGAGCGCATGGGCCACGCCCGAAAACACGCTCGCAACGATGTCGAGTGTAAGGTCGCCGTCGTGCTCACGCAGAAACTGCTCGAGCGTCGTGCCTTCCACGTACTCCATGATGAGGTACGCCATGGAGCCTTCGACCTCGAAGTTGTACACCGTGACGATGTTCGCGTCGCTGAACTGGGCAATCGCCCGAGCCTCCGCAAGCCCGGGGATGTCGGCAGCATCGATGTTGCCAGATCCGTTGGGATTATCGGAGTTGTCCGGACCAGCGGCGTCGACGGACCCGGCGCTGCTCGAGTCGCCAGCATCGGCAGGAGGAAAGCCCGCACCGTGTTCGACCTCGGGCCTCGGGCTCATCACGCACGTTGCATCGGCGTCGTTCGGAACCTCTTCGGGGAGGTCTTCCCAAGGCGGGATGTCTTCAGGACGTACCACCCTCGTCGGCGCCGATGAGGCGCCCGAACGTGAGCCCCCAACACAGGCGCGGCCACTGCGGTTCCTGGAGGGCGACCCGCCGGCAGACGCTCTATCGCCCGACGGGGCGGACGCCGCGTTCGCCACCTCGTCAAACGACGGACCCGACGTGGCGCGGGTCAGCTCGATGCACTTGATCGCAACCTTGCGCTGCATCTGGATGTCCCACGCCACCTGTACCGTCGCGAAGCCGCCCGCGCCAGCTTCCGACATCGGGCGATAGCGATTCAATATAAGCTGCTTGTTGGACATGCATCTCCGAGTTCGTTTGGACTGCGTTTACGATCACCGAGAAGTATAGCCAAGCCGGACGCACGCGTCCTTCCCAGACGGAAGGCAACAAGAAGAATCCCGCCGCGGGGACGAGACCGAACGCAAGTCTGCCGCTCGCCCGTTCAACCAGCCGCCGAGCTTTAGGGGAGGACGAATCATGGAGACGAATGCAGCGAGGAGCAAGGCGAAAGGTAATGGGTGGGACCGACACGGCGGCCGACGATCCGTCGGTTCCGACCGGCCGGCTTTCTTTAGAAGAGGGCGAAACTCGCGAAAACGAACGCAATCGTCACCAGCAAGAAGCCAATCACGACAACCCATACCGCTGGGCGCGCCCAGTTCAACGTCCAGCCGACGCCGAACCGCTTAGGAAGAAAAAGGCTCGCATCTTCCTTGTTGCAGTAGAAGATGCCGCACTTCCAATGCTCGTCATTATCGATGGGCATTCCGTTCGCTTCCGACATACGCCTCGCCAAACGTGAACCGGATTGTCCGTACACAACCGATACCACGATGACGGCGACAGTGAGGACCAAGGCCACCACGACGATAATCACGATAACCGGAAGCGGCGACACAAGGTTAGTCATCAGAAGCATCATGAGCACGCCGAGGATTCCGGTAAGCGCCAAGCCGCCAACGAGCACGAGAATGCACTCAGCGCGAGCGAAGGCCCCGTATGCGTATGCCGAAATGGCAGGATGCGCAGGATCGACATCTTTCTTCGATCTGGCGACCGCCCAATGGGACAAGACGAAGCACGCAGCCATGAACAGCTCGAACAACACGGGAAACGCGATGAGCGAAGG
>CAKUIV010000230.1 GCA_934661105.1 uncultured Ellagibacter sp. | reverse complement strand
CGACCGAGCACGCAAGCGTCGCCGCAAGAACGAAAACCGCATACCGCACGCGAAAGGACCGGAAACGCCGGTCGGTCTGGGCGAATTCAGGGACGGTTACCGTGAAGCATTCACTCTTCTTCATAAGCCACGGCGTTGCGGCAAGAAACGCTCCCGTAAGGAAAACGACTGCGACAAGGAATAAAGCGAGAAGGGGGGAATCGGACATGGCGAGCCTCCTTTACGACAGACGACCGGAAAAATTCCGGGAATCAGACGAAGGGCTGTCAGCAAATGCCCGTTTCGCCTGCTTGCAGGCAAGTTCGACGAAGCAATCCTGCGAACCACCGCGTGCGCGACATTCGAGCGCCAGCCGGTAGAGTTCGACAGCCAAGCGCTCGTCGTCGGCCACTTGCTGTTCGGGCGAGCCGATGACGCGCGCATCGGCGATGAAGGCGCCTTTGCGCCCGCGCATGGTGACGTACCCTTCGTCGCGAAGCACGGCGTACGCCTTGTTCACAGTGTGCAAATTGATACCCAAATCAGACGCGAGCTGACGAATGCTTGGAAGGCCGTCTCCGGAAACGAGCTCCTCATGCGCGATGCCTTCGACAATCTGATTCCGAATCTGCAGGTAGATGGGGGTATTGCTTGCTTGGTCGATTCGAATGATCATGGATTCTCGCCTCCTCTCGTCACTGTTATAGTTGGACTATAGCAAATATAACAATATTCCTTAAGAGGCGCAAACAAACGCTTTTCATCCGCACACGGGACAAAAAGGCGCGATTTGTGAGCCGAAAAGCAAGGATGAAAGGAGGCGGGCTTTCCGAACGCACCGTTTCCCCAGGTCAGCTTTTCTCACGGAAGGCCCATCGAGTCAAGCTACTCGCAAATCGCGTCTTTTTGTCCACGGCAGAAGCATTCCGCGAAAGAAAGCGCCGGAAGGCTGGACTCGAGGAAGATAGAGCACGGAACAACAGGGGGAAGGCGAAGCAGAAAGGGGCATGGTGGCAAGAACTTCTTACGCTTGCGCCATGGTGTAGGGCGCGACGGCGCGGACAATGGCGTTCTTCGCTGCGGTGTGCTTGGCGCCATCTTCGATCCAGACGATGAGACTTGCGCGATAGCCGTACTCCATCGCCTCGTTGAACAGGACCTTCGGGTCCTGAGCTAAGCCACCGCCCGCCGTATTCGCAGCTTTGACCGCTGCTGCGGAAATCTTTTCGGCAACGCTGTCGAGGTCGGCTCCTCCCGTCGTCACCACAAGAGGCACCACCACTTTCTCGAGCGGCGGCAGATGCGTGAGCGCCGACTTGTTGATAACCGAGTTCGGGATCACGACGCGCTCGCCGTTGAGCGTCTCGATGGAAGTATGGCGCCACGTGACATCGCGGACGATGCCCTTCTGGCCTCCGACCTGGATATAATCGTCCGGCTCGACGAGCCCGGTGATGCTTACCTGTACGCCGCCGATGAGGTTCGACAGCGTGTCCTGAAAGCCAAGCGAGATAGCGATGCCGCCGATGCCGAGAGCCGTGATCGCAGCGGAAACGTCGATGCCGAAGCAGCTCGAAAGCACCACGCTTACGCCGACAGCCCACACCGCAACACGCGCGATGTT
>CAKUIV010000229.1 GCA_934661105.1 uncultured Ellagibacter sp. | reverse complement strand
GCGGAAGGCTCGCCGGCCCGTACTTCACGAAGTCGATCGCCTCCAGCAAAACGGCGTCCGCCTCGCTTTTCCGTCCGCAGGAAAAATACGCCCATGCGCGCGCGGTGCACCAATCGAGGTACATGTCGGGGTTGCTGTTCTTGGAGACGAGCCTACGGGCGGCACGCAGGGCATCGTCTGCGCCATCGAGCTCGCCGAGCATGGCGTTCGCGTACGCGGAAAGGGATGCCGCAGCGCCCATGACGGGATGGTCCGCGGAAAAAGAACGCCTGATGGCACGGCACATTTGGAGCGACGCGTGAAGTTTACCCTCCTCCATGAGGGAAAATGCCATCTCGTACTGGTTGATCGCGCCCATGAAATCGAACGAGCAGCTTTGCGCGAGCACCGCGGCGTTCTTGTGAAGCTCCGCCGCCTGCGCACGGTCCCCTCGTTGATCGCACGCCTCCGCGTAGCAATGCACGAGCATGATGCGCAGAGGGACGGTCTGCAACCCCTCGAGCTTCGGCTCGACGGCCTTCGCGATCCGCTCGCCCTCCTCGAAATCGCCCGAAAGGTAGCAGCATTTCGCCTTGATGGTCTCGGCGGAAAGGAGCACAGCCTCCTGGGTCGTTTCCTCCTTGCGCTCTTCGAGTCGGGAAAGCCATGCCTTCGCGTTGCCCAAGTCCGCGCAGTAGATGTAGGCCCATGCCGCCAGCAGGCAGAAGCACGCTGAGAGCTCGTTCGGCGCAACTTCGTTCCGAAACGAGGTCTGCCGCTCGAACAGGTCGGCCTGAGCCTGGGGAAACGCGACATGCGCCAAGTTGAACAGGCTCGACCGGTCGATGGAGAGGATCTTGTGCTTCGCGGCGAGCACGGGGCACGCATGCGTCTCGAACCATCGCGAGGCGCGTGCGTTGATGGTGCGCATCTCCTCGGCGGGCAGATCGCGCGCAAGGGATTGCAGCCACTCCGCGAACAGCGGGTGAATCGTGTAGCGCTCGTCGGCCATCTTCTCGGATTCGATGAACACGTTGCGCCGGGACAGCTTGCGCAAAAGCTCGCCCGCGTCGCCCTCGTCGAGCGCGAAGGCGCAGCACCGCGGCGAGAGGGTGCCCAGCTGCGAGCATCTGACGAGAAATCCCCGCTCGCGAGACGAAAGGTCGTCGAAAACCTCATATCGGAAGAAATCGCTCACCGCGGTTTTCGCGACGATCGAGCGCTCGAGGCGCGCACCGCACGGCTTCCCGTCGTCGATAAGCTCCACGAGCGCCTCGACGCCGTAGGGCCACCCGAGCGTCTTCTCCTCGACCGCCGAAACGAGATCGTCCGACGGCCCCGCACCCGTCCTTGAAGCGAGGAACGACGCTATCTCCTCGCGCGTGAGCGCAAGCGCATGGGAGTCGATATGCAGCGGCACCTCGGTGTTCCGGGCATGGATCAAGCTGTCCTTGGCGATGCGGACGCGGCTCGAAAGATAGAGATGGACGTTCGCGGAAAGGGCCCGGCAGAACCCGGAGAACTCCTTGAGCGCATCGCTTGCGAGAAGGCGGTCGAACCCGTCGATGACGATGATCGCCCCGCCGGCCTTCTCCGCCAGAAGCGACAGGTCGTTGGCGAGCTTCCATACCTGCTCGGTTCC
>CAKUIV010000228.1 GCA_934661105.1 uncultured Ellagibacter sp. | reverse complement strand
CGCCTGAAGCTGCTCTACACCATCCCGAACTTCCAGAACCCCGGCGGCGTCACCATGACGGGCGAGCGCCGCAAGCGTTTGATCGAGCTGTCGCACGAATACGGCTTCATGATCATCGAGGACGACCCGTACGGCCGCTTGCGCTACGAGGGCGGGCACATGGTTCCGCTCAAGGCGCAGGATCCGCGCGTCATCTACCTGGGCACGATCTCGAAGATCTTCGCGCCGGGTTTGCGTATCGGCTGGATCTGCGCCCCGACCGACGTGCTCGCGCGCATCAGCCTGGTGAAACAGGGCTCCGACCTGTGCGGGTCGACGTTCGACCAGGTGGTCGTCGAGCATTACTTCACCGACACGCCGTGGCAGCGCACGCTGCAGAAGTTCATCAAAACCTACCGCGAGCGACGCGACGCCATGTTGGCTGCGCTCGAGGAGTATTTCCCGCCCGAAGCGACGTGGACGCATCCGGAAGGTGGGTTCTTCCTGTGGGTCACGCTACCCGAGTATGTCGACACCGGCAGCTTGCTCGCCGATGCGCTCGAGGCGGGCGTGACGTTCTGCCCGGGCGACAGCTTCTACAACGACGGCGTGACGGGTAAGAACTGCATGCGCCTGAACTTCAGCTACGAAACGCCGGAGAACATCACCGAGGCGATTCGCCGTTTGGCGAAGGTGATCGAGGAACGCCTCGAGCTGTACCGCGCGTTCATCGAAGCAGGCGCCATCAAAGTCAGCAAGTAGAGCGATTTCGCGCCCGCCCGCTTTCGGCGGGCGCTTCGGAAGGAATGAACATGGGTCTTAAAGTTGCGGTTTTGATGGGCGGGAAGTCGTTCGAGCGAGAGATTTCCCTGGCCAGCGGCAAGAACGTGTGCTCGGCACTCGAGGAAGCGGGGCACAAGGTCGTGCCGCTCGACACCACGCGCGATCTCGTCCCCACGCTGCGCAGCGAGCGTCCGGACGTGTGCTACAGCGCGCTTCACGGCAAGCACGGCGAGGACGGCTCCATCCAGAGCTTGCTCGAGCTTCTGGGCATCCCGTATGTGGGGTCCGATGCGCTTGCGTGCCGCCGCGCGCAGAACAAGGACTCGCTCCATGCGACGATGGAATCGTATCGCGAAATCACCGACGAGCCGGCGGTCGCGTCGTGGCCGCAGGGCATTTGCATCGCGCGCGATGCGTTCAAGGACATGGGCGCGGCAACGGCGCTCGATTTGGTGGAAGAACGCGTGCACGGCGGCTATCCGGTTGCCGTGAAGCCCGCGCATGGCGGCTCTGCCATGGGCGTGCATCGGGTTGACAACATCGACGCGCTCGGCGAGGCCATCCTCGACGCGCTTTCCTACGACGACCATGTCGTCATCGAGCAGTGGATCGAGGGCGTTGAAATGGCCGTGTCGGTTATCGGCACGGGGTGGGATGCCCACGCGCTGCCGCCGGTTGAAATCGTTCCCAAGCAGGGGCTTTACGATACTGCCGCGCGTATGGACGCAAGCCTGGTCGACTACTACGCGCCGGTTCGCAACGAGTCGCTTTCCTCGAACGAGGCCGACGCTCAGGCGATTCGCGCCGAGATCGAACGCGCGGTGCTCGAGGTGTACCGCGCCTACGGCCTGCGCGATCTGGGACGCATCGACCTTATCTGGGACGGTGCCCAGGCGCGCGTCATGGAGACGAACGTGTCGCCCGGCATGACCCCGACCTCGCTGTTCCCCGCGGCCTGCAAGGCGAGCGG
>CAKUIV010000227.1 GCA_934661105.1 uncultured Ellagibacter sp. | reverse complement strand
GCTCAGCACATGCCGCATGTCGTCCCAGCTCATCGACTTGCAAGCCATGCGCGCGTCCTGGCTGAACAGATAGCAGTGCTTGCAGCGCTGATCGCACTCGTCGGTGATGTGCCACTGGAAGGCGAACGTCGGTTTCGCTTGCGCCGCCGCGTTCCCACTCGCCTTCAGGCTTCCGCCCTCGCCTCGATCTTGCATCTGGCTTTCCCCGTTCAACATGACGTCTCCTTCCTATTCGCCCACGCGCTCGACTGCGCCTGCCGGGCAGGCCTCGAAGCACGCCCCGCAATGCAGGCAGTGCTCGGGGCTTATGCGAAACGGCGCGCCCTCGCCGATCGCGCCCTGGGGGCACACGCCCAAGCATGTTCCGCAGCCGATGCACCCGTCGGAGATGCGATAGCCGTGAGCAGGGCCCACGGCGCCGTCCATGCGGTACGTCTCGCGGAAGATGGGATGAACGCCCAGGTTGAAGTACTCGATTCGGGCATCGCGCACCGCGAAGATGACGTTGATGTCGCGCGTGTCGCCCGGGTAGACGTTCGCGAGGTAGGGCTGTTCCTCGTAGATGAGGTCGCGGATGTGCACGCCCTCTTCCCCCTCGAGCGCCACCGCGGTGCCCGAAAGGCGGATCATCTCGTTGAAGCGCGTGCGCCCGACCGCCTGGATGCGCCCGTCGCGCAGAAGATCGCAGGCGAACGGCTTGCCGCGCGAGGTGAGGAAATACACCGCGTCCGGCTCGTAATGAAACGCGCTGATACAGCGCACCCGAGGGGATCCGTCAGCCGCCACGTTGGCGACGTCGAGCGTGCCGATGAGCTTCAGTTTCTGCAAGCAGGTTTGCAAGTCCATGGGAATAATCTCTCTCGTCTTGGAAATCGGATAGGGATCGGCATTCGAGGCAGAGCCATGAAGGCTCTGCGCGAGGGGCCGTTGCGCTTGGGGCGATCGCCTGAAACGAGGCACCCCTCCCAAGCGCGCCTGGCCGCTCGGGCGCGCCACGCGGATGCGAGCGAGGTTGCATCTCCCCGCCCCGGCAACCCGCGCGACGCACGCGCGAACATGCGCTATTCGGGATCCTTCGTGCCGCAAGCCGGGGCCGGATCAGCCGAACCGCAGGCAGGTGCGGGGTCGGCAGCACCGCACGCGGGAGCCGCAGCCGGGTCCTTCGCACCGCAAGCGGGAGCGGGGTCGGCCGAACCGCACGCCGTGCCGCACGCAGGTGCCGGGTCGGCGGTGCCGCATGCCGTGCCCATCACGTTGTCAAGATTGCTCATGAGAATCTCCCCTTTCGATCATGGCGCCTCCTTGGCGGGCGCCTATAATCGCATTGTCGGAAATAACCGAACGCTTCGAAAGAAGCCACTAATCTATTAGGTACTCACCTTTTCGTAAGTATGGGAGCCCTCCTATGTTGACAAAAGACGAATTGCCTCCTTGTCCCGTTGCCACCACGCTCATGCTCATCGGCAACAAGTGGAAGATCTTCATCATCCAACAGCTCATGGAAAAGCCGTTCCGTTTCGGCGAGCTGAGACGCGCCATCCCTGGGATCAGCGAGAAAGTGCTCACCGACAACCTGCGCGCCATGGAGAAGGACGGCCTTATCACGCGCACCGTGTTTCCCGAGGTGCCGCCGCATACCGAGTACGCCCTAAGCGAACTCGGCGACAGCATGCGGCCCATCATCACGAGCATGGCGACCTGGGGAACCGGATACCAACAGCTCGTAGGCGCCCAGTAACCGCCCGCTTCGAG
>CAKUIV010000226.1 GCA_934661105.1 uncultured Ellagibacter sp. | reverse complement strand
GGCTCCGTCGTCTAGCGGTTTAGGACGCCGCCCTCTCAAGGCGGAGGTCGAGGGTTCGAATCCCTTCGGAGCTACCAAGAACTTACAGGCCAGAGGCTTTGCCTCTGGCCTTTTTGTTTTCGCAGCTTCGCCGCCTTAGGGGTGTAGGTGTCCCTAAGGCGGCGAAGCCTTAAGCTCGCTCTTGCAAGAAGGCGAGTAGTGCTTCGCGTTCGTTGGGAATGCGCTCGTCGATTACCGCTGCAAGCGCGTTTTCAAGTGCTGCCCCGACTGCAGGCCCCTGCCCGATTCCGAGAGATATCACGTCGCGTCCGTTCACGGCAAGGCCTTTAAGCGAGAAAGCCTCTCCCTTTGCCTGGATATCGTCCAAAACGCGTTCGAGCTCATCTGCCAGCTCGATCCGACCTGCGCATTGGGGAGCCTGCCCTCGCGCATCCCCTCGCTTAAGATCGCACAGTGCGTCGAAGAGCTCGGTGTCACCGTCAAGTCGCGCGAGCGTGCGCTTCACGGCGCGAGGCGTCGGTTCGACCACGTCGTCGTGACGCTTCACGAGCGTCAACACGCGCCCCGCGAACGCGGGAGACATCTTCAGGCGGGACATGATGCCCTTCGCAATGAACACGCTCACGTTCGCATGCCCGTAGAAATGGCCGGTTCCATCATCGTCCGAGAAGAAGCAGGCGGGTTTTCCCATATCGTGGAAAAGAGCTGCCCACCTGACAAGCCGGTAGGGGGGCACGCCGTCCACGACATGCGCCGTATGCTCGAGCACGTCGTAGATGTGATAGGGCGTGCGTTGGTCGAATCCCTTCATCGCTACAAGCTCGGGTAGCACAGCGGAAAGCACATCGACCGTGCTCACGAGCGCGTGTCCTGCATAGTCGCCCATAAGTAAACGGTCGAGCTCGTGGACGATGCGTTCGGCGGAAACCTTGTAAAGCAGGCCCTTGTTGTAGAGCATTCCTCCGTAGGTGTTCTCCTCGATCTCGAATCCGAGTTGGGCGGAAAAGCGACATGCTCGCAAGATTCGCAGTGCGTCTTCGTCGAACCGCTTCTTCGGGTTACCGACCGCGCGGATGATGCCACGGTCGAGATCGTCCTTTCCTCCATAGGGGTCGACAAGCCCGCGTGCAGGATGAAACGCCATAGCATTGATGGTGAAGTCGCGACGTGCAAGGTCCTCCTCGATGCTGGAAACGAATCGAACTGAATCAGGGTGCCGCGAGTCGTTGTACGATCCGTCGCAACGGTATGTCGTGATCTCGAACGGTTGGTCATCCACGATGACGGTGAGGGTGCCATGTGCGATGCCGGTCTCGTGAGTTGCGAACCCGCGATTCTCGAAAAGGCGCTGAACCTCGTGCCAATGGGCGTTGGAGGCAATATCGATATCAGAGCAAGGCCTGCCGAGGAATGCGTCGCGCACGCACCCTCCGACAAGCCATGCTTCGAAACCGCCTTCTTCAAGAATGCGCAAAGCGGTTTCGACGTTCTCATTCAGGGAAGCGCGGGGAGTAGATGGGGAAAGAGGTGACTGACCAGGTTCGATGGCACTGGTAGCACAATCGTTCGATTCTTCCATAGGGCATCCTTTGCAAAAAGTTGAAAATAGTGCTTGCAAAATCGAATCACAGTAGGTAGTATACACAAGCTGCGTTTTTCGGAGAGGACGTAGTACCTAAGCTCATTCGGGCGGCAAAAGCCCTCGAAAAACTTCCTCAAGAAACTTTGAAAAAAGGTCTTGACGAAAGCGAGGAGCGAAGGTAAAGTATCTCCTTGCGCCGCG
>CAKUIV010000225.1 GCA_934661105.1 uncultured Ellagibacter sp. | reverse complement strand
CGCCAACATGCGGTTCTCGTTCATCGAACGACTCTGCGCGCAAACGGTCACGCGCCCGCGGATAAGCCGCGAGCACGCTCGAAGCGTTGCCGCCGATCGTATTCTGACCGGGCGCTTCACCGCGATTCCGTGCTTCATTCTTATCATGGGGTTCGTGTTCCTCACGACGTTCAGCTGGCTCGGCGCGTGGCTGTCCGATTGGCTGCAGACGGGAATCGATCTCGTCATCGGCCTTATCGGTGATGCGCTTGCGGCGGCCGAGGTGAGCCCCACGGTGAATTCGCTTGTGACCGACGGCATCTGCGGGGGCGTGGGCAGCGTCATCGGGTTTCTGCCCGTCATCATCACGCTGTTTTTGTTCCTGTCCATACTTGAGGACAGCGGTTACATGGCGCGCGTCGCGTTCGTGATGGACAAGCCGCTCCGCAAACTCGGGCTGTCGGGGCGCAGCTTCGTGCCGATGCTCACGGGCTTTGGCTGCTCGGTCCCGGCGATTATGGCGTCGCGCACGCTTTCGAGCGAACGCGACCGCAAGATGACCATCCTGCTTGTCCCGTTCATGAGCTGCAGTGCGAAGCTTCCCATATACGGCCTGATCACGAGCGCGTTTTTCCCGCCCGAGACGCGAGGCTTGGTCGTGATCGCGCTCTATCTCATCGGCATGGCGGTGGGCGTCGTCTACGCGCTTGCGCTGAAGCGGTTCAAGTTCGAGGGGCAGCCTGTCCCGTTCGTCATGGAGCTTCCGAACTATCGCCTCCCGAGCGCGAAGAGCGTCGCCCGCCTGGTCTGGGAAAAGGCGAAGGGCTTCATCCAGAAAGCGTTCACCGTGGTGTTCCTCGCGACGCTCATCGTGTGGTTCCTCCAAACGTTCGACGCCGGGCTCACGCTTGCGGAAAGTCCCGACGAAAGCCTGCTCGCCCTCATCGGCGGTGCGATCGCGCCGGTGTTCGCGCCGCTCGGTTTCGGCGACTGGCGCGCGTCGACCGCGCTCATCACCGGGTTCATGGCCAAGGAAAGCGTCGTCTCGACGCTCACCGTTCTCGTCGGAGGAAGCGTCGCAGCGCTTCAGGAGGTGTTCACCTCGGCCACTGCGTTCACGTTTTTGGTGTTCACCCTTCTGTACACGCCGTGCGTGGCCGCTATCGCCACGGTGAAGAAGGAAACCAACGGGCGCACCGCGGCGAAGCTCGTGGTCGCGCAGTGCGCCGTTGCCTGGGTCGTCGCCTTCCTCGTGCACGCGATATGCTTGCTCGTCGGCGCGGCGTAGGGGAAAGATCCCGGGGCCGTGGCCCCGTGCCACGCTGCGCCGCGGGGCCTCCTGCGCGCCTGGCGTGGTACACTCGCCGTGTGATGATCGTCCGACGAAAGGGGTTCGCCATGCGCGTGAACGTCACGCTTGAAAACGGGCTTCTGCCCGACCGCTTCGGGAAGTACGCGCCCGAAAAAGACCGGCTCGAAGGGTTCCCCGTGCGCTCGTTTCCCCTAGAGATCGAGGACGTCCCCGAGGGCGCGAAGTCGCTCGCCCTCGCCTTCATCGACTTCGATGCCATCCCCGTCGGCGGGTTCTGCTGGATCCACTGGCTCGCGTGCGACATCGACCCGCAAACGTCGCTCATCCCCGAGGACGCGTCGCGCACGGGCAGCGTTTCCTTTGTGCAGGGCGCGAATTCGAACTGGTCGCCGATGGCCCACGGCAGCAAGGACCCCGCCGTCTTCAACCGCTACTGCGGCCCGCAACCTCCCGACAAGACGCACGTCTACACGCTCGCCGTTTACGCGCTCGACTGCAC
>CAKUIV010000224.1 GCA_934661105.1 uncultured Ellagibacter sp. | reverse complement strand
CCGATGAGCCGCTCGAACATCGCCTTCTCCTCTTCGGAAAGAAAGCCGTAGAGAGCGATTCCCGAGTCGCTGACCTGCATATACGTAAGAACCTGAACACTCGAACCCGTCTCAGGCAGCTTCGAGAGCGCAACGCTCGACATGAAGACCGCGTACCCCACGCCGTTCACATCGACATATGCGAGGGTAGGCGTTTTCCCTGCGAGCTTGCCCTTCAGAAAAGCGATCATCCCGTACTCCTTCTTCATCGAGGTGGGCGGCGAACCGTTGCGCGCTCGCATCAACCGCAAGCGCGCTGTCTAGCCGAGGGAGGCGAAGCCCTCATGCGTGGTGTAGCAGATCGCCGCCGCCAACGCGTCGGCGGCGTGATCTGGGCTCGGCACGACGTCGAGAGAGAGCAGTTGTTTCACCATGTACTGCACCTGGTCTTTCTCAGCCGTACCCGTGCCCACCACGGCAAGCTTTATTTGTCGCGGGGTGAATTCCCCTACGGCGAGATTGCTTTCCGCGCAGGCGACGAGCGCAGCGCCGCGAGCCTGCCCCGTGTCGAACGCCGCCGTGACGTTCTGCCCGAACCAGATCGTCTCGATGCCGACGCAGACCGGATTGAACCGGTCGATCACCGCGCCAATCTGCTCGTGTATCTTGCGAAGACGTTGCGAAAGCTCGACCCCGGGAGGCGTCGATACGCACCCGTACGCCAGACACGTCATCTTCGCGCCATGCTGCGACACGATGCCCCAGCCCGTGTTCGCCAGACCCGGGTCGATGCCCAAAATGACGCGATTTCGTGTAGCCACTCCGCTCCTTCGCAATAATCAAACGTTTGTTCGTAATAATATCATAGTCAAGAGAAACGCGAAAAAACTTTCGAAACGGTTATCGAGAAACACAAAAAATCGACCCCTGCGAATCACAGGGGTCGATTGACCAAGCACAACCGCTTGGGCACCTCGCGTGGCAAGGAATAGCCCACAGGGCCTTCAAGGCCCTGCTCGACGCTTCGCGCGAGCAGGGCGCGCCCGCTCGGGCGCCTAGTTGGGGAAAGAATAGCCCACAGGGCTATTCTTCTTCCAGAGCTGCGGCGATTTCGTCGGTGATGTCCATGGTGTGGTACACGTTCTGGAGGTCTTCGAGCTCTTCGAGGCGATCGATGAGACGCATGACCTTCTTGGCGTCGGAAACCGAAACTTCGGACGGCGTGGTCGGGATCATCGTCATTTCAGCGCCCTTGACCTGAACGCCCTGTTCTTCGAGGCCCTTCTTCACAGCCATGAGGTCGGAAGGCGAGGTGTAGACGATCCATTCCTCGTCGGCGTCCTCGTAATCGTCTCCGCCAGCTTCGGCGACGGCCATCATGAACTCATCCTCGTCGGCAGCCGCGCCATTCGGTCCGATCGGATGCTTTTTGTCGCCCGTCTCGATTTCCTTGGCGACCATGATCTGACCCTTGCGCTCGAACTGGAACGCGACGGATCCAGACGTGCCGAGCGATCCGCCTGCGTGGGTGAACGCGCTGCGCACGTCAGCGGCGGTGCGGTTGCGGTTGTCGGTCAGAGCCTCGCAGTAGATGGCGACGCCTGCCGGGCCGTAACCCTCGTACTGGACGGTTTCGTAATTCGCGGCATCCTTGCCGGAACCGAATGCCTTGTCGATAGCGGTCTTGATCTTGTCCTTCGGCAGGGAGTAGCCCTTCGCCTTTTCGATAGCAGCGGCGAGCGACGCGTTGTTCTCGGGGTTCGGGTCGCCACCTTCCTTCGCAGCAACAGTGATGTTACGGGAAAGCTTGGAGAACAAAGCAGAGCGCTTAGCGTCCTG
>CAKUIV010000223.1 GCA_934661105.1 uncultured Ellagibacter sp. | reverse complement strand
GGCGACATCGCGAGCAGCGTCGACGCGGAGAAGATCAAGGCGCAGGGCATCGCCGCGGTCCAGATCAACACGGGCGGGGCATGCCATCTTGAAAGTGCGATGATCAAGCGCGCGGTCGACGTGCTCGACCTTGAGCGGCTCGATCTCATCATCGTCGAGAACGTCGGCAACCTCGTATGCCCGACTGATTTCGATCTGGGCGAGAACGCCAAGGTCATGATCTTGTCCGTGCCCGAAGGCGACGACAAGCCGCTCAAGTACCCCGGCGTCTTCCAGGTTTCCGAAGCCGTGATCCTGAACAAGGTCGACACGCTTCCCGTGTTCAACTTCGACCGCGAGGCGTTCGACGAGAGTGTCAACCAACTGAACCCCAAGGCTCCCATCTTCCCGATTGCGGCGACGAAGGGCGACGGCGTCGAAGAGTGGACGAACTGGCTTGCCGAGCGCATCCGCGCCATCCAGTAGACGTTCGCTCTGCAATCTGACGGTAACAATTCGCTGGCATACTGAGCAGTATCTGATCAAGCTGCGCGGAGGCGACCTTTGAGGAGGGCTCATGAAAGCAGGCGACAAATACAAGGCATGCGCCGAGGCGTTTAAGGCCTATGCGGAAGGCGCCGGTTTCACCGAGGCGGTGATCGGCCTTTCGGGCGGCATCGACTCGAGCGTGACCGCTGCCTTGTGCGTCGATGTGTTCGGGGCCGAAAACGTCCACGGGGTCCTCTTACCGGGGCCGTATTCCACGTCGCATTCCATCGACGACGCCGTCGAGCTTGCCGAGAACCTCGGCATCGAGACGCACACGGTGACGATCTGCGAGCCGTTCGAGGCGTTCGAACAGGTCATCCGCAAAGCGTACAAGGAGCCGCTTAAGGGGCTCGCCGCCGAGAACACGCAGGCGCGCTGCCGCATGGTCGTGCTTATGGCGCTTTCGAACGCGCACGGCTGGATGCTCGTGAACACGGGGAACAAGAGCGAGGCCTGCATGGGCTATTCCACCCTCTACGGCGACACGGCGGGCGCGTTCGCGCCGCTCGGCGGGCTGTACAAGACCGACGTGTACGCTGTCGGCCGCTGGCGCAACGAGCAGGCCGAGCATGCGGGCGAAGCGACACCCATCCCTGAGAACGTCTTCGTGAAGCCGCCGAGCGCCGAGCTTTCGCCGGGGCAGAAAGACGAAGCGTCCATGGGCGTCGACTACGCGGCGCTCGACAAGCTGCTCATCGCCGCGCTCGAACACGGCGACGCCGTCGAGGACGCAGCGGCCAAGGCCGGGCTTTCCGCGGGCCATGCGGCCGAGATCCTTTCGCGTGTCGAATCCTACGCCTTCAAGCGGGCCATGGAGCCTCCCTTCCCCGACGAGAGGTTCTACGAGTAGGGGTTGAAAGCGCACGTGGCTTTCAACTGCGCTTCATGCGATAGGAATCGCGAAAGGGATTCTCGGTTTCATGAGTACGCCTCAGATAGCTTATGGTGTTCACGGGGCTTTTCTTCAAAATGAATTTGGCAGGGGCGTCCGCCTGCGACGCCTGCACGAGACTTCTTTTCGTCCTAGCTAGCCGTGGATAATTTAACCGATGCGATGCGAGGAGGCTCGCTGGATAAGCGTGGGCGGAAACCGACAGGGATGCGTTATGGAAGACCGACCATCGGATTTGCTCCCTGCGCCGTTTTCGATTGCAACACCCCCGCGCCACGGCGCAGTCGTGCGTTTTCGGGCCGCAAAAGGTGTCCTGTGACGCTTTTGCGAAATCGGAAGGACACTAACAATTATTTTTCTGGGTAAGATGGCATTCTGCGACGGTTCTGCAAATATTCGCGGCTGGGTAGAGCGGCTTTGCGGGGGAGCGTGGCATCCAACGACGG
>CAKUIV010000222.1 GCA_934661105.1 uncultured Ellagibacter sp. | reverse complement strand
AAGATGTTCGTCGCCATGAGCAAGGACATCCGCGTCATCGTCATCAAGCTGGCCGACCGCCTGCACAACATGCGCACGCTCGCGGCGCTTAAAGAGGACCGCCGCATCTTCAAGGCGCGTGAAACGCTGGAAATCTATGCGCCCATCGCACACCGCCTCGGTATCAACTCCGTGAAGTGGGAACTCGAGGACCTGTCGTTCTACTACCTCGAGCCCAACAAGTACAAGCAGGTCAGCCGCATGGTGACCGAGTCGCGGGCCGAACGCGAGGCGTACTTGGGGCAGGTCATCTCCGTCTTGCATGACGAGATGGAGAAGGTCAACATCGTCTGCCAGATCATGGGCCGCCCGAAGCATCTGTGGTCCATCTACCAGAAGATGGTGAACAAGGGCAAGGGCTTCTCCGAGATCTACGACCTCATCGCCGTGCGCATCATCGTGAAGACGGTGAAGGACTGTTACTCGGCGCTCGGCGCGGTGCACACGCTGTGGCACCCGATGCCGGGGCGGTTCAAAGACTACATCGCCATGCCGAAGTTCAACATGTACCAAAGCCTGCACACCACGGTGATCGGCCCGGCGGGCCGCCCGCTCGAAGTGCAGATCCGCACCGAGGAGATG
The DNA here is from genome assembly GCA_934661105.1 of uncultured Ellagibacter sp. Classification (GTDB taxonomy): domain Bacteria; phylum Actinomycetota; class Coriobacteriia; order Coriobacteriales; family Eggerthellaceae; genus Ellagibacter. Next base: position 1,254 of record CAKUIV010000222.1, on the reverse strand, counting down.
CACCGCCAAAGCGAGTACGGCGTGGCGGCGCACTGGCGCTACAAGGAGAAGGGCGCCAAGGCCGATGCCGCGCTCGACCAGCAGCTCGCATGGCTGCGCCAGATGGTCGACTGGCAGGACGAGACGCAGGATTCTCGCGAGTTTCTGAAAGACCTCAAAGTCGACCTGGCGCCGACCGAGGTGTTCGTGTTCACGCCGAAAGGCGAGGTCATGAGCCTGCGTGCAGGGTCGACGCCGGTCGACTTCGCGTACGCCATCCACACCGAGGTGGGCAACCGCTGCGTCGGCGCGAAGGTGAACGGCGCCATCGTGCCGCTTACCTACGAGCTGCAGCTCGGCGACCGTGTGGAAATCCTCACCCAGAAAAGCGCCACGCCGTCGCGCGATTGGCTCAACATCGTGAAGACGCCGAGCGCGCGCAACAAGATCCGCTCGTATTTCAGCAAGGTCAGCCGTTCGGATGACCTGCAGGAAGGCCGCGACCGCCTGACGCGCGAGATGAAAAAGCACGGCATCGGCATTTCGAGCGCGAACTCGATGCGCGCCATCAAGACCATCTCCGAGCACATGGGCTACAACAGCCCCGACGACATGCTCGTCAACATCGGCACGGGCAAGGAAAGCGTGCAGCATGTGGGCAACCGCCTGCTGAAGATGCTCGTCGATGGGGGCAACGAGCAGGCAGGTGCCCCGACGCTCGGCGAGTCGGAAACCTCGCCCGGCGTGCTTCCTCCCATGATCACGAGCGTGGTCGCGCCGAAGCGCCGCGAGGCCCACAGCTCGAACGGCATCGTGGTGAAGGGCGTCGACGACGTGCTCGTGCGCCTTTCGCGGTGCTGCAACCCCGTTCCGGGCGACAAGATCCTAGGCTTCGTGACGCGCGGGCGCGGCGTGTCGGTGCATCGCGCCGACTGCCCCAATGCGCAGGAACTCACGAAGCATCCTGAACGCATCATCGATGTGGCCTGGGAGAACTCCGCGCCTTCCAACACCTCCTACAAGGTGGAAATCTACATCGAGGCGCTCGATCGCATGAACCTTCTGCGCGACGTCGCCGTCATCCTGTCCGACCAGGGCGCAAACGTGTTGTCAAGCAACACCATCTCGCATCGCGACGGCATGGTGGAGATGCGCTTTCTGTTCCAGGTGTCCGACATCGCGGTCATCGACTCGGTGCAGAAGAAGCTGCTCGCGCTTGAAGGCGTGTTCGACGCGCACCGCATGCTGCCCGGGCAAGGAGCGAAGAAGAAGTAA
>CAKUIV010000221.1 GCA_934661105.1 uncultured Ellagibacter sp. | reverse complement strand
GAGATCTTGACCGTGAAGTCCGACGACACCGCCGGCCGCGTGAAGTCTTACGAGGCCATCGTCAAGGGCGAGAACATCCCGCCTGCTGAGGTGCCGGAGAGCTTCAAGGTTCTCGTAAAGGAAATGAAGTCGCTGTGCTTGAACATCGAGCTCGAGGGGCACGACATGCAGCCCATCAGCGAAGACGAAGGCGTGAAGGCGAAGCCCGAGGATAACGATTCCGACCAGGAACTCTTCGACGCGATCGCGGCCGACGCCAAGCTGACCGAGGAAGAGTCCGACAAGGCTCTCGACGACATCGCAGCTGAACTGGGAGAATTGATGGGCGATTCATCAAACGACACGACGAACGACCTTATCGGCGGAGAGGAGTAAGAGATGACATCTGAATTCGACGTTAACAACTTCGATGCGCTTCGCATCTCCCTCGCGAGCGCCGATGACATCCGCAGCTGGTCGCACGGCGAGGTGAAGAAGCCGGAGACCATCAACTACCGTACCTTGAAGCCTGAAAAGGACGGTCTGTACTGCGAGAAGATCTTCGGCCCCACCAAGGATTGGGAATGCGCCTGCGGCAAGTACAAGCGCGTGCGCTTCAAGGGCATCGTGTGCGAGCGCTGCGGCGTCGAGGTTACTCGCAGCAAGGTTCGCCGCGAGCGCATGGGCCACATCGAGCTCGCTGCACCGGTGTCCCATATTTGGTACTTCAAGGGTTCCCCGTCCCGCCTGGGGTACCTGCTTGACATCCCGCCGAAAGAGCTGGAGAAGGTGCTGTATTTCGCCAGCTCCATCATCACCTCGGTTGACAAGGAAGGCCGCGACGAGGACGCCGACGAGCTGCGCGACGAGCTCGCGGGCGACCTTGAGGAACTCGACGCCGAGCGCGACCGCCTCATCGAGGCGACGCGTCGTCTCGGCACCGACTACGTTCCCGAGGACGACGACTTCGTCGACGACATCGACGAGGACGAGCGCCTGACCCCCGAAGAGGTCGAGGCCGAGATCGCCGACATCCACGAGGAGTTCATCGAGCGCAAGCAGCTGCGTCAGGACGCGTTCGAGGCGTTCATGAAGATCGAGCCCAAGCAGCTCGTTCCCGACGAGTCGCTCTACCGCGAGATGCGTCTGAACTACAAGAACTACTTCACGGGCGGCATGGGTGCCGAAGCCGTGCGCGACCTGCTCGATGCGATGGACCTCGAGGAAACCGCCGAGGAGCTGCGCGACATCATCGCCAACGGCAAGGGCCAGAAGCGTGCGAAGGCCATCAAGCGCCTGAAGGTGGTCGACTCCTTCATGAAGTCCACCAACAAGCCTTCCGACATGATCCTCGACGTCATCCCGGTCATCCCGCCGGATCTGCGTCCTATGGTCCAGCTCGATGGCGGCCGTTTCGCAACGTCCGACCTGAACGACCTGTACCGCCGCGTCATCAACCGCAACAACCGCTTGAAGCGCCTGCTCGACCTCGGTGCGCCCGAGATCATCGTGAACAACGAGAAGCGCATGCTGCAGGAAGCCGTCGACTCCCTGTTCGACAACGGCCGTCGCGGCCGTCCCGTCACGGGCCCGGGCAATCGCCCCCTGAAGTCGCTCTCCGACATGCTCAAGGGCAAGCAGGGCCGCTTCCGCCAGAACCTGCTCGGCAAGCGCGTCGACTACTCCGGCCGTTCGGTCATCGTCGTCGGCCCGTCGCTCAAGCTCCATCAGTGTGGCCTGCCGCAACAGATGGCGCTCGAGCTGTTCAAGCCCTTCGTCATGAAGCGCCTGGTCGAACTTGAATACGCTGCCAACATCAAGGCCGCTAAGCGCGCCGTCGATCGCGGCGCCAGCTACGTGTGGGACGTGCTCGAAGAGGTGATCGTCGAGCATCCGGTGCTTCTGAACCGCGCACCTACCCTGCATCGTCTGGGCATCCAGGCGTTCGAGCCGGTGCTCGTCGAAGGCAAGGCCATCAAGCTCCATCCGCTCGTCTGCACGGC
>CAKUIV010000220.1 GCA_934661105.1 uncultured Ellagibacter sp. | reverse complement strand
CCATCCGCAACACCTCGTTTGCGCTTTCGACCCTGGACGGCATCCGCATCGACACCCACAGCCGCGCCATCGACGCCAACGGGGAGCCCTTTGAGGGCCTCTACGTCATCGGCGACTGCTCGGGCTCTTATTTCGCGCACAGCTACCCCAATCTGTGCACCGGTTACGCCCACGGCCGCACATGCACGTTCGCTCGACGCGTGGCCCGCGAGATGAACGGCGAGGAGGTCGTCGACTACACTGTCATGCAGGCCAAGTAGTCTCCGCCTGCACGACTGCGTCCACTGTGCCGCTGGCGCTCCGGGCCATCCGGCCCGGAGCGCTTCGCTGGGGGTGAGCTCCAACCGAGCAAACTGACAATGCGGCTCGTCTCAAAGTGGGCAACTCCCACCGTCCAAAAAGCTGAGCGTCGCTGCGGCGAATGCCAGCATCACGCCTGGTTCTTGAGTTGGCAGACAAGAAAGCCGCCCGTTTCCCGGAGACGAGAAACGGGCGGCTTTTTCACTTTGCGGCCAAGGGGCGGGGCAGCCCTCGCATCAAGAAGAACACAGCCTTACTTAGCCGCCGCCTCTCGCCCGGCGATGCGGCCAAAGGTGAGGCTGTCGCCGATGGAGCAACCACTGTCGGGATAGACGCCGAAGAAGCCGCACGAGGACTAGGCACCGTTGATGGAATCAACTTGCCGGATTTCAAAAGTCATCCCGCCTCCCCCACGGGGACGAACAGCTCGAAGACCGGGCTGGGGCGTCGGTTGTTCAGCAGAAGCGGGACGAAGGGGTCGCCCACGGCGCGCAGCCCCTTGTCCTCAAGGTAGCTTGAAAGTCGCCTGCGCAGGGTTCCCTCGGAGTCGAGGTCCGGGTAGTCGGCGCGCAGCGCGGTGCGCACGCAGGTCCCGCCCAGGACGCATGCCCGCGAGGAGTCCACGTCGAGGAGGTGCTCGTGCGACCTGCGCAGGGTGCGCGCCCAGTAAAATGCGCGCACGCCTCCCTCGTCGAAGAAGCCCTCCAGCGTGAACCCGCGGCACGACAGCGGCACGGAGCGCAGGAGCGCCACCTGGTTGTCCGACTTGACGTCACGGATGTCCACGGACTCGTGCTCGTCGAAGAAGAACAGCCACTCCGGGCACTCAACCACCTCGAACGTCGCCTCGCCGGCCGGACGCGCCTCGAGGGTCGCCCTCCTTAGCTCGGCGAGGTTCTCGATTTTGGCCTGGATGGCGTCGCGCTGGCGTGTCAGGCGCTCGATGTACCCGTCGATGTGGCCCACGCCCATGACCTCGTCGCCCTGCAGCATCTCGGCCGCCTCGGCCACGCTGTAACCCATGGACGTGAGCATGGTGCAGCACATCACGTCAAGCAGGTCGCCGCGGGAGTAGGACCGGTAGCCGTTCTCGTCGCGCGCGGGGCTGACGGCGCCGTGGGCCTCGTAGTTGATGAGGGCGTTGCGCGAGATGCCCGCCGCCTTCGTGACCATGGAGCCCGCCATGCGGGACTCGTCGTACCAGCTCGCAACCTCGACCACGGCCCACGCCTCCTCGCTCGCCGCCACATGACGAAGGCGCCCCCGACCCTGCAGCTCGGGGGCGCCGCATGCACCCATGGTACGCCAAGCCCCCTGCGCGCGGGAGGGGCGCGGGCCCCTCGCCACGTGAGCGCGCCCACACGGGCGAGCGCCCCTGCGGCGAGGAGCCGGGTGATTACTGCTTCTCCGCCGCGGCGTTCTCCCCGGCGATGCGGCCGAAGATGAGGCACTCGGACAGGTTGCAGCCGCCCTGGTACTGGAAGGCGTTCATGCTGCCGAGCTCGCCGGCGGAGTACAGGTGCGGGATGGGCTCGCCGTCGGCGCCCATGACCTGGGCGTCCTTGTTGCGGCGCGGACCGCCCTGCGTGTTGAGGATCAGCGGGATGCCGGGCATGGCGTAGTAGGGGCCGCCGTCGAAGGCGCGGATGGTGGCGGCGTCGCGGCCGAACTGGTAGTCGCGGCCCTGCTCTGCGAA
>CAKUIV010000219.1 GCA_934661105.1 uncultured Ellagibacter sp. | reverse complement strand
GGCTCGGCGAAGTTCATCACGGCCTTCTTCCGTGCGCCCGAGGTCACGGAGGCGGTTCGCGATTTGCTGCAGAACCGTGACGGCCTCATGCTCGGTATTTGCAACGGCTTCCAGGCGCTTATCAAGCTCGGTCTTGTGCCGTACGGCGACATCGTTCCCATGACCGACGAATGCCCGACGCTCACGTTCAACACCATCGGCCGCCACCAGAGCCGCCTCGTCCGTACGCGGGTGGCGTCGAGCTTGTCGCCGTGGCTTTCCGAGTGCAAGGTGAGCGACATCCACACCGTTGCTATCAGCCATGGGGAAGGGCGTTTCGTCGCAAGCCCCGAGCTTCTACGCACTCTTATCGAGAAGGGCCAGGTCGCGACTCAGTACGTCGACGCCGACGGCAAACCGTCGATGGATCTTTCGGTCAATCCGAACGGGTCCATGCTCGCCATCGAGGGCATCACGAGCCCCGACGGCCGTGTGTTCGGCAAGATGGGGCATACCGAGCGCTCGGGCGCGGGTCTTTACCGCAACATTCCCGACTTCGCCTACCAACCGCTCATCGAAGGCGGCGTGCAGTACTTCAAGTAGGCGGATCGACACCGAACGAACGAGCAGAGCGCGGGCGCGCGACCAAGCCCGCGCTCTGCTTGCATTACAATGCAACAATGCGATTCACGAAGAAACGAAAGATGCAGGTGACACACGATGGCTATGCAGGCTGCTGAAGGAACGAGGGATTTCCTACCCGACGAGGCGGCGTTCTGGCTCCACTTCAAGGAAACGGCGTTCTCCGTGTTCGGCCGTTACGGATACGTTCCCATCGAAACGCCCATCTTCGAGCAGACCGACCTCTTCGTGCGCGGCATCGGCGAAGCGACCGACGTCGTTTCGAAGGAAATGTTCACGGCCGTTTCCGGCGAGAACCTCAAGCGCCTCGTCGACGGCGGGTCTATCAAGTCGAAGAGCCGCCTGTCTCTCCGCCCCGAAGGCACGGCGGGCGTGGTTCGCGCTGTGGCGCAGCACGACCTTGTGCCGCAGGGTGCCGCGCCCGCAAAGCTCATGTATGCGGGCCCGATGTTTCGCGCTGAGCGCCCGCAGAAGGGCCGTCAGCGTCAGTTCAACCAGGTAGGCGTCGAGTGTCTCGGGGCTGAAGAGCCGACGATCGACGCCGAAGCCATCATCATGCTCATGCGCTTCTACGAGACGATCGGCATCCCGCGCGAATCGATGCGCTTGCTCATCAACTCGATGGGCTGCGAGAAGTGCCGCCCCGCGTACCGCGAGATGGTGCGCGCCTACATGAATGAGCATGCGGGCGAACTCTGCGAAACGTGCATGACGCGCGCGGAGATCAACCCGCTGCGTGCGTTCGACTGCAAGAACCCCGAATGCGCCGCGGTGATGGAAGATGCTCCGAGGATCTCCGACCATCTGTGCCCCGACTGCCGTGAACACTATGAAGCGGTGAAGTCGTATCTCGATGCGGCCGGAATCGCCTATGTCGAGGATTACAAGCTCGTACGCGGCCTCGACTATTACACGCGCACGGTGTTCGAGGTTCAAGTCGACAACGGCATGGGCAGTCAGAACGCAATCGGCGGCGGCGGTCGCTACGACAAGCTCGTCGAGGAGGTGGGCGGTCGCCCCACGCCTGGCCTCGGTTTCGCGCTCGGTTATGAGCGCTGCGCGCTCGCGCTGCAGGCTGCGGGCGTCGAATTCCCTAAGGCGCAACGTTGCGACTTGTTCGTCGCGTGCGTTGACGATTCGGTCCGCTCCGAGGCATTCTCGCTTGTTCAGGCATGTCGCGATGCTGGTCAGATTGCCGACATGGATCATCAGAAGCGTAGCCTCAAGAGCCAATTCAAGCTTGCCGACAAGCTCAACGCGACGCTTGTCGCGGTACTCGGTCCCGATGAGGTCGCGGCCGGCAAGGTGAAGCTTCGCAACATGAAGACGCATACCGAGCGCTTGGCCGATCTCTCCAAGGTAAGGGAGATCCTTGCCC
>CAKUIV010000218.1 GCA_934661105.1 uncultured Ellagibacter sp. | reverse complement strand
GTCAAGCTGCGGCGACGCATATCGGCAATCTGTGACCATTTTTTGCGTTTCAGCCCTTTGAAGCTAGAGAGACTATGTGTTTTGGGCTTGAAAGCCGCCTCGCGCGAAAAAACTCGCTTACCGCGGGCGAACCTATGCAACCTGTTTCTTCGCGCGCGCCTCGGCGCGGGCAGTGACCTTCGCATAAGAGCGCTTTCGGGCAACGAAGTAGAGCACGATCATCGTGGCGCCGGTGACGATCCAGGTTACGGGGTAGATGTTGAGCAGTGCCTCGAACGTGCCGAGCAATGGGAACAGCGTGTACACGTAGACGATGCGCAGCACGCACGACCCGACGACGACCACGATCGTCGGCAGGATCGACCAACCCATGCCGCGCATCGCGCCGGCGGTCACCTCGTAGGTGCTTGGCAAACATTCGAGGATCTCGACGTGCCACATGCGCACGGTGGCGTAGCCGAGCGCACCCGCTTCGGTGGTGAAGATGCCGAGGTCGGCATCGCCTAATCCCACGAACACGATCGACACGACAAGCGACAGGCCCATTGATGCCGCCATGCAGAACTTCATGACGGCGTCGCAGCGGTCGAGCTTGCCGGCTGCGTAGTTCTGCCCGATGAACGTGACGGCTGCCTGGGAAAACGCGCTCACGATGAAGTAAGTGTAGTACTCGAAGTTGAGCGCCGCGGTGGAGCCCGCGATCGCGTCGGTGCCGAAGCTGTTGATCGACGCCTGGATGACGATGTTCGAAAGCGAGAACACGACGCTTTGCAGCCCCGACGGCACGCCGATGTAGAGGATCTGCTTGAGCGCCCGGCGCTCGGCGCGCAAGTGGCGCACATCAAGGCGGAAGGCCTCTTCCTCGCGCATGAGCATGACGACGATGATTGCGGCGGCGACGGCGTAAGAGACCACGGTTGCGGCCGCGATGCCCGCCGCTCCCATGCCAAATGCGGCGACGGCCACGACGTCGAGCGCGCAGTTCAGGACGACCGCGACGGCGAGCGCGTAGAGCGGTCGGCGCGTGTCGCCCTTCGCGCGCAGGACGGCCGACCCGAAGTTGTACACGAGGAAGAACGCGATGCCGATGAGGTAGATGCGTAGGTAGCTTACGGCCTCGCCGCGCGCTTCGGCGGGCATGCCGACCGCGTCGACGATCAGCTCGGTCGCGAACACGCCCGCGAGCATGACGATGACCGCGCATGCGAGGGCGACGACGGCGGTCGTCTGCACGGCGTCGTGGATGCGGTCGCGCTCGCCGTGCCCGATGCGCGTCGCGATCGAGGCGTTCGTGCCGATGGAGAGCCCGACGAACATGCCGATGAAGAGCGTGATCAGAGGCGCGATGCCGCCGATGGCTGCAAGCTCGGTCGATCCGAGGAACTGCCCGGCCACGATGGCGTCGGCGGAGTTGAACAGCTGCTGCAAGATGCTCGAGAGCGCAAGCGGGATGGCGAACATCACGATCTTTCCCCGCAAGGGCCCGTTGAGCATGTCCATGCCCGATCGTTTCCTCGCCTGCGCCTTCGGTTTCTCGGTGTTGGCGGTTTTCGCTTGCGCCTCGATGTTCCCTTTGCCCGCCGCTGCGGCCGTCGTCGCCTGCTTCTCTTCGCTCACGCTTGCTCGTCCTTCGTCTTTGCCATATCGGCTTCTTATCGCGACGTTCTGTTTTACCTCGCGAAGCGCGACGTTACAAGCTCGACTTTGCTCCAAGTCAAGCGAACGGCATGCTGTCGCGCCTTTGCGCGCGGCGACGATCGTCGCGATCGCGATTGAGCGCGGCGTGCTGTAGGCGAACGTCTCTTTCGCGTTGAGCTTGCGGCGTGCGGCCCGTCTCCCTTCCAGGGGGGGGCGGGCCGCACGCGTTTTGGACTCCGTCCCGCTTACGGTACAATCCTCGGGAAACGTTCGGCCAACGTCGAGACAGCGGGAAGGCAAGCCCCCATGAACATCCAGATTTTCGGCACGAAGAAAAGCTTCGACACCAAGAAGGCGCAGCGCTATTTCAAGGAGCGTCGCGTGAAGTTCCAGTTCAT
>CAKUIV010000217.1 GCA_934661105.1 uncultured Ellagibacter sp. | reverse complement strand
TTCGGTGCTGGCGGCGCAGCCGTCGATCACGCGGCGCAGCTCGCCGGTTGCGTGCGTGTCGAAGTAACCGAGCGGCAGGCGCATGAGGTGCTCGGTGGTTTGCTTGCGCATGTTCGATGCCGTGCGGAACGCGGCCAGGTGCGTGCACATGAGCGCGAGGAAATAGGCCGCGATCGAGGCGACCGCGCCGCCGATGGCCCACCAGCCGTACGCGGCGATGCCTTGCGCGGCCTGCCAATTCGGCGCGACTTCGATGAGGTCGCGCGCGACAAGCCAGATGCACACGTAGGGCACGAAGCCGAGCAGCTGCGACACGGCACTGAGCGCCAGGCCGAGGTACGTGAGCGGCTTTCTGCTACCTGCGAAGTCGAGGAGCTGGGAGATGTCGTTGCGTTTGGGGCTGGGAGTGGGGGTTGCCGACAGGTCAACGGCTTCGCCAGCAACATTGACACCGGTTTGGTTGTTTTCGGCGTTTGCCGCAAACGATTTTCCTACGGCTTCGCCGCCGCCGACGTCGCCTGCTGCCAAGCAAGGTGCTTCGGCGGTGGGCAGGCCGGCCGCTTCGTCGGCGTTTTGGCGAGGTGTTGGGCGTGGTTCCTCTTCGGCCATAGTTATTCCTTCCCTATTTGGGGCTTTTGCGCGGCGCGTTTTTGGGCGTTTTGCCGGCGCGGAATGCCTCTTGCTAGTTACCTTGGCGTAACTTATCATGCAAGGAAGCCTTGGCAAACATTCCTGCTGAGCGCGTGCACGAAACCGAAACAATGAGAGACGAATCCGAATGACCGATGCTTCCGCCTACAACGCCATCCCACGCGCGGTTCGCTCACTTTACGAGCCGCAGCTCGAGCAGTTCGGAATCGTCATCCGCCGCAACGGCGAAGGGTGGTCGGGCACGGGCCGGAGCGCGTGGGCCCGCGGGTCGATATGGGGCATGCCCGTCGGGGGTTTCTGCATCGCGTTCAGCCACGAGGTATATATGGAGCGCGATATGGCGCTGGTCGAGTCGCCCGAGAGCGCCTATGCGTGCGTGTGCATGGTGTCGGAGGATTCCAAGGCCACCATGCCGCGGATGATCGACCGGCCGCGGGCGCTGCTCGACGGATCGCTGTACTCGTTCATGCAGCCAGCGGGTTCGTCTTCCGGCACGCTGCGCCGGGGAGGCCTGTATTCGTCGCGCTGCATCTGCTTTCTGCCGCAGTATTTCGAGAAACTCGATTTGCGCTGGCCAGGCGCGTTCTCGGGCATGTTCGAGCGGTTCGGACGCGCGTGGGATGAGGCGCAATCGCGAATTATCATGTCGGCGCTGCTAGGAACCGGGCCGCAATACCGGCCGGGTTCGGCGCTGCTTATCCAGGCGCGCGTCGAGCAGATGGTGGCCGAGCTTGCCGCGTCATGCGCCGGTGACGAGGACGCGCGGTGCGGCGCTTCGGCGCGCGAGCGCGGCGAACTTGCTCTTGAGGCGCAGGCCGCCATCGAGCGCATGCTCGACGAAGGACGCGCGCCCGGCCTCGACGAGCTTGCAAGTATGCTGTTCGTGAGCCGCTCGCACTTGTGCTCGGCGTTCTCGCGCGAGACGGGGCAAAGCATCGGGCGATACGCCAAAGCGCGCCGGATTGAACGCGCAAAGGTCCTGCTTGCAAGCGGCGATTCGGTCGCGTACGTGGCCGAGCGCCTGGGTTGGCCACGACCCTCGGCGTTCTCGCAGGCGTTCAAGCAAGCAACCGGCATCTCCCCCACCGAATGGCGCGACGCGTACGAGGGGTGATTGAGGGGCGGAGCGGGGACGGTGACTAGCACGGCGGCCAGGCGCCGCGGGAAGCGAGCGACGTGCGAGAGTTGCGCAGCAAGACTACGTTTTCGTTAGGTGGTTGGCAGGAGCCTGGCCTGCCAGGGCCGATCGCGCCTCGTCGACGTTCCGCATGAACGCACCTCCGTCCCCCCTGTTCACGGGGGCTGCGAACCCATCATTCCTCGCGGGCGCCTTACGCGGCTTTCTCCTCTTGCTCGAGTTGGGTGCGGGCGTAGGCGATGGCGTCGTCGATGTTC
>CAKUIV010000216.1 GCA_934661105.1 uncultured Ellagibacter sp. | reverse complement strand
ATGGTCGCTCGTCTCCGGTCAAGCCATGGGCTTCACCGCAGCGGGCGCCGCGGTGTCGGTCCTGCTTCTTTTCGGCGGGTTGTTCTTCTTCACGCGCTTGTTCTCGGGGATGGCGCAGAGCAAGGCGGAGTCGCTCGTTTCCCTGTACAACGACGGCTGCGACGCGAAGGCCTTCGTCGATGACGGCAAGAAGATCGCCGCGTCGGCCTCGGCACCTTTGAACGAGCTTTCCGCCTGGTATCTTTCGTTCTACGCAAACGCCTTGATCGACCTGAGACAGCGCGAGGAAGCGGCAGAAATCGGGCTTCTCTTGCAGGAAAGCGTCCAGGACGCGCCCGATGACGCGACGCGTCTTGCGCTCTATGCGGATCTCGTGCCGCTCGTGGGGGCGCTCTTCGGTCCCAAAAAAGTGAGCGAGCTTGCGAACGAGGCGCTCGCGCTTCGCGTCGATCAGGCCGACGAGGTCGCCGCGCAACGACGCAGCTACCTCGAATGGGCGCGTGCCGTTGCGGACGCGCAGCTTGGCAACGACACGGATTCTCTTCTCGCGAATTACCGTATTATCTGGGGCAATGCCGAGCAATGCATGCGTTTGCGCGTGGAGTACGCTGCTCGAGAAGGCAAGCTCCACGAAGCGCTCGGCCATGCCGAGGCCGCCCGCGGCTGCATGCGCTTTGCGGCCGACAACGGTCGGGGCCTTCCCGCCGCAATCGAGGCTCGCGCTTTCTTCGGCGAGGAATAGCTTCATGGTCGCATGACCGCTTCTTGCCATACGACGATCCCCGATCGTTCTTTTACCGCGACGCTTCCGAGTCGCATGCCGCCTTTCGCAAAACAACACGTGACACGTAACCGTTTCGCAATCGTTCGAGGTATATAATTCGAGCGTTTTTGCCAAAAACGATGTCTCAGCGAAGGTGATGCAATTCATGGATGTCACGCAAATAATCGCCGTCGTGGTGTTCGTCGTCGTCATGGTCGCGATCATGGCGGAGAAGATCCACCGCGCCCTCGCCGCGGTCGTCGGCGCCATGGTGCTGCTCATCCTGCACGTGGTGAGCTTCGACGCGGCCATGGAGCACGTCGACTTCAACACGCTCGGCGTGCTTCTGGGCATGATGCTCTTCGTGGCGGTGGTGAAGCTCTCGGGGCTCTTCGAGTACCTCGCCATCAAGTGCGCGCGCCTCGCCAAGGGCGAGCCGTGGCTCGTCATGGTGCTGTTCGTGTGCCTCACCGCCGTTCTCTCGGCGCTGCTCGACAACGTGACCACGGTGCTCCTCATCGGCCCCATGACCGTCACGGTGTGCAGGCTGCTCGACGTCGACCCGTTCCCGTTCTTCCTCGCCGAGATCATGGCGTCGAACATCGGCGGCACGGCGACGCTCATCGGCGACCCGCCCAACATCATGATCGGCTCGGCCGCCGGCCTCACGTTCGCCGACTTCGTGGCCGTCGACGCGCCCGCGGCCGTTCTCTGCCTCGTCGCCATGATCGCCATCTTCTATGTGCTGTTCGGCCGCAAGTTCAAGGTCGCCGACGACCGCAAGCGCGCGCTCATGGAGCTCGACGAGCGCGAGGAGATCAAGAACCCGACGCTGCTGCGCCAGTCGGTGGTCATGATCTTGCTCGTGACGGCAGGCTTCATGCTCCACGGCTCGCTCGGCATCGAGTCGTGCGTCGTGGCGCTCACGGCGGCCGGGCTGCTCATGCTGATCTCGGGCGAGCGCATCGAGGACGCGCTCATGCACGTCGAGTGGACCACCCTCGTGTTCTTCGCGGGGCTCTTCATCATCGTGGGGTCGCTCTCGGAGGTGGGCGTCATCGGCATGCTCGCCCAGGCGCTCGTCGACGTGACGGGCGGCTCCACCTTCACGGCCATGATCGTGCTGCTCGTGGCGTCGGCGGTGGTGTCCTCGTTCCTCGACAACATCCCGTTCGTGGCGACCATGATCCCGATCCTCATGTCCATGGAGGCGACCGGCATGGACGTCGCCCCCTTGTGGTGGGCGGTCTCCCTCGGCGCCTGCCTCGGCGGCAACGGCACCCTGATCGGCGCGTCGGCCAACGTGGTCATGTCCGACATCGCCAAGAAGAACGGCAC
>CAKUIV010000215.1 GCA_934661105.1 uncultured Ellagibacter sp. | reverse complement strand
CTCTAATCCACGTGGATGTGCACGTAGGCGTTCTCGGGGCTGTGGTCGCCGGAGTCGTTGACGGAGCGCACGAGCAGGGTGTACTCGCCGGGGTCTTTGGGCTCCCAGTCAAACGTCCAGGTGAGGTTCTGGTAGTCGTTGGTGCCGGGGGTCTCGTAGCGGGTCCAGTTCTGGCCGTCGTCGAGGGAAAACTCGATCGCCGAGATGGAATGGCCGAAGTCGTATGCCGTGCCGGTGAGCGAGACGGTCTTGCCGACGCTGGTGTAGATGGGTGCGATCATGGGGTGCTCCTTGGGTCGTGCGTGCGTTGCGTTGCGTATCTTACCAGGCGCGGGATAGCTCTTCGACGGTGCTTGCCCTGGCAATCTTGCCGAAGTCGGCCGTCACGCCCAGGCGGTCTTCGAGCAGCACCGCCGCCTCCATCATCGCATATGAGCTCATGGCGAGGTCGAGCCTGAGACGGGCGGTGGGGGACGGTGGTTCGGGCAGGTCAAGGACCTGCTGCAAGACTTGTTGGGTGGCGGCCAAGGCCTCATCTGCTTTCATGCTTGCCTCCTGAGGAGTTTTCCGGCGGGGCTGAGGGGCAGCGGCTCGCATGACACTTCGACGTGTTCGATTCGCGTGCCGTCGGATGTTTGCAGCGAGCGGGCGAAGTCAATGGCAGCGCGCTCGGCTGCGTCGTCTGTGCCGTCCCGCAGGACAAGCTTGCAAGCAAGCGCAATCTGTCCGCTCCGCTTGTCAGGCATGCCGTACACGAGCGCCTGTGCGATCGCGGGGTGGGCCCCAAGGGCGCGCTCGAGGACCTCGGGGGCAACCATTGTGCCGTCTGCCAGCACAATCACGTCGTCGAGGCGGCCGTCCACATAGAGGAACCCGTCCTTGTCGATATGACCCACATCGCCCGTGTGCAGCCAGCCGTTGGAGTCGATGTGCTCCGCCGTGAGCTCGGGTCTTCCCAGATAGCCTGCCATGACGTTTGCTCCGCGCACGAGGACCTCGCCGTCATCGCCCACACGCACCTCGTTACACCTCAGCGCAACGCCGCAGCTGCCGTCTTTGTGCCAGCCGTCGCGGTTGACGCTGACGCAAGGGGAACATTCGGTCAGCCCGTAGCAGCCAAACGCCTCGATGCCATGGGCGCGCATGCGCTGTGTCACGCTTGCCGCAAGCCCGGCGCCTCCGCAGAGAATCTTGCGCAAGCTGGGGAGCTTGTATGAGCCTGCGTCGAGCAAATCCGCGAGCATCGCCGCGGCGCGCGGGGGCAGGTTGAGCGCCGTGGGGGCCATGCGCGGCAGCTCGGCGACGAAGGTCGAGCTTGCATGGGGAAGCGCGATGGCACCGCCCGTGGCGAGCGGCGCGAGCAGGTCGCAGACCAGGCCGAACGCATGGGTGTAGGGGAGAAGCTTCGCATAGCGCCCGCCTCGGGCGAACTCGTAGAGCTCCAGGCCGGCCGTCAGGTCGGCGAGCAGACCGGCCTCGGTGAGCATGACTACTTTGGGGTCGCCTGACGTGCCCGAGCTCGCTGCGAGCGTGCACACACCCTCAGGCATGCCTTCCAGCTGGGCCTTTTGCCCCTCGGTCAACCCACAGAGCACCGCGCAGCGTCCTGATGAAACAACGGCCAGGTAGCGGGCCGCAAACTGCACGGGGTCGGCGTCCCGGACCTCCACGAAGCGGCCCTCGCCGGCCCCGCCCATCTCCGTGCGTTCGCGAGCAATGCGTTCGACGAGCATGCGATAGGAAACCGCCTGCTCATTGGCGGGCTCGAATGCGACGGAGTCGCCCCAGGTCGCCTCGATGTACTCAACAAGCTCGGCAAACGAGGTGAAGCGCGGAGCATCGTAGGGGGGATACGGTCCGCCGAACGCGCTCGGCTCGTCGAACGCCTCTCGTCCGGCACCACCCTCGCACGCATGCGCAGGACGGCGGCCGCAGACGACACCGGCGCCAATGCCCTCGCCTTCGCTCCCGGCCTCCCTCGCATGCGCCTCGGGCGTCTTCCCGTCGCTCATCGAGCCTCTCCTCCGCGGCTTTGCAATCCCAGCAGCTTGCCCAGGCCCTCCTCATAGGCCTGCTTGGTCAGCGCCAGAATGTGGCAGTCGTGCCAGGCGCCT
>CAKUIV010000214.1 GCA_934661105.1 uncultured Ellagibacter sp. | reverse complement strand
TCCAATAACTTGTCCGCCATTGAATTCTCCCGATAGCTGCCTATAGTCGCAAAACATTGTCGCACAATCCGTTGGGGGAGCGCTGAATAATCGCCAAGGTTTCAACAGCGCGCCGTTTGGCCGATCTGCAGCGTTGCCCCGCTCCCGATTCCCTAATACACGAAGCGATCGGTGTAGTCCTTGCCGTCGCCCACATTGCCGCCGTCAGAGCTTGCGGCGAACGTCAAATCGACGCGCGACCAGGTGTTGGGGACCACGCTGAACCGAGCGCTCTTCCAGGTTCCGTCGATATGCACCATGATCCATGCGTGGTAGATGCCGTTCGGCGACACGTACCCGGTGACGATTTTGGCGGGAATCCCCTGGCTGCGAAGCATCGCCGCGCCGAGGCTCGCGTAGTCGAAGCAGATGCCCGTGCCCGACGAAAGCGTGTCGTCGGGATTGGGAACGTAGCCCGACGAGTCTTTCAACTGGGCGGCCTTGTCGTCGTCGTATTTTACGTTGTCCACCACGTATTCGCAGATCGCGCGCACGGCTTCGCCTTGGTTCGCCGCATTCGCCACGAGCTCGCGCGCTTTGGCCACACATGTGCTGCTTTCGCTGTAGTTGCAGTACACATTGGGGTGCAGGAAGGGCTCGAACTCCGAGTTCAGGGTCACGTCGGCGGCGGTGCTGAACAGCTCGACGTAGTTCGATCCCGACGTGTTCTGCATCACGCGGAAGGTGTAGGGGCCGTCGCCGAAGGAAAGCGGGCACACGATCGCGCTGCCATCCTGCGGCAGGTCGTAGTTGTAGCTTGCCTGCCCGCTCGTTATCTGGAATTTCAAGCGCGATGTCGCCTCGGCGCTTACCGCGACGTACCCGTCGGATGTATGGGAAACGTCGATGGCCGCGCCGTTGCCGCTTATCGCGGAGCCCGCGTCGAAGGTTGCGTCGGCGATGGACGTTGCGGCCTCGAAGGAGGCGCCGCTCGCCTGCTCGGAGCCGCTGCCGCTTCCGCAGGCTGCCAAGGCGAACAGGGACGCTGCCGCCAGGACTGCGAACAGGGCAGCTTTGAAGGCGAGCGATCTGTCGGTTCTTTCGGCCATGGATTCATGATTATACCTGTGCGAGAAGCGCACTGTCCGCGCACTGGCCGAAGGGCATCCGACGCGCTCGGGAAGGGCGGTGACGCGGGTTGGGTTGCGCATGCGCGATGTCGACGCCATCGAAAGTTGTTCTGACCGCGGTATCGCCTTGCCGGCGGAGCGCGAGGACAGGGGGTTGTCGATGGTCGGGGGTCCAACTGTCCCATTATCGACCCAGTCTACCAATATCATCGGATTAAGGACGCCCTTCTCGTGCCGAACAGGGGAAATGAGGGCGATAGGTTATGGATTTTTAAGCACCATGCGCCCGCAAGCAGCGAATGTGGCTCCTCTATAGTAAAGTGTTTCATTAAGACTTTAATGGGATAGTGCGCGAAAAAACAAGGCACCTACCGAGCATCCTCTCGAAAGAGAGTTGCAAGAAGGAATTGACAACCGCGAAGACGAAAACGGTTGATGGAGTGATCGATATGGATAACGGCACGAAAGCGAAGGTGGCGAAAAGCCTGACCGACCGTACGTCATGGGGAAACAAAGCCATTTCAGTGGCGCTGTCCGTGGTGCTTCTGGGCTTCGGCTGGCCGACGACCAACCTTTCCAGGGCATATGCGGAAGACGAGGTTGCGACTGAAAACGCCCAGGTCGAAAGCCCGGCGACGACCGACCAGCCAGATGCCGGCGCTGCCGCGGAAGAGCCGGAAACGTCCGAAGGGGCCGCGACCGAAGCGCCCGCAACGGGCGAGGGCGCGGAAAGCGCGGGGTCCTCAACGGCCGATGGCGCTTCGACGGCGGAAGGCGGCGAGAACGCAGCCTCCGGTTCCGGCACCGGCGCGCCGGCTGCTTCCGATGCGCCGGCGACGACGGACAAGCCCGAAGCTTCGACTGTCGACAACGGCACGGCTTCGGTATCGCTGTCTCTCGGCAATGCGTCTATCGTCTACAACAACCAAACCATCGCGCTTCCGTCCCGAAGCGTCACCGTTCCCAATACGGAAGATTTCACGTTCGCCGTTTCCCCCGACACGGGTTATGAGGTTGTCGAGGT
>CAKUIV010000213.1 GCA_934661105.1 uncultured Ellagibacter sp. | reverse complement strand
GGATGAGCCCGAACGAGTACCGCAGGAGCCTGGGCTACGCCGCGTAGGTGGTCCAGGAAATCGTCCGCACCCCCGGGCAGGCATTCTTTTTGCCAACTTTCGGGAATTTAGGGTAGATTGAAGACTTAGGCGCATAGATGTTCCCCGTCCGAAAAGTCGCGACCTGGGGAAACGCTGACGCTGGCGGGTCCGATCGACTGCTCAGGTTCTCTTCCCTACCCTAAATTCGACTTTCCTGGCAAAAAACGATCGATTCCCGCGTTTTCGCCCGAGACTGCAGGGCCCCCTACTGCCGCACCTTGTCGGGAAGGCCGATCGCCGCAAGGACTATGCCGCCGATTCCGGGGACGATCGCACCGACGAGGGCCGTCGTCGTCGGAGGCGTCCATGCGTCAGGGGAAGCGAGCCATGCGGCGGCGAGCACGCCTGCCAGAAGGATGGCCGCACCCAAACACGCCGCGAGAACATCGACCTTGCGCGACATGCCCCACTTCGAGAGCGCGCTCATGACCGCCGCGGCGCCGATCCAGCTTGCGAAGACGGCCCAGTTTCCCGGCTTCAGGAGCATCCCGCCCAACCGTGCCTGCGTCTGCGCGCCGATTCCCGTGCTCGACACGTAGGCGCCGACCACCTGGTCGGGGTCGAGGGCGGCGTTGCCTCCAGCCGCAATGGTTCCGCTCCCCAGCGAGAAATCCCAGTTGGCGAGCGCATTCCAGTCGATAAGGCTCATAGTCGACAGGCTTCCCAGGGCGAACGACGCAAGTCCCGCCATCGCCGCAGCGGCGACCGCCCGCACGACCGACACGACAAGGCCGCCGGCAAGCACGGGCGCCACCGGGGCGAAGCCGACCGCGCCGAACAACGGGGCCGCGAGCGCCGACACCGCGCACGCGTCGCCCTCGCGCCCGGCAAACCACCACCACGCGCCCGCCCCCACCGCAAGCAGGATGCCCGGCGCGTACGCACCGTTCAGGGTGAGAGAAACACCGAGCGAGGCGAACGCGAGCAGCGCTCCCACGTGCGGTTTCACGGCGGCAGCTACGCAAAACGCCGCGAGAAGGCCCCACGCGATAGGGCTCGCGAAGCCCGACGCCCCCGCAACGAACCCGATGTGCGGCACATTCGCGAGCGCAACGAACGACGCAAGAGCGACGGAGAGCACGGCCGCCACGCGAGCGGCCACTTTAAGCCCCTGCTCGCTCACGCGCTCCATCAGGGGAACACGTGGTTCGCGAGGTTCCTTATCGGTTTCCCCCTCCTCCTCGGTGCTTTCTTCATCGATGCCGTTCACCAAAAGCGCGAGCTGCTTCTTCCCTTCCCGGCGATTACCCAGGTAAGGAAGCAGTTCCTCCTCGAAATCCTTCACCGTGTCGTAGCGCTCGATCACATCGGGGTCGAGCGCGTAGAACATGACGTCGTCGATGCCCTCGTCGATGTCATTCCATAAAAGCGACGGCAAAACAAGCTCGGCACCATCTATCGCAGCTTCGGCATGCGGCAGGTCGCGCGCAAAAAAGGGGTTCTTCCCCACGAGCATCTCGTACGTCAGACTCGCAAGCGCCCATTCGTCGCAACGGGCGTCGAGCGGTTCGGAACGCAACTGTTCGGGTGGCATATAGCCGATCGTGCCGCCCCCGGCGCGCCCTGTGCCGTTGGCGTCGGCGAGCGTCGCCAGGCCGAAATCGGTCACCTTCACCTCGCCCTGGCGGTTGATCAGCACATTCGCCGGCTTAATGTCGAGATGCAAGATATTGCGCGAGTGCGCGACCTCGAGCGCGTGGGCAACGCCTGAAAACACGCTCGCGACGATGTCGAGCGTAAGGTCGCCGTCATGCTCGCGCAGGAACTGTTCGAGCGTCACGCCTTCCACGTACTCCATGATGAGGTACGCCATGGAGCCTTCGACTTCGAAGTTGTACACCGTGACGATGTTCTGGTCGTTGAACTGGGCGATCGCACGAGCCTCGGCAAGGCCGGGAACGTCTGCGGCATCGATGCTGCCGGAACCGTTGGGGTTATCGGAATCGCCCGAGTCAGCGGCGTCGATGCTTTTCGGGCTGCCAAAACCAGCGGACGAAAAAGGGCCTGGATCGCGTCCGGATTCGAGCTCCGGGTGCATCACGCACGTTGCATCGGCGTCGTTCGGAACCTCTTCGGGA
>CAKUIV010000212.1 GCA_934661105.1 uncultured Ellagibacter sp. | reverse complement strand
GCCCCGAGCCCGACCGAAAGGCAACCATGTTTAGAAACTTAAGACGCAAAAAGCAGGCACTCACCGAGGCCGAGTGCCGCGACATCCTGTCGCGGGGAGTCTACGGCGTGCTCGCCGTCGCGGGCGACGACGGCTACCCCTACGCCGTGCCAGTGAATTACGTCCTGCGCGGCAACACGATCTACCTGCACAGCGCGAAAACCGGCCACAAAATCGACGCAATCGCCCGCAACGACAAGGTGAGCTTTTGCGTGGTCGACAAAAGCGACCTCGTTCCCGAACGCTTCACCACGTACTTTAAAAGCGTCATCGCCTTCGGGCGCGCCCGCATCGTCGATAACAAGGTCGAAAGCCTCGACGCCCTGACCGCGCTCACACAGACGCTCGCACCGAGCGAAAGTCCTGATCACCAGCTCGAGGAGATCGAGCAGTGCGAGCACGCGGGCTCGGTCGCAATCGTTGCCATCGACATCGAGCACCTCTCGGGCAAGCAGGCGATCGAGCTTGCCCGCAGCAAAACGAACGACGATACCCCCATCGGATAAGCCTCTATCCATTCACGGAATAATCGAAGTGCGAGGGCTTGAGCCGCAAGCCGTGGTAGAGTGGTGCGCTGGAAATTTCTGACCTGGGCTTTTATAGGTTGAAAAAAGCCAGCTACTCAGACTATCCCCTCAAGCCCTCGCACTTTGATTATTCTATGTTTGGATAACCTCGAAACGGCCCACAACTTGTTGACCCTCGCCTGAACAGCTACAATACATGGGTTATCGATACGGAAGGCGAACACACGCCTCGTCACCCAACAATCAAGCACATCGCGGAAAGAGAACCCATGTCGAACCTGACAGACGAAATCGCCTCGCGGCGCACCTTCGCCATCATCTCGCACCCTGACGCAGGTAAAACCACCCTCACCGAGAAACTCCTGCTTTACACCGGCAGCATTCAAACTGCCGGTTCGGTCAAGGGCAAGTCCAGCTCGAAGCACGCCGTGTCCGACTGGATGGATATCGAGAAGCAGCGCGGCATCTCGGTAACGTCGTCGGTGCTGCAATTCTCTTACGACGGCTACTGCGTAAACATCCTCGATACCCCCGGCCACCAGGACTTTTCGGAGGATACCTACCGCACGCTCATGGCCGCCGACGCAGCGGTCATGGTAATCGACGGCGCGAAGGGCGTCGAGGCGCAAACGAAGAAGCTCTTCAAGGTGTGCACGCTGCGCCATATTCCCATCTTCACATTCGTGAACAAGATGGATCGCGAGACGCGCGACCCGTTCGACCTCATGGAAGAGATCGAAACAGTGCTCGGCATCGGAACCTACCCCATGAACTGGCCCATCGGTTGCGGTCAGAACTTCCGCGGCGTATTCGATCGCCAGACGCGACGCGTCATCGCCTTCGAGGGCGACGGCCACGCGAACGCCACCAAGAAGGTTGCCGAAATCGAAGCCGAGCTCGGCGACGCCACGCTCGCCGAGCTTATCGGCGAGGCGAATCACGAAAACCTCGTCGACGACATCGAGCTTCTCGACGGCGCAGGCGACGAGCTGAACCTGGACGCTGTACGCGCCGGCAAGCTGTCTCCCGTGTTTTTCGGTAGTGCCCTTACCAACTTCGGCGTGGAACCCTTCCTGAAGGAGTTTTTGCGTCTCACCCCCACTCCACTCCCCTACACCGACTGCCTCACGGGCGAACCGGTCGACCCGATGCGCAACGAATTCTCCGGGTTCGTGTTCAAAATCCAGGCGAACATGGATAAGAATCACCGCGACCGTATCGCGTTTCTGCGTATCTGCTCGGGCAAATTCGAGCGCGGCATGGAGGCGTTCCACGTGCAGGGCGAAAAGAAGCTCAAGCTCGCCACGGGCACCTCGCTCATGGCCGACGACCGCGCGACCGTCGACGAGGCGTACGCCGGCGACATCGTGGGTCTGTTCGACCCGGGCATCTTCTCCATCGGCGACACGGTGTGCGCGGGCAAAGACCACGTGCAGTTCCCGGCCATCCCCACCTTCGCGCCTGAAATCTTCGCGCGAATAACCCAGGTTAACACGCTGAAACGCAAGCAATTCGTGAAGGGAATGCAGGAGCTCGCGCAGGAAGGCGCCATCCAGATCTTCCGCGAGCCGGGCTTCGGCATGGAAAGCGTCATCGTGGGCGTCGT
>CAKUIV010000211.1 GCA_934661105.1 uncultured Ellagibacter sp. | reverse complement strand
AACCACTTCAAGGAGCCGGCGCTGCGCATGGCGCGCGGCATCGCCTGGTGCGCAAGCTGGCCGGACGTCGCCCGCGATTCCGCCGACAAAGCGCCGCGGCCCTAGCCGGCACCCGGAGTCCGCCAGTACCGCCGAACCCGCAACGGACGCCCGCCGCGCTCGACCCCAGCCTCCGCCCGCGCGTGCAACCCTGGCAACTTCCCCAGCCCGACGCATTCCCCGACCCGGAACCCCGGCTCGTTTAAGCGGGAAGCGACCAATCGATAGGCTCCTCACCGCATTCGCGCAGAAGCCCGTTCGCACGCGAGAACGGCCGCGACCCCAGAAATGCCGGCAAGTCCCCCGCGTCGCGCGATGCCGACAAGGGCGACGGATGCGTGCTCGCAAGCACGAACTTGCGCGAAACGGCGTGCACCTCCCGCTTCGCCGCTTCCCCCTGAAGGAGCGCCGCCGCGCTCTCGACGCGCGATTTCGCCTCGACGATGAGCTTCACCGCAGGGCGCCCCCATGCCAAAAACACCACCGGTTGGGGCGCGCGCATGCATTCCTCGATCACGTAGGTGGTGAGCGTCTGCCACCCGAGCTTGCTGTGCGAGTTCGCCGCATGCTCGCGCACGGTGAGCGTCGTGTTCAGAAGCAGCACGCCGCGGCGCGCCCACGGCGTGAGGTCCCCGCTCGACGGGATGGCGCAACCCGTGTCGGCCGCGAGCTCTTTGAAGATATTTCGAAGACTCGGCGGGATCTTCTGCCCCTCGGGCACCGAGAACGAAAGTCCCATCGCCTGCCCCGGGCCATGGTAAGGGTCCTGCCCAAGCACGACCGCACGCACGTCCTTAGGAGCAGTGAACGCAAGCGCGTTCAGGACGTCGTCCTGCGGCGGGTAGATGGTTTCCTCGCCCCTCAGGCCATTCACCTCGGCAAGGAGCTCGTCGGTTTTCCGGCAAACGTTTTGCGGCGCATGCTCCATCCATGCGGCGATCGCGTCCTGCTTGTTTTTCCCGTCGGCCACGCGGCACCTCCATCTTGGACTCGTTTTCCCCATTGTAGCGAACGGCGCGCCCGCGCACGCCCGTGTGATGCTCCTTGGCAGGGCGGCGCGCGCTCATGGTAGAATCGTCGCCCGAGGGAAAGAGACGAGAACGACCGGCATCATGTACTACTCATTCATCGCGCTCATAGCGGCGGCGGCAGCCGTCATCATGATCTTCAGCGTCCACGGCAACGCCGC
This sequence comes from uncultured Ellagibacter sp., assembly GCA_934661105.1. GTDB lineage: Bacteria > Actinomycetota > Coriobacteriia > Coriobacteriales > Eggerthellaceae > Ellagibacter. The sequence continues at coordinate 982 of CAKUIV010000211.1, read as the reverse complement.
GCTGCCGCGCTACGAAAAGCGCCACTTCATCGCCATCTTCGCCACGATCGCCATCGGCACGACCTGCGAATGGGCGGCTTTGGAAATGGGCGGGCAGGCGCCTGCATGCTTCGTCGCCATTCCCGTCTTGAAGGCGATCGAGTTCTCGCTCGCCCCGGCGCTCGGCGTCCTGTACGTGGGCATCGTCGCCGAAAAAGACTCGAAGACCATGCGCATCGCGTACGCCGCGGTCGTGGCGCATGCGGCCCTCGAATGCGCCTGCGCGCCGTTCGGAATCGTGTTCTACGTCGATGACCAGGGAATCTATCACCACAGCACGTTCTACTTCGCCTACATCGCCGCGTTCTTCGCGAGTGCGCTGTTCCTGCTCGTCGAGACGTCGCGCTTCTCGAAGGGCTTTCAGTACCGCAACCGGCACATCCCCTGGCTCATCCTCGCTTTCCTGGCGGTGAGCATCTCGGTGCAGATGGCCGACTCCAACATCCGCGTCACCTGGCTCGCCCTTTCTGTGAGCGGCATGATGTTCTACATCCTCTACTGCTCGATCATCCAGCAGACCGACGCGCTCACGCGCCTGCTCAACCGCCGAAGCTACGAGGGGGCCATCGAGTTCCTCGACGAGAAGGCGGTGCTCATCCTGTTCGACGTCGACTGCTTCAAGCAGCTGAACGACACCTGCGGCCACGACATGGGCGACGAGGGGCTTAGGCTCATCGCGCGCGCCATCTACCGCACCTACAGCCCTTACGGCTGCTGCTACCGCATCGGTGGGGACGAGTTCTGCGCCATCGTCACGCGCGACATCGAGCGCATAGACGAGTTGAACGCGCATTTCGAGCTGGAGCTTACGCTCGAGCGCGGACGGTGGGAGTCGCTTCCCGGCGTGTCGGTCGGGTTCGCGGCCTTCGACCCGAAATCCGACGACAAGGCGGACGTGTTCAAGAACGCCGACGACGACATGTACCGCAAGAAGAAGGAGCGC
>CAKUIV010000210.1 GCA_934661105.1 uncultured Ellagibacter sp. | reverse complement strand
GTGACGATGGCGCGCAGAATGCGCGCAAGGCGGCTTGCCGCTGCTACGGCAGTTATCCCATGTGCGAGTTTTGAGCTTGTGAAAGTAGCCGTCTCCCGTATTGGCGGGGGCGGCTACTTCGCTTCCTCGACGTGTAAGTAAGCTCGATAACCGCTTCATGGCGCGAAACGGACGAACGCCTCTGTGTTCGCGGCTATAATGGATCGCATGAATAAGAAGCCGAAAAAGACGCGTCTTGACGATTTGCTTGTCGAGCAAGGTGTTTTCCCTGATAAGGGAACCGTTCTGCGCGCTGTGCTCGCTCATGAGGTGAAGGTCGACGACGTGTACGTGACGAGTGCGGCGGTGAAGGTCGCGCCCGATGCGGACATCGTGGTGCGCGGGCTCAAGCGCTACGTGTCGCGCGGCGGCTACAAGCTGCAGGGCGCGCTCGATACCTTCGGGCAAGATGTTTCGGGTATGCGCTGCATCGACGTTGGGTCTTCTACTGGTGGCTTCACCGACTGTCTTCTGCAGGCCGGAGCCGCGAGCGTTGCGTGCGTCGACGTGAACTACGGGCAGCTCGCCTGGAAGATACGCACCGATTCGCGCGTGGCTGTATTCGAGCGCACGAACATCAAGCTTGCCGATCCGGCGAGTTTAGGGGCGCCGTTCGACCTTATCGTATGCGATGTGAGTTTCATCGGGCTTGCCGTTTTGGCGCCCGCTTTCGCTCGTTTGTCGAGCCCTGCATGTCGCGATGGCGAGGGGAGCGTATTCATCGGTCTGGTAAAACCCCAGTTCGAGTCGCATCACGATGAAACAGATCACGGCATCGTGCGCGACGAAGCTGTCCGTGCGCGCACGGTCGAGGAAGTGCGAAACGCGCTTGCCGCAGCTGGGTTCACGGTGACCGGAACGGTCGAGTCGTCTATCAAGGGAGCTGAAGGCAACGTGGAGTACCTCGTCAGGGCCGAGTTCAAGGGCCTGGATGGTTGATTTCGCCGCAGGGGAGCCTTCCTGGGTCCCTTTTGCGAGGGGAAACCGTCGATTTGGAACACGGCGACTCGCTTTCGCTGCGCGGAACCTTTCCGAGGTGGGGTTATACTGTGCTCGAAAAGCCATTCACCTCGATTAAGGAGCAGCAAATGGATTCCCAGGCATATCTCGACCTTCTCTCCGAACGCTATTCCGTGCGCGCGTTTTCCGATGAGCAGCTGACTGAAAGCGAGCTCGACACGCTGCTTAAGGCGGCTCAGCTTTCGCCCACGGCAATGAACAGACAGCCGTTCCGCCTGTGCGTCGTGCAGAGCGCAGAGGGGCTTGCGAAGGTCGATGGGGCGACGAAGTGCCGCTACGGCGCGCCGGCTGTCATCATCGGGGCATACGATTCGTCCGTTTCCTGCAAAGGGCTTGGATACGAGACGGGAGACTTCGGCGACATCGACACGACGATCGCGCTGACCAACATCGCGAATGCGGCGACGGCGGCCGGGTTGGGAACGTGCTGGGTCGGCGCTTACGACCCGAAGGCCATTCGTGAGGCGTTCAACGTTCCGGAGGATTACGTGCTCGTCGACCTTATGATGGTGGGGCATCCGGCTGATGACGCTCATCCGAGCCCTCGTCACGAGATGACCGAATCGCTCGATGTGCTCGTTTCTCGCGAATCGTTTTAGGCCTGCATATGAAACTCACGATGCTGGGAACCGGTCACGCGCTTGCAATCAGGTGCTATAACGCTTGCTTCGCGCTCGAGGAGGAAGGCGATCCTGCTGCTTTAGGCGATATCGCCGGCAATCGGGAAAGGGTCTTTCTCGTCGATGCGGGCGGTGGCAACGGGATCCTTTCCCAGCTCGAGCAAGCGGGCATCGCGCAGGGGCGCGTGCACGACCTGTTCCTTACCCACACCCACGTAGACCATCTTCTCGGCGCGGTGTGGGTACTGCGCGTGGTTTGCTACGGCATGGAATGCGGCACGTACGAGGGCGAATTCCATGTATGGGGCAACGAGGAGGTCATTTCGACGGTCGATTCGCTGGCCCACATGCTTCTGCGCCCGAGCGAGTCGCGCTTCATCGGGGAGAGGGTTTTCCTGCATGCGATGAGGCCGGGCGATCGCGCATGCGTCATGGGGCGCGACACGACGTTCTTCGATGTGAGGTCGAAGGGGTCGGCCAAGCAATTCGGCTTCGTCATGGAATACGAGCCGGGGAAGCGTTTTGCCTGTTCGGGAGACGAACCACTGGTGAAAGAAAACTTCCC
>CAKUIV010000209.1 GCA_934661105.1 uncultured Ellagibacter sp. | reverse complement strand
TGGCGAAGCTTCATGTCCGTCCCGCCCGCTTCGGGAATCTCGCCGGTGCGGTAGGCTTCGAGCAACTGCTCCAAGTCGGCAATCTCGCGTTTGAGCTCCACGCCGGTGTCGGTGTCGGCCACGCGCGTGCGCCGCGGCACCGATTCCACCATGTGGCGCGATGAATGGATGTCAAGCTCGTTTTCGATCGCCGCGCGCGTCGAGGCAAGCGGCTCGTGGGCCGCCAGGATGAAGCCGTACGAGTTCGAGATGAGCGTGTAGCCGGCGATTCCCGTGGTGGGCTGGTAAGCCTTCGCGAACCCGCCGTCGATCATGATGACCTTCCCGCCGCACTTCACCGGGTCTTCGCCGTCCTTCACCTTCACCGGCACATGCCCGCAGATGATGTGCGACGTCTCCGGGTCGAGCCCGAAATCGCGGAAGATCCGCGCCACCACTTCCTCGTCGTCGATCAAGGTGTAGAAGGGGTTCTTCACTTCCTTGCGAGCCGCTTTGTCGGCGATGAGGTAGAGCTCGAACGTGGCCATCTTGCTCTTCGCGAACAAAGGCGAGCCCTGCCCGAGCCACAGGTACCACAGAAGGTCGCGACCGCGGCGGCGCTCCTCGGCGTCGTGGCTGAAGAACGCCGCGCGCACGTAGCGCTCCATCTCGTCGTAGAGCGCGCGGCCCTTGAACGTGCGCCCGTACACCTCCACCTCCTTCAAGGTGCCGTCGGGGTTGAGCGGCACGCAGGCGTGGAACAGAAGGTTGCCGTTGTGCACCTTGTACAGGCTTCCCGCCTCCAGGAAGAAATGCATGTGGCGGCGGAGCTTCTCGCAGCCGGTGAACGCGGCGACGAGGCGGTCCATCACCTCTTCCTCCTCGGGCGTCAAGCGATACGGGTCGGCCGGGTCGATCGTGGGAAACACCTTGTCGGTGAGCTCGTATTCCACGCCGTCGAGCACGACGGTGCCGCGCTCGTAGTCGATCTTGTCGAGGAGCTTGCGGTCGGAAAGCCCGAACGCCGGGTTGTCGTCGATGAGCTTGCCCTCCACCTTGAACTGGATGATCGCCATGGCCTTTTGGATCTTCACGTTCATCTCGAGTTCGGCAGGCGGAAGATCGGGGTTGCCCTTCAAGCCGAAAGCGACGCACGGGTCGTCGGCGTAGGCGCTCGTGGCGAACGTGGCGAGCGGCAGGATGTTGATGCCGTAAGCGTCTTCCAAGATGGACAGGTTGCCGTAACGTGCGCAGTTGCGCACCACGTGCGCGATGCAGCCGCGCTGCCCGAGCGACGCGCCCATCCACACGATGTCGTGGTTGCCCCACTGGATGTCGACCGAGTGGTAGTTCATGAGCGTGTCCATGATGGTGTGCGGCGCGGGACCGCGATCGTAGATGTCGCCGACGATGTGGAGCTTGTCGACGGCGAGCCGCTGGATCATCGTCGACAGCGCCTCGATGAGCGCGACGCCGCGTCCCGTGCGCACGGCGGCGTCGATGATGGCTGAATAATAAGCGTCCTTATCGACCCCATGGCGGTCTTCGGTGAGCAGCTCCTCGATGATGTAGGCGAATTCGCGCGGCAGAGCGCGGCGCACCTTCGAGCGCGTGTACTTGCGCGCGGCGCGCTCGCATACCTCAACGAGGCGCGGAACAGTGACGGCGTACCAGGCGTTCGCGTCTTCCACCTGGGACAACGTGAGCTTCGCCTTCTCGCGTGGGTAGTAGATGAGCGTGGCGAGCGCGCGCTTCTCGCTTTCGGGCAGCGTGTCGCCGAACACGTCGTCGATCTTCAGGCGGATCGACCCCGAGCCGTTTCGCAGGATATGCGAGAACGCCTCGTACTCGCCGTGGATGTCGGAGGCGAAGAACTCGGTCGCCTTCGGCAGGTTCAGGATGGCCGACAGGTTGATGATCTCGGCCGATGCGGCGGCGACGGTGGGAAACGAGCGGGACAGAAGCTCGAGATAGCGCTTTTCGGTTGCATCCATGGGTTTCTCCTCCTTGACAGGTGGGACGTAAGCGCTTCATGCTTTCGTTTCCGCCTATTGTACTCGCGGGAAGAGCACTGCGCGAAGGGATTGTCCCGTGCGGTCGCTCTTCCTAGATGCAGGGCGCGCCGTCGTTTCGCCGCGCCGCGCAAGCGGATGCGCAGCGATTTCGGCCGAAACCAGGTCGACGGTACGTCGACGAAAGGCATGGCGCGGGTCGGTTGGGTACAATGGCGTGCAGCAAGGAAGAAGGCGGAACGATTCCGCGGAAACGAGAGGGAGCATGGTGAAGACCCGGGAA
>CAKUIV010000208.1 GCA_934661105.1 uncultured Ellagibacter sp. | reverse complement strand
ATCATCGTCGCATGCATCGCGAAGGGCTTCATCGACGAGCTGAAGAAGAAATAACCGCTTTGCCGCATCGAGGCGGCCCGCTTGAGAAGACGGTCGCCGATGTAATTTGCATAAAAGCATATGCGCGCCTCCTCTTCGGGGGCGTTTGCTTATTATAGTGGGGTTTCACAGGGCGCAGACGCGAAGATCATGTCGGCTTCGGCGTTTCGCCCCTCGTTCGCGAAAGGGAGACATGGCCGGGGATCATCGCTCGCACGGCATCGCGTCTACGCAGGCGCGCGTGGCGCAGTCGCATGCAAAGCAGGCGGGACGTCGCAAACTGTGGACGGGCATCCTCATCGCGGCGATCATCGTCTTCGTCGCTGCGGTATGCGCGCTTGGCGCCGTGTTCTTCATCTATTGGCAGGGCCAGAAATCTTACGACGCGCTTGCCGAGAGCGCCTTCATCTCCGATTCCGATGTAGCAGATGTCGAAGGGGCGGCGCTTAGCGACCTTTCCGTCGACTGGGACGCGCTTCGCGCGGTCAATCCCGATGTGGTCGGTTGGATCTATATTCCCAATACGAACGTGAACTATCCTATCGTGAAGGCCCCCGCCGACAATCCGGACAAGTACCTCACCACCGATTTCGAGGGGAACGTGGGCGGCTGGTGGATGCCGACCTACGGCACACCCTATCTTCTTTCGACGAACGCCGATGATTTCTCCGACAAGAACAGCATCGTGCAGGGCCACCATCTCCAAAACGGCGAGATGTTCGCCGCCTTGGCCGATTTCGCCGACAGCACGCAGTTCAACGCGCATCGCAACGTGTATCTGCTCACCCCGAAGGGGAACTATCGCCTGAACTCGATTTCCCTCGTGCATTGCTCAGGGTCCGAACCGATTGCCCAGACCCAATTCGCAACCGACGCCGACTTCACGGCGTACACGCAGGACAAGATCGACCGAAGCATCGTTTCGCCCGTTCCCGCGGCTCCGTCGGCTCAGGACGTTTCCCAACTCTTCATGTTTTCAACCTGTGACAGCAATTCCGACGCGCGCTACATCTTGTACTGCGCGCCCGTTGAATTCGCAGCGGCCGGAAGCGGATCGAGCGCTTCGCTCGACGCTGCGGCCGGCCAAACGAACGCAAGCGAAGGAGGTGCGGGCGCCGATTTGGTCGACCCGCAAGCCGCCTCGACCATAGACGATGCAGCAAAGGAGATCGTTTCATGAGCACTTCGGTACTGCCGGGCGAGCGCCCCGACCGCCTCGAAGAAGCCTGCGCCGTGTTCGGCGTGTACGCCCCGGGGGAAGACGTGGCGCGCATGACCTGCTTCGGCCTGCAAGCTCTTCAACATCGCGGCCAGGAAAGCGCGGGCATCGCCGTCGGCGATGGCGAGACCATCATGGTCACGAAGGACTTGGGGCTCGTCACCCAGGTCTTCAACGAGGCGAGCCTCGCCGCGCTCGACGGGTTCGTCGCCGTGGGGCACGCGCGCTATTCCACGAGCGGCGGCGCCGACTCGTGGGATGCTGCTCAGCCGCACATCTCGGCGATCGACAAGGTGCTCATCGCGCTTGCCCACAACGGCACGCTCGTGAACCCCAACGAGATCCGCACGCGCCTCATCGCCGAGGGCGTGCAGTTCCGTTCCGCCACCGACTCCGAGGTCGCGGCGAAGGCGATCGGCCACATCACGCAGCAGACGCACCACCTGCGCGACGGCATCCGCTACGTCATGGAGCATTTGCGCGGTGCTTACGCGATGGTGCTCGCGAGCCCCGACACGCTCTACGCCTTCCGCGACCCGAACGGCATCCGACCGTTGTGCCTGGGGAAGCTTCCCGAGAACCGCGGGTGGGTCGTTTCCAGCGAGACGTGCGGGCTCGACATCGTCGGCGCCGAGTACGTGCGCGACGTGGCTCCCGGCGAGATGATCCGCATCAACGACGAGGGGCTCGTGTCCGAGCAGGCGGTGCCGCCGGCGCGTCCCGCGGCGTGCATTTTCGAGTACGTCTACTTCGCCCGCCCCGACTCGGTGCTCGACGGGCAGAGCGTCTACCAGGCCAGGCGCAGCATGGGCCGCATCCTCGCGCGCGAGGCGCCGGTTGAGGCCGACCTCGTGCTCGGTGTTCCCGATTCGGGCATCCCGTCCGCGCTCGGGTATTCCGCCGAAAGCGGCATCCCGTATTCCGACGGCATCGTGAAGAACCGATACGTCGGCCGTACGTTCATCCAACCCACGCAGGCCATGCGCCAGCTCGGCATCCGCCTGAAGCTGAACCCGCTGCCGAGCGT
>CAKUIV010000207.1 GCA_934661105.1 uncultured Ellagibacter sp. | reverse complement strand
ACGAGCAGCGGCACGAAGGCGCTGCGCAGCTGCTTGCGGGCGGCAGGCACGGCGGCGACGAAGAAGCAGAGGTACTCGGAAAGCTGCAGGGCGATCGAGGCGGCGTATGCCCAGCCGTAGGCGTATTCGCCGCCCCAGTTCGGGTTCGCGAAGTCGAAGACGAACGCGAAATGGTGGATGTTGTTCGTCAGGATGATCGCGACGACGATCGCATCGGCGACGTAGGCAAAGGCGATGGCCCGGCGGATGCAAGGCCTCGAGTCGAGCGTCGCCGCGCGGCAGGCACTTGCCAGAAACAGCGTCGGGATGAACTGCATGGGGACGTAGTACAGGTACCATAGCATCGACACCATCTCGTCGCCTTGCGCCGGGTACTTCACCAAAACGGCGAGGAGCCAGAAAACGAGCAACGCCGCAATGATGGTGAAGTTCCTTCTTATGACCGCGTCGGAACAGCGCAGATTCGCCGTGAAGCACCATGCGCCGATGGCCGCGCCGCCGAGCATCATGAGGCCCGAGGTGCTCGACGGGCCTTGGCCGATGGAGTGGGCGGGCGCCGGCGCCGAACCGGAAAACGCCTGCACGGCGGCGAGGACGGCGGCGAGGAGGCAGGCGGTAAGCGCGAAGGCGCCGCGAGCCTTTCGCTCGAAGCCCCCTGTTGCCTTGTGCCGATCGCGTTTTCCCACGTGTCCGCCCGATTCTTCCGTCCGCTGCATCGCTTCGTCCAGTATAGCCTGCGAGCCGTTCGCGAAACGGGCCGCGCGTCCAACCGATTGCGGGCATTTCGGGACATGAGGTCATGCTGAGAATCCTATCTTTGCCGCGCGCAATCGGACCCTCGTCATTTATCATGTCCATGCAAGCGAAAACGCCGCTTATCGGAGGTGCCTGTCCATGGCCGCTGAATCCGTCAACTACCAATGCCCCGCATGTATGGGCCCGCTTCACTACGTGGGTGCCACGGGAAAACTCCAATGCGATTATTGCGGAGGGTCCTACACCCCCGAAGAGGTGGAGGCGCTCTATGCGGCCAAGCAACAGGCCGCCGATGAGGCGCAAGCTGAAGCGACTGCGCGTGCCGAAGCGGGCGAGCGATCGGCGTTCGACCAGATGGGCGATGCGGCAGGCGCCTCGAGCGTGGTCACGCAGGAAGTGCTCGACGACGCGGCCCAGGTGAGCGCGCAGGCGGCGGCCGAGGGCGGTGCCGAGGCGTCGTACTTCGCGCGCGCGTCCTGGAACGACGAGGAGCGCGCGGGCCTGCGGTCGTTCACGTGCTCGTCGTGCGGCGCGCAGATCACCGTCGACGCCACCACGTCGGTCACGGAATGTCCCTACTGCGGCAATCAGGCCGTCGCTCCCGGAGCATTCGCGGGCGGCGCCCGGCCCGATGCGCTCATCCCCTTCAAGCTCGATCAGGAAGCGGCGCAAAACGCGCTCGCCTCCTACTACAAGGGCAAGAAGTTCCTGCCGAAGGAGTTCGCGAGCCAAAACCGTATCGCGCATCTGCAGGGCGTCTACGTGCCGTTCTGGCTCTACGACGGGCGAGCCGAGGGCTCGGGCACGTTCCATTGCGAGAACGTGCGGACCTACCGTTCGGGCGACGAGCAAGTGACCGAAACCGACGTCTACGAGGCGTACCGCGAAGGCGAGCTCTCGTTCACCCGCATCCCCGCCGATGCCTCCTCCAAGATGCCCGACGCGCACATGGACGCGATCGAGCCGTTCGACTTCTCCGAGATGCGTGACTTCTCGGTGGCGTATCTGCCGGGGTATCTGGCCGAGCGCTACGACCAAGATCCCAATGCGTGCTGCCACCGCGTCGATCGGCGCATGCGCGGCAGCCTGGAAGAGGAGCTGCGCGCCACGGTTGTGGGCTACGACTCGGTGGGCGAGGGCTCCATCGATGCGAATACCCAGGTGGGGGAGGTGCGCCAGGCGCTCTTCCCCGTGTGGATGCTCCACACGCGCTGGAAGGACGACGACTACCTTTTCGCCATGAACGGTCAGACGGGGCGTCTTGTGGGCGATCTTCCCGTGTCGGCGGTGAAGGTGGTGCTTTGGTTCCTCGGCATCTTCGCGGTGCTCGCTGCGGTGTTCGTGGGGCTCGACGTGTCGGTGTTCCAGTTCGACGACGAGGCGACGAGCATCATCATCGACGGCGGCATCCCGATCGTCGCGGCGGCGGCTGTGTGCTACGGGTTCTACCGTCAGATGAAAACCGCCGTCGAGCAGGATGACGCGGCGGGCTACATCACGCAGGAGGGCTTGCAGCTCAAAGGGTCGCACGACCGCTACGTCACC
>CAKUIV010000206.1 GCA_934661105.1 uncultured Ellagibacter sp. | reverse complement strand
GGATCGCCATGCCCATGCCCGGCAGCGAGAAGATGACCTCCAAGACGACGGCGCCGCCGATCATGTAGCCGAACTTCAGGCCGAGCACGGTGACCGGGGTGATGAGCGCGTTGCGCAGCACGTTGCGCGCGACGACGGTGCCGTAGGGGATGCCGAAGCCTCGGGCGGTGCGCACGTAGTCTTTGTCGAGCTCCTCGACCATCGAGGTGCGGATGATGCGCGTCATCTGGCCGGTGAGGGGCACGGCGAGCGCGATGCCCGGCATCGCCATGCGGGCGAGCCATCCGACCGGGTCCTCGGTGAGCGCCGGCAAGGCGCCCGAGGCGGGAAGCACGTGCAGCATCGAGGAGAACAGCAGGATGAAGAGCACGGCGAGCCAGAACGACGGCGTTGCGATGCAGGCGATCGAGAAGATGCGGATCACCTGGTCAGGCCAGCGATCGCGGTAAAGCGCCGAGACGACGCCCAGGATCGCGCTCGCGATGATCGCGATCACGAAGCCGAAGAAGCCCAGCTGCAGCGTGATCGGCAGGGCGGTGGCGATGCGGCCCGACACCGACTGGCTTGCCGGGCCGAACGTTCCCAGGTCGCCGTGGAAGAAGCCGATCATGTAGTTGCAGTACTGCACGACGACGGGGTCGTCGAGCCCGTGCTGGGCGCGGTAGGCTGCAAGTTGGTCCGCTGATGCGTTTTCGCCCAGGGCTGAATAGGCCTGATCGATGGGCGAGAGCGACATCAGGAAGAAGACGAGAACGGTGACACCGAAGATCATGACGGGCAGCCAGATGAGGCGGTTGCCGATCAATCGCAACAGGTTATTCACTGAGTCCCCTCCTTTCGAGTATGGCTCCTAAGAGCGCTCCTTGAGTTTTGTTCAGCCCTCGAATGCGCCATGCGCTCACGAAAAGCCAACCATATATTATAGAGCTCGCTTTCCTTTTGTGCGCTCACGCGCATGGCGAGCGCACAAAACTACTCGCCAAGCTGCTTTTCGCACACGTGCCACCAGTTGTTTCCCACGCCTTTGGCATACTTGCAGTCGACGCAGGGCTTCGTGCAGAACTCGACGGTCTTCATGTCGTCGGTCAGAAGCTTTTCCCCCTCGTAGGGCGTGCGGTCAAGCTCGGGGCAGGCCTTCTCCATTCCGCGGATGTACAGGGCTGCGAGCTGCTTCATGCCGCGGTTGGTGGGGTGCGTGCCATCGACCGCCTCGTAGTCGTAGCCGAAAGAGGCCGCATCGACCGGCGTGCAGTTCGGCTCGTCGGTCGCGGCGTTCAGGATGGCCTCGTTGTACTCGTCGACGCAGATGCCGCGGAACCATCGCGGGGAAGTCGAGGTGGAGGCGCCCTTCACGCGACCCGGTAGAAGCGTTGCCGCCCAGATATGCGCCTCGGGCCACTTCTCGTGCATGGTCTTCAGCATAAGGCGGTACGATTCCGAGAACTTCTCGACGGCGTCGTCGGGGGCGAATCGCGCGACTTTGCCCTTGTCGGGGCAGGTTTCCACGAGCTCGGCCGGCGCGTTCGGCGACCCTCCGCAGATCTGCGCGTAAGCCGAGCCCCAGCCGTAGTCGTTGATGCCGATGTAAACCAAGATGTCATCGGGGACCTTGCCGTCTTTCTCGAGCTTCTTTATGCGGCGCTCGCTTGCGCCCTGGGGAAACGCGGTTCCCTCGCATACGCACCCCGACCAGGCGGCGTTTGCGAGGAATTTGCCCCCGAAATGGTTGATGACCTGCATCCACCAGGTGTCGTCAGCCTCGTCTACCCCCGTGAGCTCTCGCTGCTCGCCTTTGTAGAACACGCTCCAATCTGCGGGGGTTTTGCCCTCGAAGGAACTGATGGAGTCGCCATAGACCGAAAAAAGCCGATTCATGCGATAGACCTTCCCTCTCGTTTCCGTCTAAACGCAAACAGTATAGTTGCGCCTTCGCCCATTTCGCCGTCTTCTCGATGCGCGCGACAAAAAAGCCCGCCTCGGTGCGAGGCGGGCTTCGCTTTCAGTTGGGCTCCACTGCGCTGCGCGCGTGCCTACTTGAGCTTTGCGTCCTGGAAGTACAGGCCGGTCGTCGGGCTTGCCTGGAAGCCCTCGATCTTGTCGGCCCAGTAGCCGGTGAGGACCTTCTTATGGAACAGCGGGTACAGCGGCACTTCCTCGGCGATGATGTCGAAGCACTTGTTGTAGGCTTCCTGGCGCGTGGCGTCGTCGGTCGCCTTGCGCGCCTGGTCGAGGTACTCGTTGAACTCGTCGCACTTGCCGTCGCCGGCCAAAGCCCAGCAGGAGCGGCCCTGGCACCAGTCGGT
>CAKUIV010000205.1 GCA_934661105.1 uncultured Ellagibacter sp. | reverse complement strand
CCGTGCTCGGCCACGAGCTTCACGATCGCGCTGCCCACGATCGCGCCGTCCGACACCGCCGCCATCTTGCGCGCCTGATCGGGCGTCGAGATGCCGAACCCTACCGCGCAGGGCACGCTTGGGTTCGCCTCGCGTACAAGCTTCACCATCCCGGCCACATCGCCCTCGATGCTCGATCGCACGCCCGTCACGCCGAGCGAGCTCACGCAGTACACGAACCCCTCCGCGTCAGCCGCGATCTCACGCACGCGCCCCGCCGACGTCGGCGCGATGAGCGACACGAGGGCGATCCCCCGCTCCCGGCACGGCAGCGCGAACTCGGCCTTCTCCTCGAACGGCACGTCGGGCAGGATGAGCGCATCGACCCCCACCTCCGCCATGCGGTCGCAGAACCGTTCGGTCCCGTACGAGTACACCACGTTCGCGTACGTCATGAAGGCAAGCGGCACGTCCGTTTGCTCGCGCACGCGCCGCACGAGCTCGAAGGCGTCATCGGTAGTCACGCCGCCGGAAAGCGCGCGCAGATTCGCCGCCTGGATGACCGGCCCCTCGGCCGTCGGGTCCGAAAACGGGATGCCGAGCTCGATCAAGCCCGCACCCGCGCCTGCCATGGCCAGCACAAGCCGCTCAGTTGTTTCCAAGTCAGGGTCACCGCAGGTCACAAAGGGGATGAACGCCTTCTTGCCGCCTTCGAACGCCGCAGCGACGCGCGCCGCGCCCGAACGCTTGCCGATCTCGTTACTCATGGAGGTCCTCCCCTCGATAGCGGGCGATCGCGGCGCAGTCCTTGTCGCCGCGGCCCGAGATGTTGATCACCAGAACCTGATCTTTGCCCATTTCAGGCGCGATCTTCTTCGCGTACGCCACCGCATGCGCGCTCTCGATGGCGGGGATGATGCCCTCGGTGCGGCTTAAGTACTCGAACGCCTCGACCGCCTCGTCGTCAGTCACGGGAACGTACTCGGCGCGCCCCGTGTCGTGCAGCCACGCGTGCTCGGGGCCGATTCCCGGATAATCGAGCCCTGCGGAAATGGAGTACACAGGCGCGATCTGGCCGTATTCGTCCTGGCAGAAATAGCTCTTCATGCCGTGGAAGATCCCTAAGCGCCCCGTCGATATCGTCGCCGCCGTCTCGAACGTGTCGGCCCCGCGACCTGCGGCTTCGCACCCGATAAGGCGCACCGACGGCTCGTCGATGAAATGGTAGAACGCCCCGATCGCATTCGAGCCGCCGCCCACGCAGGCCACGACCGCGTCGGGCAACTTCCCTTCCGCAGCGCGCACCTGCTCCTTGATCTCGCGCGAGATGACCGCTTGGAAATCGCGCACGATCGTGGGGAACGGGTGCGGCCCCATGACCGATCCCAAACAGTAGTGCGTGTCGTCGATGCGCGTCGTCCATTCGCGGAAGGTCTCGCTCACCGCATCTTTGAGCGTGCCCGTGCCCGAATCGACCGAGCGCACTTCCGACCCCAAAAGGCGCATCTTGTACACGTTGAGCGCCTGTCGCTCGATGTCTTCCTTGCCCATGAACACGACGCACTCCATGTCGAGCAGCGCAGCCGCGGTCGCGGTCGCCACGCCGTGCTGGCCCGCGCCCGTCTCGGCGATGAGCCGGGTCTTGCCCATCTTCTTGGCGAGCAGCGCCTGCCCGAGCACGTTGTTGATCTTGTGCGCGCCCGTGTGGTTCAAGTCCTCGCGCTTAAGGTAGATCTTCGCGCCGCCCAAGTCCTCGGTCATGCGGCGCGCGAAGTACAGCATGCTCGGACGCCCGGCGTAGTTGTTGAGCAGGTCGGTGAGCTCGGCGTTGAACTCAGGGTCGTTTTTGTAATGGTCGTACGCCTCCTCGAGCTCGATCACCGCGTTCATCAGCGTCTCGGGGATGTACTGCCCGCCATGGGCGCCGAAACGCCCGCGAGATGTTGGCGAATTGCTCATGAAATGCTCCTCACTGCGACCACGGCGGCCGCCATTTTCACAGGGTCCTTAACGTTTTCGGTCTCGATGCCGGACGACAAGTCCACGCCGACAAGCGCGCTTCCTGAAAGCTCCCGCACGCGGCGCACAGCCTCGCCCACGTTTTCGGGGGAAAGCCCGCCCGCGAGGAAGAACGGCCGCGGGAAGCCGGAGAGCAGCTCCCAGTCGAACGCCCTCCCCTCCCCCGCGCCGCCGTCGAGCAGCACCGCATCGGCACTCGTCTCGCGCGCCGCGCGCACATCGTCCGCACCGCGCACGCGGAAGGCGCGCACGATGCGGCCGCGCCATCGCTCGCGGGTCGGCCGCGCGCCCGCATCGAAGGCGCCATCCG
>CAKUIV010000204.1 GCA_934661105.1 uncultured Ellagibacter sp. | reverse complement strand
CGCGCAGGCAATGGGCGAGACGCCCGTGCAAGCGCCCGACGTGATCTACCTCGACCCGATGTTTCCCGAACGCAGGAAGAGCGCGGCGGTCAAAAAGAAGTTCCAGCTGATCCACCACCTGGAAAGGCCCTGCGCAAACGAGGAGGATATGCTCCTTGCCGCCATCGCCGCCCGCCCGCGCAAGGTCGTGGTGAAGCGTCCCGCGAAAGGGCCGTACCTCGCCGGCGTCAAGCCGAGCTACTCCATCGCCGGCAAGGCCGTGCGCTACGACTGCATCACGCCGGCGAGCGTGAAGCTGTAGCAGGGCTCGCGGTTGCGGGCGGCACCGCGCAACCGCAGGCGGCATCGCGCTCCACGCGCCCAAGAAACACGAGGGGCTCCGCCGACAACCGCCGACAGAGCCCCTTGCAGGCAATCGCGTCCCGCGCTTGAAACGTGCGAGCCGAACCAGATTCGCCCCTACTCGCCTTTCGCGGGCGCGTCGAAGGCCGCCGCGCAATGCGGGCAGCGGGTCGCGCCTTCCTTCACCTCTTCAAGGCAGAAGGGGCACACGGGAGGCTTCTTCTCGGCTTCCTTTTCCTTGCCGGTAAGCTTCTCGGCTGCTTCCTGCGCCTTGTTCACGGCTTTCACCAGCAGGAACACGACAAACGCCACGATAAGGAAGTTGATCACGGCAGAAATGAACGCGCCGAAGTCGATGTCGGTTCCCGGAACGACGAGTCCCGAAATCGTCCCTGCGCCGCCACCGGCGACGACCGAGATGAGCGGGTTGATGATGTTGGTGGTGAGCGCCGTCACGATCGACGTGAACGCACCGCCGATGATGACCGCGACCGCGAGGTCGATCACGTTTCCGCGGTTGATGAACTCCTTGAATTCCGCCAGGAATTTCTTCATGCGGGTCCCCTTTCCCCTGCTTGCGTTGTCGACTGGCAATTATCGCACGACACGAGACATCTACTCAAGCGGAGAATGGTCGTGGTTCACCTCGCGGTTGAAGAGGCTTTCCACTTGCGCGACATCGTGGGTCTGCCCAAGCGCCCACATGGTCTTCGCGACGATGGCCTCGGGCGTCATGTCGGCGCCGCGCAGAATGCCCGGGTGGTCGGCGTATGCGCGTCCAACCTCGTAAACGCCCAGGTCGATTCCCTCTTCGGGAACCTGCGTCGTCATGACCGCGATGCGCCCGGAATCGACCCACGAGTAGATGGCGTCCTGGAAGCGCGGGCCGGTTTCCCCCCGCTCGGGAACGCCGCCGATGCCGAAGGTTTCCAGGATGACCGCGTCGTAGGCGGGCGCCAGCGCCGAGAAGATGCCCGAGTCGAGCCCCGGCGTGAGCTTGAGCGCGAACACGCGCGGATCGAGCGCGTCGTACACAACGGGACGCGCACTCTTCGTCTGCGCGCGCGGGTGCACGTAAGAGCCGCTGCGCACGATGCGATCGGTGCGGATGTAGGCAAGCGGCGGGAAGTTCACGCTGGCGAAGGCGTTGAAGCTCATGGTCCGCTGCTTGCGCGCGCGGGTGCCGGCGATGGCGATGCCGCCGAACACGATAGAGACGTCGCACGCGTCGTCGTCGGTCGCGTAGAGCACGCTCTGGAACAGGTTGAGCTTCGCGTCGGTGAAGGGGCTTCCCATGGGACGTTGCGAGCCGGTGAGCACGATGGGCTTCGGGCTTTGCTGGATGAGGTAGGACAGGGCGGCGGCCGTGTAGGCCATGGTGTCGGTGCCGTGCAGCACCACGAACCCGTCGTAGTCGTCGTAGTTTTCCATGATGGCGCGTGCGACGCGCAGCCAGTCGCTTGGGCGCATGTTGGTGGAGTCGATGTTCATGGCCTGCTTCACGTCGAGCGTGCACAGCGTGGCGAGCTCAGGAACGAACCGCGCGAGCTCCTCGCCGGAAAGCGCAGGTGAAAGGCCGTTTCCCTCTTCGGCCGACGCGATGGTGCCGCCCGTGGCGACAAGCAGGATACGCTTTTTCGCCATCGCGGTTACTCCCAGGTCTTCCACACGTCGGGAGCGTAACCGACCGTCGCCTGGCGGCCGTTACGAACGATAGGTTCCTTCACGATATGCTGGTTCTCGAGCAGCTTGTCGAACTTCTGGTCGGCCGAAAGGTAGGTGAAAAGCGCGACCGCGTCGGCGTCTTTGGCCTTCGGGTCGACGAGCGCGTCGATGCCGCCCGCCGCGCGCGCGACGCTTTCGAGCTCGCCTTTGCTCATCCCCTTTTCCTTCAGGTCGATGAACTGGAACTTCACGCGACGCTCCTTGAAATAGCGCTGCGCCTTCTTGGTGTCGAAGCTTTTCTTCGTGCCGAA
>CAKUIV010000203.1 GCA_934661105.1 uncultured Ellagibacter sp. | reverse complement strand
CCAGGAGGCCGTGCAGCTGGCCAACGAGAAGGCTCCCGAGCTCGCTCTCGACGGCGACCTGCAGCTCGACGCCGCACTCGTGAAGTCCGTGGCCGAGCTCAAGGCTCCCCACTCCTCCGTTGCCGGTAACGCCAACATCCTGGTCTTCCCCGACCTCGAGAGCGGCAACATCGGCTACAAGCTCGTCCAGCGCTTTGGCGGCGCCGAGGCCTACGGCCCCGTGCTCCAGGGCATCGCCAAGCCGGTGAACGACCTGTCTCGCGGCTGCTCTGCAGACGACATCGTGGGCGTCGTCGCCATCACCGCCGTCCAGGCCCAGATGGCCGAGTAGACCAACCTACTCAAGGCCTCGCCGAGAGGCCGCTCCTTATAGCAAGGTTTCGCCCTCCCCCGCAGCGGCCAGCTGGCCAAAGCGAGGGAGGGCGATTTTTACCCACGATTACGAACTACGGCATATCCCAAGCCGTATGGTCAGTATGCAAGAGCTTTTCGGAAAGCTCGGAAAGCGGCTCGCCGAGGAAGTCGCGGTAGCAGGCTGCCACGTCGGGATTTTCATGGCTAAAACGGATCTTTGCGCCATGATCGAGCGTGCGCAATACCGCAGCTCTCTCATCGGCAAGCTCAACGCCATCGTGAATGGGCTGTCCGCCGCCGCCAACGCAGCCGCCGGGGCACGCCATGACCTCGACGAAGTCATAGTGCGCAACGCCGCGCTCCAGCGCATCGAGCAGCTTGCCGGCATTTGCCAAGCCGTGAGCCACCGCTACGCGAAGCTCGCGGCCATTAAGGTCGAAGGCAGCCTCGCGCCAACCTTCATGGCCGCGCACCTCCTTAAAGACGTCGGGCGCAGGGTTCTCGCCCGTCACGAGGAAGTAAGCGGATCGCAGCGCCGCTTCCATGACGCCGCCCGTCGTGCCGAAAATCACGCCGGCGCCCGTGCCAAAGCCGAGCGGACGATCGAGCTCGCGATCCTCATAGTTGGTGGGATCCATATGCGAGGCGCGAATCATGCGCACGACCTCGCGAACCGTAAGCGCAACATCGACATCGGGCTCGCCGTTCTCCCCCAGCATGGTGGGAAGCGCCGCCTCGGTCTTCTTTGCGACGCAGGGCATGATCGAGACGCAAAAGACGTCCTTGGGGTCGACGCCAAGCACATTTGCGTAATGCGTCTTTGCCATGGCGCCGAACATCTGCTGCGGCGACTTAGAGGTCGAGACCTGGGGCACGAACTGCGGATAGCGCGCCTTGACGTAGCGAACCCAACCGGGGCAGCACGACGTCATAAGCGGCAGCGCCGGGGCGTCCTCGCCGCCAGCGTCATGCTCGGCAATGCGATGCAACAGCTCGGAGCCCTCTTCCATGATGGTGAGGTCGGCAGAGAAATCGGTGTCGAACACGTAGCTCGCGCCCATGGCGTGCAGGACGGAACAAAGGCGCTCAACTGTCGCCTCCTCGCGGGAAAGGCCGAGCTCCTCACCCCAAGAGGTGCGCACCGCGGGAGCAATCTGGAACATGACGACCTTGTTCGGATCTGCCATGGCATCGAAGACGCGCTCGGTGTCGTCGCGTTCGCGAAGGGCACCCACGGGGCAATGGGTGATGCACTGACCGCACGCGGCGCAATCGACCTCGGTGATGGGCTTACGGCCGCGCACACCCACGGACGCATGCGAGGCGCGATTCGTAAGGTCCCAGATGCCGAGGCCCTGGATCTTCTCGCACACCTGGATGCAACGCAGGCAGCGGATGCACTTCTCGTTGTCGCGAATGAGCGGGAACGTACGGTCCCAGGAGTTATGCTCGACGTGCTTCTCGTACGGCAGGCGATAGATGCCGAGGTCGTTGGCGACGGTCTGAAGCGTGCAGTTGCCGGAACGCACACAGCTGGTGCACGAGGAATCATGCTGCGAGAGAAGCAGCTGGACGTTGGTCTTGCGCGCCGCACGGACCTTGGGGCTATTCGTGTGAACGACCATGCCGTCAAGGACGTTATTGTTGCACGCGGCAACAAGGTGCTCGGCGCCCTCGACCTCGACCACGCACACGCGGCAACCGCCCACCTCGTTTAGATCCTTGAGATAGCACAACGTCGGAATCTTGATGCCTACAGAAGCCGCCGCCTCCAAAATCGTCATGTTAGCGGGCACTTCGCAAACGTTACCGTCAATCGTAATCGTTACCATTGGTCAATCCTCCCTCCGCGGAACGAGCCGAAGCCAAAGTGATCGCAGCGCAGGCAACGCGAAGCCTCCTGACGCGCCTCTTCGGACGAGAGGCCCTGCTCAACAAGCTCCCAATCCTCAATGCGCTCGCCGGCCTCACGC
>CAKUIV010000202.1 GCA_934661105.1 uncultured Ellagibacter sp. | reverse complement strand
CGTACGTGCTCGAGCCGAACGAGAGACGCTCCGTGCATTCGCCTCCCGACCCGATGACCTTGTCGCACACAAGGCGCAAGCACGGGCACCCCGGCCCGTTCAAGAGGCAGAACCGATCGGAATCGACGTCTTCTTTGCTGAGAAGGCGGACGACCGAATACCTCTTCCCGTAAGAAACGAGTTCGGCCTCAGCCTGCTCGCTCGTCAGCTCGACCGAATTGCTGTCGTCCAATGAAGCCTCTATCCGAGCGACCGCGATAGCGCGGACGCCCTATGCCCATGTTGTCAGTCCACTAAGTTATACGATAGATGAGTATACTCGTCCGATGCGCGCGATCCGCCATCTTTTTTGTGGAGACGGCGGCTCGACCCCGCCCTTCGCTCACAATATGGCGATTCTGGTAAAAGCATCGCGGGCCCCTGCCGCGCGAGAATCGCTTCCCGAAACGCTCCGAAAGGCTGGCTTCCATGAAAACGCTTGGATTACGCGACATCATCGGTCCGATCATGGTGGGACCTTCCTCCTCGCATACCGCAGGCGCTCTCGCCTGCGCGCTCATGGCGAGGAACCTCTGCGCCGACGAGCCGAAGCGCGTCTCCTTCCGCTTGCTCGGGTCGTTCGCCCATACCTATCGCGGACACGGCACCGACAAGGCGCTCGTCGCGGGCATGCTCGGCTTTCAGGCCGACGATCTGCGTATCCGCGACTCGTTCGAATGGGCAAAGGAAGCAGGCCTCGAGTTCTCGTTTTTCCCCGATGCCGATTCGGACGACTTCGCCCACCCCAACACCATCGACATCCGCGTCGAGGACGTCAAAGGGACGGTGCTCACCGTGCGCGGCGAGAGCATCGGAGGAGGCGCCGCGGTCATCACCCGACTCGACGGCATCGACGTGCAGATCACCGGCGAGCACACGAGCGTCGTCGTGAGGCAGCGCGACGTCGCCGGCGTGCTCGCGCATATCGCGAAATGCCTGTCCGACGACGGCGTGAACATCGCGACGACGCGCATGTTCCGCGAGCGTCGCGGAGAAGTCGCCTACACCGTGCTCGAATGCGACCAGGGCGTGAACGACGACACGCGCGAACTTATCCTGAGCAACCCGGGGATCTCGGCCGTTCGCGTGGTTCCCGCAGACTCGCTTCGAGCGGGCGACGACGAGACCGACCCCGCGCCGGAGGAGGCCGAACGCGCGCTCAAGCGATTCGAAGCGTTCGATTTCGCAAGCGGCGCCGCCATGGCCGAATGGTGCGCGAACGAGGGAAAGCCGCTTTCAGCTGCCTTCGCCGAACGAGAGCGCGCGCTTGCCGCCGTCCAGGGGCACGCCGACGACACGCACGAGTACCTGCTCCATGCGCTCGATGTCATGCGGGAAGCCGCGCATCGCCCGCTCGACGAGGCCGTCGATTCGATGGGCGGGCTTTTGGGCGGCGAGGCGTCCCGCATGCGCGCGCTGCATGAAAGCGGGCAAGGCGTCTGCGGCGGCGTCGTTGCGAAGGCGGCGACCTACGCGATGGCCGTACTCGAAACGAACGCGTCGATGGGCCGCATCGTCGCCTCCCCGACCGCAGGCTCGGCAGGCGTGGTGCCGGGCGTGCTTCTCGCGCTCGGCGAGGAACGGGGGCTTTCCGACGAAGAACTCATCCGCGGGCTTCTGTGCGCGGCGGCGGTGGGGTACCTCATCACCCGCAACGCCACGGTATCGGGCGCCGAAGGCGGCTGTCAGGCGGAAGTCGGGGCCGCGGCGGCGATGGCGGCGGCGGCTTGCGTGGAACTTGCCGGCGGCAGCGCGCAAGAATGCCTGAACGCGGCGGCGACCACGTTGTCGAACCTGATGGGGCTCGTGTGCGACCCGGTCGCCGGGCTCGTCGAGGTGCCGTGCCAGAAGCGTAACGCAGCAGGGGCGGCCACGGCCATCACAGGGGCTGAAATCGCCCTTGCCGGGATCGGCAACCTCGTCGGGTTCGACGAGACGGTCGACGCGATGTACGCCGTGGGAAAAAGCCTTCCCTTCGAGCTGCGCGAAAGCGCGCTCGGAGGCCTTGCCGCAGCTCCCGCCGCCTGCGCCTTCTGCGAAAGCTGCAGGAGAAGATAAACCGGAAGGCACCTGCCCTTCCGCGGGCGGAAGCTATACGCGGAACCCGAACGGCTGAGCGCGCGCCGACCTTCGAGCTCTTGAGTCTCATTAGGCGCAACACGATTGCATGCCCGCTTTGAGCGCGATTCGCCCGCCCGGCTTGGATGAGATTTCCTCGCTAGACGCCACGAATTGCGAGAGACGGTCGTTTGTGCCAGGAATGTCGAATTTAGGGTCTTCCCATCGTCAAATCATAAGGGAAATG
>CAKUIV010000201.1 GCA_934661105.1 uncultured Ellagibacter sp. | reverse complement strand
TCGGCTGGCGCGAAGCCTCGCCGCGCGCGTCGGTGGCCTCGCAGGCTCGTGGTAGCGCTCGTTGCCGTGGTGGCGGCGTGCGCCATCGGCTTTTTCGCGTACGTGTCCGACTACTATCATGCCGGCGATGCGGCGCTTAGCCTGGAGTCGTCGCTTGCCGACGCCGGCGAGCTCGTCGAAACGCCCGACCGCATCGCGGTGGGCGATCCGCATGCGAAGGTCGGCATCTCGTTTTACCCGGGAGCCAAGGTGGAACCTGCGGCTTACGTTCCCCTCGCCAGCAAGCTCGCCGACGAAGGCTATTACTGCGTCATCGAGAAAATGCCGTTCAACCTGGCCTTTTTCGGCATCGACGCTGCATCATCCGCGCGAGCCGAAGCTCCTGACGTGCAAGAATGGTGGCTTGCCGGGCACTCGCTCGGCGGAGTCGCCGCAGCTCAATATGCTTCGACGCACACCGGCGAGGTGCAGGGCGTTATCTTCCTCGCGTCGTATTCAACGGCTGATCTTTCGAGCGCGGGAATGGATTGCCTTACCGTGTACGGCGACGCAGACGATGTGTTCAACCGCAGCGCGCTCGCCGACAACGCCGGCAATCTGCCCGCTTCGGCCAAGACGGTCGTCATCGAGGGCGGCAACCATGCAGGGTTCGGCGACTACGGCGCGCAGGCGGGCGACGGCGCGGCATCGATATCGGCCGATGAGCAGCAGCAACGAGCCGCCAGCCTCATAGCGGCGCTTGTCGGGTGATGGAATGGTAAGACGTCCCGAATCGGGCGGAGCAGCCCTACCTTGCTCGGAATACGCCAGACGTGGACAAAAAATCTCGATTTGCGAGGCGAATCTGATGCGCGCGATGTTTGCTGCGATTGACGATTCGAGTATCCCCAGGTCACGATTCTCCATATAAAAGTTTGTCCTAGCTTACTACTCGCATATCGACAGATTTTGTCCGTCGGAGCGGGAAAAGGGGGTTCGAGTCTCTTTTCCGAAAGATCAACAGACGGCGGGTTCAGCGAATTCGACGCGAAGGCTCGGCTTCCTTGTGCCAAGGCCGAGCCGACTGCGCACTTGCCAGGGAAGTTAATTCCACAAGTGGGGTATAATTCGGCTCATCATCCCTTGCTTCTTGCGGTTTGCCGCGCGAATCGCTTCCGATAAGGAGGAAACCCCCATGGCCTACGTTTTCACCCACGCAACCGTGCTCGACGGCACCGCCGACATGCAGCCGCGGCCCAACTCGACCGTCGTCGTGAACGATGCGGGACGCATCGCGGCTGCCGGTCCGGCCGCTGAGGTCGTGCCGCCAACAGGGGCGAAGGAAATCGACCTTCACGGCGCGTACCTCATGCCGGGGCTTGTGAACCTACACGTGCACCTGTGCGGGTCGGGCAAGCCTACGAGCGCGGGCGCGGCGGGCGACCTCATTGACAAGGTGGTGGGCAACCCCCTCGGCATGTGGTATTTGCGCCGCACCATCAGGAAGCATGCGCAGCAGCAGCTCGCGAGCGGCGTCACCACCGTGCGCTCGGTCGGCGATCCCGGTTTCGCCGACGTCGACGTGCGCGACGCGGTGAACGCGGGCAAGTACCCCGGCCCACGGCTCGTCACCTCGGGCGTGGGCGTCACCGTGCCCGGCGGCCACGGGGCGGGGCTGTTCGCTCATATCGCGAAAACGCCTGATGAAGCGCGTGAAATCGTGCGCGAGTGCTTTGCTCGCAAGTGCGACCTCGTGAAGCTGTTCATCACGGGCGGCGTGTTCGATGCCGAAAAGGAAGGCGAGCCGGGCGTTTTGCGCATGTCGCCCGAAATCGCCGCCGCCGCAGTCGACGAGGCCCACAAGCTCGGCATGTCGACCGCCGCCCACATCGAAAGCGCCGAAGGGGTGCGCGTGGGGCTTGAGGCGGGTGTCGACACGATCGAGCACGGCGCCGACCTTTCGCCCGAGCTTATCGCGCTCTTCAAGGAAAACGGCGTCGGGCGCGCCTCCTCGCTCACCTGCACGGTATCGCCCGCGCTCCCGTTCGTGAAGCTCGCCCCTGAAAAGACGCACTCGACCGAGGTGCAGAAGGCCAACGGCGACATCGTGTACAAGGGCATCGTCCACGCGGCGCAAGCCGCCCTCGAAGCCGGCATTCCCGTGGGAATCGGCACCGACTCGGCATGCCCGTACGTCACGCAGTACGACATGTGGCGCGAGGTCGTGTACTTCGAGCGCATCGTCGGCGCGTCTCGCACGCTCGCGCTCCATACCGCGACGCTCGGCAACGCGCGCATCCTGGGGCTCGGCGACGAAACGGGGTCGATCGAGGTGAGGAAGGCAGCCGACCTCATCGTGCTCGACG
>CAKUIV010000200.1 GCA_934661105.1 uncultured Ellagibacter sp. | reverse complement strand
GCGGAAGGCTCGCCGGCCCGTACTTCACGAAGTCGATCGCCTCCAGCAAAACGGCGTCCGCCTCGCTTTTCCGTCCGAGGGCGAAATGGGCCCACGCGCGCGCCGTGCACCAGTCGAGGTACATGTCAGGGTTGCTGTTCTTGGAAACGAGCCGGCGCGCACGGCGCAGGGCGTCGTCTACGCCATCAAGCTCACCAAGCGCGATACCCGCATACGCCGAAAGGGAGTCGGCCGCGCCCATGACGGGATGGTCGGCGGAAAAAGAGCGCCTGATGGTGCGGCACATTTGGAGCGCCGCATGGAAGCGCCCTTCCTCCACGAGGGAAAACGCCATCTCGTACTGGTTGATCGCGCCCATGAAGTCGAACGAGCAGCTCTGCGCGAGCACCGCGGCGTTCTCGTGCAGCTCCGCCGCCTGCGCCCGCTCGCCGCGCTGGTCGCAGGCCTCCGCGTAGCAGTGCACGAGCATGATGCGCAGAGGGACGGTCTGCGGGCCCTCGAGCTTCGGCTCGATGCGCCGGGCGATCCGCTCCCCCTCCTCAAAGTCGCCCGAAAGGTAGCAGCACTTCGCCTTGATGGTCTCGGCGGAAAGGTGCATCGCGGGCGCGCGCATTTCGTCTCCGTGCTCCTCGAGTCTGCCAAGCCACGCCTTGGCGTTGCCCAGATCCGCGCAGTAGATGTAGGCCCATGCCGCGAGAAGGCAGAAGCACGCCGACAGGCCATCCGGCGAAACCTCGTCGCGAAACGACGTCTGCTGGTCGAAGAACTCGGCTTGCGTTTGGGGAAACGCCGCATGTGCCAGGTTGAACAGGCTCGACCGGTCGATTGACAGGATCCTGTGCTTCGCGGCGAGCGTCGGGCACGCGTGGGTCTCGCACCACCGCGACGCCCGCGCGTTGATGGTGCGCACCTCCTCGGCAGGCAGGTCGCGGGCGCGCTGCCGAAGCCAGCTCGCGAACAGCGGATGGAGCACGTAGCGTTCGTCGGCTGCGCGGTCGGGCTCGAGGAACACGTTGAGGCGGGAAAGGTCGCGCAGAAGCCCCTCGGCGTCCCCCTCGTCGAGCGCATAGCCGCAGCAGCGCGGCGAAAGAACGCCCATCTGCGAGCACTTGACGAGAAACTCCTGTTCATGGGCCGAAAGGTTGTCGAAAACCTCGTACTGGAAGAAGTCGTTCACCGTGGATTCCCCGACGAACGAGCGTTCAAGCCGGGCGGCGTCGAAGCTCTTGCCGTCGACGAGCTCCGCAAGCGCCTCGACGCCGTAGGGCCACCCGAGCGTCTTCTCCTCGACCGCGTCGAGCACCTCGCAGGAAAGCTCCACGCCCGTTCGCTCGGCGAAAAACGACGCCGCCTCGTCGCGCGTGAAAGCGAGCGCGTGGGCGTCGATGCGCAGCGGGACCTCCGCGTTGCGCGCGTGGGGCAGGCCGTCCTTGGCGATGCGGGTGCGGCTTGAGAAGTAAAGGTGGACGTTCGCGGAAAGGGCGCGGCAGAACCGCGAGAACTCCTCGAGCGCGTCGCTCGAGGAGAGGCAGTCGAACCCATCGATGATGATGACCGCCCCGCCCGCCGACTCCGCCAGAAGCGAGAGGTCGTTCGCGAGCTTCCACGCCTGCGCGGTGCCGCTGGGAACGCCGGGGCAGCTTAGGCGCGCGCCGCCGTAGCGCTCGATGCCCGCGTCGAGCGCATAACGGAAGTTCAGCCAGAAGCGCGCGGGCTCGCGATCGTCCTCGTCAGCCGAGAACCACGCGCACAGGGACCCCTCGTCGCGCAGGGCGCGGCAGAAGTCGGCGAGGGCGGTCGTCTTGCCGTAGCCTTCCGCAGCGCTCACCAGCGTGAAGCGCTTCGCGCGCCCCCGGGCGAGCAGGCGCATGATGCGCTCCCGCGGGGCGGCGGAAGGAGAAGGCGGGATCGACTTCGCGACAAGGGGAACGAGCGGCATGCCGTCGCGCGGCGCCGTATCCGCACCCGCGTCCACGTTCGCGTCCACGTTCGCGCCCCTGCCCGAATCTTTCCCCGCCATGGCGCTCCCCTTCCCTTGCCGCATGTTCAGGATTACCGAACTCTGGACCCGCTCGCCTCTCGGCGCGTCGTCAACCGAGTCTCAACCAAAGCCTCGACCGAAGACGCCGCGCTCCCCCGAAAGTCTCAGCGCAATCATGCCATAGAAATGCGGATCGCGTTAGTGGGGCAGGCGAACATGCACCTCCCGCACCCGGCGCACAGAAGCGGGTCGGTGACTTCCGCCTTCCGCTCCCCGTCCCGGCGCGCGCGCAAGACGGTCTTCAGCGGGCAGATGCACACGCAGGTCATGCAGCCGGTGCAGAACTCCTCGTCGATGAACACGGCGGCCTTGTTGCGGGCAAAGCCGTTCGGCG
>CAKUIV010000199.1 GCA_934661105.1 uncultured Ellagibacter sp. | reverse complement strand
ATGGTCGACGTGTCCCAAAAACCGGACACCGAGCGCATCGCAGTGGCCGAGGGCTTCATCTCCATGCACCCCGAAACCCTGGCGCTCATCGTCGAGGGCAAGGCGGCGAAGGGCGACGTGCTTGCGTGCGCGCGCGTGGCGGGCGTCATGGCGGCCAAGCAGACGAGCACGCTCATCCCCATGTGCCATCCGCTGAACATCACGAAGGCGAAGGTCGAATGCACGCCGGTGCATGAGGGAGAGCGCGAAGACGGGCGCGTCGGCATCCATATCACGACGACGACGGGCGTCACCGGCAAGACCGGCATCGAGATGGAGGCGCTCACGGCGGCAAGCGTTGCGTGCCTGACCGTGTACGACATGTGCAAGGCGGTCGACCGCGGCATGGAAATCTCCGAGGTTCGCCTTCTCAAGAAGGACGGCGGCAAGACCGGTCTTTGGCTGCGCGGTGAATCGGAATAAGTCGCGTATCGACAAGCCGAAGCCTGCATCTGTGTTTTTTATAAACGCCTGACCCTCTTCCGGGTTGGGCGTTTATGGTATGTGGCGTTTGAACGAGTTATCTTCGCTGGAGGCATGTCATGGCGAAACGCACCAAGATCATTGCAACGCTCGGCCCTGCGGTCGACAAGGAAGAAACCCTTCGGGAGGCCATCGAAGCCGGAATCGACATCGTGCGTTTGAATTTCAGCCATGGTTCGCATGGGGAGCACCTTGCGCGCATCGATCGTGTGAAGCGGCTTCGTGAGGAAATGGGGCTTCCCATCGCCATTCTTCTCGACACGCAGGGACCTGAAATCCGTACAGGCCTTCTTAAAGAGGGCGCGCCGGTCGCACTGCATGCGGGCGACGAGATCGTGCTTACCGACGATGACGTTCTGGGCACCGCCGAGTGCGTGTCCCAATCGTGTGCGGGGCTTTCCCGCTACGTGCAGCCTGGCGCGAAGATCCTCATCGATGACGGGCTTTTGGGGCTTACCGTAAATGACGTTCGCGGCGGCGACATCGTGTGCCATATCGAAAACGACGGCGAACTCGGCCAGCGCAAATCCATCAACATCCCGGGCGTTTCCGTTCCCTTGCCGCCTTTGACCGACAAGGATAAGGACGACCTTCTCTTCGGCATAGAAAACGGCATCGATTTCGTGGCGGTTTCGTTCGTGCGCAACGCCGAGGGCGTGCGCGAGGTGCGGAGATTCCTCAACAACAACGGCGGGGACGACGTCAAGGTCATCTCGAAGATCGAATGCGCGGAAGCGGTTCACGACATCGAGGAGATCATCCAAGCGAGCGATGGCGTCATGGTGGCGCGTGGGGATTTGGGCGTGGAGGTGCCCTCGTGGCGCGTGCCTCATATCCAGAAGCGCATCATCCGCATGTGCAACGAGGCGTACAAGCCCGTTATCACGGCGACCCAGATGCTCGATTCCATGATTCGAAACCCACGTCCGACGCGAGCCGAGGTGGCCGACGTCGCCAACGCGATTTACGACGGAACCGACTGCGTTATGCTGTCGGGCGAAACCGCGGCAGGCGCTTGGCCTGTTCAGGCGGTTGAAACCATGGCGCGAGTGGCCGAGTCAAGCGAGCCGTACTTGTTCGAAGAGGGGGGCGTCGTCAAACACGAGGCGGCAACGAGCTTGGCGTCGCTCGCGGTCGGCCGCGCGGCGGTACGCACGGCGGAATGCTTGCGTGCGGCATGCATCATCGCCCCTACGATGACGGGCCGTACTGCGCGGCTTATCTCGGGGTTCCGCCCGAGCATGCCGATTTACTCGGTGACGCCGTTTTCGCACGTGATGCGCGGCATGCAGCTGTACTGGGGCGTGACCCCGCTTCTCGGAGACGCGAAAGGCTCGATCGACCACGTGATCGCGGCGTCTCGCGATGCGGTGAGCGCGGCTGGCTACGTTAGGCGGGGGGATGTGGCGGTGATCACGGCGGGCGATCCGAAGACAAGCCCCATCATCCCTGGCGACGACGATGTTCCTGTGGCGGCGCCCACCAACGTCATGCACGTGGTTCAGATTCGCTAGGCTTATCGGAGGTCGGGCTCGCCGGAGTGGCGGGGCCGCAAACGCGCCGGTTCGCCGTAGCTGCCGTGCCGGTTGCGTTGCTCCGGAGGTTTTTGGCTGCTTCTGACGGTTAAGTCCCGTTCCGTGGACAAAATCGCGCGATATGCGAGCTATGAGATGGGTTGCGATTGGATAGCGCGGTTTGGGAATCAGAGAAACCCCAGGTCAGAATTTTTGAGAGAGCGGGAGAAACCATCACTCCGACTTTCATCGCTCGCAAATCGTGCGATTTTGTCCACGGATTGGAGAAATCGCGTTAACGCTTTCGCAACATAAGGGCGCTACCGTTATTCTTTACTAG
>CAKUIV010000198.1 GCA_934661105.1 uncultured Ellagibacter sp. | reverse complement strand
CATCCGGCGGTAACAACGTTCCTCGAAGCGAAGAAGGACTGCTTCTACAAGGTGGAATCGCGCCCCGGCGGCGGGAAATCGTTCGTCACGGCGCGCGGATGGGAGGATCTGGCGGAGGTCATCTCGCTGTACGAGAAGATGGGCAAGCCCGTGAACCGCGAGCTGTTCGCCCAGTTCCTGCGTGACGACGACATCGCCGACCAGTTCGCCGTCTACTACGCGCTGTTCGAGAAGTACCGCTCGGACTACCAGGTGAGCTCGATCCTGTCGGGGCAGGCGAGCGGCGCCATCAAGAACCGCGCGTCGGAAGCGAAGTTCGACGAGCGGGTGGCCTTGCTCGGGCTCTTGCTCGATGCCCTTTCCGGGGACTGCACGGCGGCGCTTCGTCAGGAGGAAATCGTGCTCGAGCTGCGCGACCTGCTGCGCGGGGCGAAGCCCGAGTTTTTGGCAGGCGCGTCCGTTGATGACGCGCTCGGGTCCCGTATCGCGGAAAGGGAGCGGAAGCTCGCCCGTAAAATCGATTCCGGCACGGCGGCGAAGGCGTTCATTCGGAAAGAGCGCCTGGTTATCGACCTGCTTAAGGGCTTCTCGGCGCAGTGCTCCCTCGAGAAGGCGACGGAAGGCGACGTGGCCTTCCATGTGGTAGAGCGCGCGTACAAGGCGGAAGTGGGGAAGATTAAGCCGCTTGCGACGGCTGCAAGCGACAAGATGGATTGCGCCTTCGATTTCATCGACGATTGTTTCGGAAGTCGCGAGATGCTCGTCTTCCTGGCCGAGCTCACCACGCGAAAGGCGACGACGCAGTTCATTTCCCATTACGGCAACGAGAAATACTACGCCCACAACGAGGAACTGAAGGTCGATGCTGCCCGCATGGGCTTGTCGGAGCGCGTGACGAGGCTGTCGGAAATCGATGATGATACGCTCGATGAGGCAGAGCAGACGCCCGACACCCCGGGGGCCGTGGGGATGCGCCTTTCGTCGAAACCCGCAGGTGGTGCGAACATGACGTTCTCCGAGGCTGTAGGCGGGAAGGCGGCGGCTGCGCAGTCGGTTTCCGCACGGCCGGTAAGCGTTGACGCGCTGCGCAAGCATTACGGCGGCAAGCAATTCGAATACGGGTTCGCAAGTATCTGCAAGATGATTCTGCCGACTGGCGACCTGAAAGGAAAGAAGGTGCTCGATATCTGCTGCCGCCGCGGGCGCGGCGTCTACAAGCTGAGCTCGCTCGTCGGGGCGGCGGGGCATGCGTACGGTGTCGATTGGAGCCCCTCGTACGTTGAGGAGGCGAAGGACGGGGCCGACCGCGCTTGGCACGAAAGCGGCCTTAAAGAAAACAATATGGACTTCCGCGTCGCCTATCCCGAGGACCTGATTGGAGCGGGATTCGGTACGTCGACGATGGACGTGGTGTATGTGAACAACGTCATGACGCTGTTCTTCGATCAGGCGTGCGCACTTAAGGAATTCGGGCGCGTTCTGAAGCCGGGCGGGCTGCTCATTATGGAAACGATTTTCGCTGATCGCAGGCGTGACGACCGGACGATCGACAAAGCGCGTGCCATCGGCAACAGCGTTCAGGCCGCGCGAACCCAGGAAGAGAACTATGCGTGGCTTAAGGAAGCCGGATTCGAGACTCCATCCATCGAAGACGAGTACGAAGTTGCCGCCGATCGTGGGTACAAGGCCGACTATGCGGTTCCCGTGGTCGAAGGTGACGAAGATGTGAACTATCGGGCGGTGTGCCTTTACGTTCGGAAAGCGAAGTAAACTAAGCGTCGATCGATTCATGCGATGAATGTCGTGCCCGCCGTCCTTGGGAAAGGGCGGCGGGTCGCTTTCTTCAAGGGGGGATAAATGGCTGAGGTGCCTGTCGAGAAAAGGTTTCGGGGATCGGTTCGGCTGGTGACGCTTCATTTGTGGCGTATCGCGAAATCGACCGACGTTGAAGAAGGGTTTAAGACCGCCCGTGACCTCAAGATGTTCAATGCGGAAAACGAGTCGTTCGTCCGCGCCTGCTTCGAATTGGACAAGCAGCTTGAGGCGGGGGGCGAGCCGTCGCATCCGATTACGATCGATATGGTGAACGAGCTGCAGGCGTGCGCCATCCGTTTGAATTCGGCCGACCCCGCGTAAAGGCTAGACTGCCTTTGAGGGGTGCGCATGAGCCCCCAAAGGCAGTTTTAACTTAGTCTCCGAATAATTTACGATCGGCGAGAAGGCCTTTCGTGCGCCCACCGGTGCCCCACGCCATGTGGCTGTCGCTTGCTTGGGAGGATGCGGCCTGCGTTTTTGCTGCGAACGTTCGCAGGAAACCGGACAATCCGCGCAGCAATTCCTCTGTTTGTCCACGATAGTCGTTTTGGAGGTAGCTCTTGAACGCGGCGTAGACGTCGTCCTTGTCGGAGATATGCAGATG
>CAKUIV010000197.1 GCA_934661105.1 uncultured Ellagibacter sp. | reverse complement strand
TCGTTCGCCATATCGCTATGCGCCTCATCGGAAAGCAGCATGATCGAATGGCCGAACGCGCGCTGAGCGCGGAACAGAGCGCCGGCGATGCCGTCGGCGACAGCTTCCGGATATGCCATAGCACTCGCATCGTTCGGCGTGCTCACGATGACCAACTTCGTGCGCGGGGTGAGCGCACACTCGAGCGCGACGAAGTCGGGCAGCATCGTTTCCTCATCAAGCGGGACCTCGACCAGGCGAGCGCCTCGACCCTCAACGAGCGCGCGATACGTCTGGCCGCAAGGTGCAAACGCGATCACTTCGTCTTCCGGCTTAAGCACCGCGTCCATAAACGCATTGATGCCGCTGTCGACCCCGCCGGCCATGACGATGTCGGAAGCGGCATAGGAGGTGCCGAAACGGCACTCCAACGAAGCGGCAACAGCCGACGCCGCGCCAAGACGTTCTTTCGTGAACTGCGAAACGAGCATTTCCTCTTCCCTTCCTAGCGCAATCTGCGCACGATGAAACCGCCCCGATGCATACGGCATAGAGGACAACGTCGCCACTTCGCGACGATAACCACAACAATGGGGAAACATATAGAGCATCGAGGCATAACGCATGCCCGATGGGGAAAATCAGATACGCTCGAACGAGCAGATTGCTTTCGCAACGATTGGGATTGTAGCGCACGCCACAAGAAGAAAACACCCCTGAGCGCCGATTTCCTCGCAAGCGGCGAATCGGGGTAACATGTCGTTTCCGCAGGTCAAATACCCCTATAACCCGAAAATAGTGAGGGGATTTTTCAAAGATACCCCGATTCGCACTAGCGTTTCGACATCGCAAAAAAGATTACAACGCAGCCTTTTGAGCCGCCTGCCGCTTCTCGGGCGCAAAGGCGAGCGGGGGGACGGGGCATTGCGAGCAGCAGATCATCCGCCAACACTGAGTCGTCGATGTCGCGAGGCACTGGGAGTTGATGCGGCCTTTGAGCAGGTTTGCGCGTGGCTAGCGACCATGCGGTAGAATGACAGCACGTCGTTGCCGGCAGACGAAAGGAGCGGAGCCAGATGATGGACGTCAGACCGCCAGAACTATCACGGCTCACCCTCATGTGCCGCGACCACGAGGTCGCCGAGTTCACCTGGAACCACGACCGCCAGGCCGTCACCGGCAAAACCCATGTCTTCGATGCAGGCCATGCGCCGCTCATGTCGGTCGACCCATACGGCAACATCACGCGAGACAGGCTCTCGATATGGTTCAAGAACAGAGGCATCCCCGACTTCCGCCCCGATGCCGTCGAGCGGCTGCGCGCCGTCGGCTTTCCCTCGGCCGCTTCCCTCATGGCCTCCGGTTTCGGAGCATCGCTGTCCGACCAATACTGGATTCGCCCGGCCGGCTCGGTCTCCACATGGCGTGACGTCAACTGTTTCGAGAACGATTTCAGCGAAGAGCTCGGCAAGCTTTTGCTTCCGCACGACGCCTCATCGGTCCCCTCCCTCATCGAGAAGATCAGAAGCAACGCGGACATCCTCGCCTCCTCGCCCGATGCGGCCCTGAACGGCAACCTGCCGAAGCGCTGGACGATCAAGGACGGACAGCGGGTGCTGGTCAAGTCGGGGCGCGCCTCCGGCAGGTTCCAAGAACCGTTCAACGAGAAGATCGCCAGCATGCTGTGCTCGCAACTGCTCGACGAGGATGACTACGTTTCCTACGAACTCGAGGACGGCGGCTTCATGAAGTGGGCCTCCCGTTGCAAGCCCATGACCGACCAGGCTACCGAGTTCGTCCCGGCCTATGCGCTGCTTTGCTCATCGAAACGCCCCCCGGACCTCGGGCTGTACGATTTCTACGTGTCCGCCTGCGCCGCTCACGGGCTCAACGTACGCGAGGACGTGGAGAAGATGCTCGTCGTCGATTACCTCATGGCGAACTTCGATAGGCACTGGAACAACTTCGGCGTGCTTATCGACAGCGAGAGCAGGGAATGGCTCCGCGCGGCTCCGGTGTTCGACACCGGCGAAGCCCTTTGGTGCGACCGCGAGCTCACCCAGCCCTTCGGCGGCTACACGACGCCGCGCGCCGGCATGATGCGACCCTTCGCCCGCAGAATCGATGACCAGGTCGAACGGCATTGCCAAGACCTCTCCTGGCTCGACCCGTCCAAGCTCAAGGGCTTCTCCGAGCAGGCCTGCGACATCCTGCTCGGCAACCCCTTCATAGCCAACGAACCCGGCAGGATCGACAAGATCAAAGCCGCCATCGACCTGCGTATCATGGCGCTCACCAAGCACGCCCGCAAGGTCTGCCGCGAGCGCAGTTTCACCGTGCTCGACACGGACGCCGCATCGAGCACAGCTTCGAAGCAGGCATAGCGCCATATGTGATTATCGAAAGCCGAGACCCGCACTAGCGTTTCGGCATCGCAAAAAAGATTGCAACGCGGCCTTTTGAGCCGCCCGCCGCTTCTCGGGCGCAAGGACGAGCAGATGGCGGAGG
>CAKUIV010000196.1 GCA_934661105.1 uncultured Ellagibacter sp. | reverse complement strand
GCGAGCGTGGTGGCGCGACGGGAGTTGACCTCCATCGGCACCTGGTAGGTTGCGCCGCCGACACGCTTCGGCTTGACTTCGAGGGTGGGGCGAACGTTGTCCATTGCCTTCTTGAAGACGGACAGGGGATCCTGGCCGGACTTCTCCTCGACGATTTCGAAAGCACCGTAGACGATGTTCTCGGCAAGGGACTTCTTGCCGTCAAGCATGATCTTGTTGATCAGTTGCGTGACGAGACGGTTGTTGAACTTTGCGTCCGGCTGGGTTTCACGACGGACTGCTGCTGCACGACGCGGCATTGAAAAACTCCTTCTTTCCTGCGCGCTTCGAGGGGGCTTGCTTGAACCTCCCATTAGGTCGCGGGCGCCGACCTTTTCGACTTGCCCTTATGCGCGACCCGCGCGACTTAACGGTTTACTTATTTCGGGCGCTTGGCACCGTAGCGGCTACGAGCCTGCTTGCGCTTGTCGACCGCGGCGCAGTCGAGAGCAGCACGGATGACCTTGTAACGGACACCAGGAAGGTCCTTAACACGACCACCGCGGATGAGCACCATGGAGTGCTCCTGCAGGTTGTGACCTTCGCCCGGGATGTAGGCAGTGACTTCCATGCCGTTGACGAGGCGGACACGGCAAACCTTACGAAGAGCCGAGTTCGGCTTCTTCGGGGTGGTGGTGTACACGCGGGTGCACACGCCACGCTTCTGCGGGTTGCCCTTGAGTGCCGGCGTCTTGGACTTGGCGACTGCCGTCTTGCGGCCCTTGCGGACCAGCTGGTTAATAGTAGGCAAGTTCCTTCTCCTTCTTTTACTACCCGACCCCGCCCGCGGTTTGACCAACTGCCCGCGAACGAGACCTTATGCCTGCTTGGAACCTTCCGAGGAAGGCCCCCCTTTTTCATGTGCGCTCAGCTGGTACGCACACGAAAAAAGACACCGCATAGCGGCGCGAGGGTGTACATTATCACCCGAATACCTGATTGTCAAACGCCACGCGTCCGGGTGTGTCCATTCCCTCCGGCAAGCGGCGAAAAGCGCCGATTTCGTTGAAGGAACGGGCGATTTCGCTGGAAGCACCGAGCGCGAAACACAAGGTGGCACGTAGCGGCCTGCAAGCCCGAAATACGCGAAAGGCGCCCGAGGGAAGGCGCCTTTCGCGATTGATGACGGTGCGTGCGAAGGGGATGGTCCCGCATGCACCTGGAATTTGAGCTTTTTGCTTGGCGAGAAGGCCGTTAGCGCACCTGCCCTGCGCGCACGCCGTCGACGTAGGCGTTTTCCGCCGCCGCGACTGCACGATTGCGGCTCTCGCGCTTCTCCTTGAGCATCTCGGACGCGTCGATGACGTCGCGTTCGGCATCGAGTTTGCGGTTGCGGAAGTAAACAGCCCAGTTCACCGCGATGCAAACGACGTTGATGAAGTACACGGCGAGCACCCAGTTGATCGTGCCCGACACGAACTTCGCCGCGATGCCCGCGAAGTAGCCGAGCGTGATGAGCAGGATGAACTGCCAGCTCGTGCCCGCCGCCGTGCGCGCCCTGAAGTTCTTGTACGCGTTGATCGGCCACGACAAGCCGAAGCAGATGAGCATGATCGCCTCGAGTATTTCAGCCATTGCAAACCTTCTTAGAATCTCGTCTCGAACGGGATTCATCTTAGTCGCTCTCTCGATAATGTCTAATATATAATTAGAATCGAATCAATAGGTTCAATCTTATGGAATGGATCCATCCATGGAATTGCTTCAGTTGAGATACTTCCTCGCCGTGGCCGAAAACGAGCATATGACCAACACGGCCAGGCAGCTTCACATCGCCCAGCCGGCCCTCACCCAGTCGATCCATCGACTGGAACAGGAGCTCGGCGTCGAGCTCTTCGAGCGGGCGGGGCGCGGCATCCGCCTCTCCCCCGCCGGCGCATACGTCCGCGACCGCATCGCACCCGCGATGAGAACGCTCGAGGGCATCGCGCGTGACGCGCAACTGTTCCAACAGGGAGAACAAGACGTGGTTCGCGTGGGGGTGCATGCCGCTTCCGGTGTCGCCATCGACGCCATCGCCGCCTTCACCGAGCTGAACCCGCACACCGCCTTCGAAGTCACGCAAGACGAGCGCGAGCGCCACCGCGACGTCATCGTGACGACCATCACGCCACGCGGGTCGAGCACGGTGGAAAACGCCGCAGAGAAAACGTCGTTTTCCGAACGCATCGGAATCGCCGTCCCCGCGGGAAGCTCACTCGGAAAGACCGCATCGCTTGCCGACTTCGCAAACGAGCGGTTCATCGCGCTCGCGGGCTCGCGCCGCTTCCGCGAAGTCTGCGACACGTTATGCGCCCGGCGTGCCTTCACGCCCCATATCGCGTTCGAGAGCGACAACCCGCTTGTGGTGAAGAAGATGATCGGACTCGGGCTCGGCGTGGGGTTCTGGCCCGATCACAGCTGGGGCGAGCTCGACGCCGGCGCATGCCGGCTCGTCCACCTCGACGAA
>CAKUIV010000195.1 GCA_934661105.1 uncultured Ellagibacter sp. | reverse complement strand
GGCGATCTCTGCGGGCGCTACCATAGTTCGCATTGGTCGAGCTATCTTCAGCGACGCGTTTTAAACGGCGCGCCGCATTTGCTTGGGCGCGGTGGGCCCTCCAGCGCGTAAAGCGGCTCGAAACGAACCAGGAGACGCACCATGGGGCTGCCAGGAAAGAGAAATTCGGAGCACAGCATGCTAGACGGCATCAAATCAAAACTCGGTTTCGGCGATGCCGGCACGCGCTCGCGTGGCGACTACGCTGACGATTACGACGATTATAGCGACGACTACGGTGACGATTACGGCGAGTACGCAGATTACGGGGAGTACGGCGACGATTACGACGACGGGGAGCCCGGCTCGAAATACGATCCGTACGCTCCGGTGACCACGCGCGGTGCCCGTTCGTCGACCGGGCGTTCTTCCCAGGCGATCTCGAACCTCGTCTCGATCGACGACGTCCGTGCTCGTTCGTCCGCCAACTCCGGTAGCGAGTCCTATGCCTCTCGTCGCGTCACCACGGCGCATACGCCCTATCGCGGCGAGCGCTCCATGGTGGATTCTTCGCTTCCGCCCACGATGACTCCCGAAGGCACTGCCGCTATGGCTGCAGCGGCTTCCCATCCGACGAAATCCGAGGGGCTGAACTCGCTTTTCGAGCCTTCGACGCCGAAGCCCGCAAGCTCTGGCAAGCATGCTGCCCCGTCGGCTTCCGCATCGTCGGCCAAGCCCTCAAGCGATGCAGCCTCGACGGTCGGTGCATTCACGCGCCAGCCGTCTGCGACCTCGGCGGCGGCGAGCATTGCCGCCAAGCAGGCCGACGCAGCCCCTTCCGTCTCGGCGGCGCAGCCTCGCTACAGCACGAAACGTTCCATCACCGTTCTCAAGCCGACGTCGTACGGCGACGCCGAGCGAATCGTTGGCGCCTTGAAAGCGGGCGACGCGGTTGTGCTCGGGCTTCTCAATACCCCCGAGGCGCTCACCAAGCGCATCCTCGACTTCTCTTTCGGCGCGTCCTGCGCGCTCGGCGCTTCAGTCGAATGCGTGGCCGACAAAGTCTTCGCGATCACGAAGAACGCGCCGCTTTCCGAGGTCGAGCGCATGACCTTGAGAAACCAAGGGGTGCTTTAGATGCGTGCGCGGTGGAACCTTCCGAGCGCAAGGGGGGAGTAGCGCATGCTGAGCCTCAAATACCTCATCGTATCGCTTTCCGACGTGTACTCGATGCTCATCTTCGTGTACGTCATGCTCTCGTGGTTCCCGACTGACCGAGGAATTCTGGCCGACATCAACACGGTGCTCGGAAAGGTGTGCGACCCTTATCTCAACCTTTTCAAGAGGTTCATTCCCCCGATTGGAGGAATGGTGGACGTAAGTCCTATCGTTGCGCTGCTTGTATTACAATTCGGAGTAAGATTGCTGATTAACCTGCTATAAAGGTGCGGGTTATCCATAGGCGAAGGGAAGATATATGGCTATCACCTCGGCTGAAATCCACAACCAGAGCTTTTCCATCGACCGCAAGGGCTACGACGTCGACGAGGTCGATGTCTTTCTCGAGCATGTCGCCGACGAGATCGATGGCCTGAACGAGCAGATCTCGGATTTGCAGGAACAGCTCAACGATTCCAAATTCGACGGTTTCGACACGCCGGCGACGCCGGTTCCGGAATCGGCTCCCGCACCTGCCGCGGAAGCGGCCTCTGCACCTGCCGCTTCCGACAATTCCAAGGAGCTTGCAGTTGCGAACAGCCGTATTGCCGAACTCGAGCAGCAGCTCGCGGAGAAGACCGCCGACGGCAACGCCATCGCTCAAGCCCTGATCATCGCGCAGCGATCTGCCGATGAAATCCTCGCGAAGGCGAACGCCACCGCGGCCGAGACTATCCAGGACGCCAAAGACGAGGCGCAGCGTATCATCGATCGCGCGAACGGCGACAAGCAGGATGTCATCGATTCCATCCGCAAACTCGAAGACGATCGCGAGGATGCGCGTGAAGAATATCAAGAGCTTCTCACCGACTTCATCAACGATGCTTCGCGTAAGCTCGCTGAAATCGGCGGCGCGGTGCCTGTTCCTGTCGCCTCGAGCGACGCCTCGGCTCAGCCGGGATACGGGCAGGCCCCGATCGATGCTGACGCGACCGTTGCGTACGCTACGCCGCAAAACGGCTCCGTCGTCGCTGCGGCTGCGACGCCGACTCCGTCCCCGGTCGATAAGGACCTTTCCGGATTCGGAGATGCCGACGACGATTTCGAGTTCGACGAGCTCGACTAGGGAGCAAGGCTAGCGTCTCGCGCGCATTCAACCGTTTAGCAAAGGACCGCAGCTCGCGCGAGCTGCGGTCCTTTGTTTTTCCTGGGATTCGCGAAGGGAAAACGCTTCACGTGGCGTTCGGAAGCGCATGAAAGAGAGCGAGTGGGTCGATAAGCCGGGTTCTGTCGTTGGAACGGCCATTTATCTCGAACGCGTGTCGCTACGCGTCTCAAGCACGCAACCCGAACGCACGGAA
>CAKUIV010000194.1 GCA_934661105.1 uncultured Ellagibacter sp. | reverse complement strand
CGCGGAACAGGTTGACGAGTTGCCCAAGCACAACCTCGAGTGCACCCTCATAGCCCCACGCTGCAAGCATGGCCTGGCAGCGTTTCACGTATCCATGGTGGTCGGCACCCCAGATGTCGATCAGATGAGAGAAGCCGCGCTGGATTTTGTTGTAGTGGTACGCGACATCGCTCAGGAAATACGTGAACTCACCGTTCTCCTTGATGAGAACGCGATCCTTCTCGTCACCGAAAGCCGTCGACTTGAACCAGGTCGCGCCGTCTTTTTGGAAAACGTAGCCCTTCTCGTCCATCGCCTCGAGCGCATGGTCGACGGCGGATTTGCCGTCCTTTCCTTTTTCGTAGAGCGTCCGCTCGGAAAACCAAGTATCGAACGTCGTGCCGAAGTCGGACAGGACCTGCTTATTATGCGCGAGCATTTCCTTGTAAGAGCGCTCGCGGAACGCACGAACGCGTTCTTCCTCGGAGACATCGAGCCATTTCTCGCCGTCTGAGTCAAGAATCTCGCGCGCGATGTCGACGACGTAGCTGCCGCCGTAGCAGTTCTCCGGCATCGGCACATCGCGGCCGCACAGCTGCTCATAGCGGGCAGAAACGGAACGACCGAAGTTGTCCATCTGGGTTCCATGGTCATTGATGTAAAACTCTTCGGACACTTCGAAACCCGCATGCCTGAGAACGCGAGCCATCGCATCGCCGAGAGCAGCCCAACGACCATGACCAACATGCATCGGGCCGGTCGGATTCGCCGAAACGTACTCGAGATTGATGCGCCCGAACCCTTCGGGAGCGGTGCCACGTCCGAAATCATGGCCTTCGGAACGCACGTCGGAAACCACGCTCTCAAGCGCCTCGTTCGTCAAACGGATGTTGATGAAACCAGGACCCGCGATCTCGGTCGACGCGATCAGAGAATTCTCAGGAAGATGATCGACAACCGCCTGAGCGATATCACGCGGTTTCATATGCGCCGCCTTTGCCGCACGCAGCGCAACCGTCGAAGCCCAGTCTCCATTACTGGCGTCGCGCGGACGCTCAAGAGCCGAAGAGGGAATCTCATCGAGCGAAATCGTTCCATCCTCAACCGCGGACCGAATCGCCGCATCGACAACCTGTTCCAAGCTTACGCGTAAAGTCATAGCACTATCTTTCGTCATATCAGCCAAGCCCACGAAAAAAGGGGCTGTTAAACACAGCCCCTCATTTTACCATCACTTAGAGGAGAAGCCCCTATTTAAGCGTCGCGTAGATGATGGCCTTGATGGAATGCATACGATTCTCCGCCTCATCGAAAACACGCGAACGAGAACTACGGAAGACCTCGTCAGTCACTTCCATTTCCTCGATGCCGAATTTCTCTGCGATCTCGGCGCCGATCGTCGTCTTCGTGTCGTGGAAAGCAGGAAGGCAATGCATGAAGATGCCATCGGGAGCCATCATGTCGATAACGCGCTGGTTCACCTGGTAGGGAGAAAGGAGCTTGATGCGCTCTTCCCAAAGCTCTGCAGGTTCGCCCATCGAAACCCAGATATCGGTATACACGACATCGGCGCCGGAGCACGCCTTCTCAACATCGGACGTAAGCTCAACAGAGCCGCCCGATTCAACAGCAAGCATCTTGCACGTTTCGACAAGGTCAGCACGAGGCATACGTTCTTCAGGACCGCATGCGACAAAATGAAGACCGAGTTTGGCGCAAACAACCATGAGAGAATTGGCAACGTTGTTTTCCGCATCACCCATGAAAACAAGTTTCTTGCCCTTGATGCCCTCGGGGAAGTTTTCCTCAAGCGTCAACATATCAGCGATCATCTGAGTCGGATGGAATTCATTGGTCAAGCCGTTCCAAACAGGAACACCAGCATTCGCGGCAAGCGTCTCAACGATTTCCTGACCATAGCCACGGTATTCGATACCGTCGAACATACGACCGAGCACCCGAGCAGTATCCTCAATCGATTCCTTCTTGCCCATCTGAGAGCTACCAGGATCGAGATACGTAACACCGAGGCCCAAATCATGGCCAGCGACCTCGAATGAGCAACGCGTACGCGTCGACGTCTTCTCAAAGAGGAGAACGATGTTTTTGCCCGCGAGATATTTATGCGGCGTGCCTGCAAGCTTCATCGCCTTGAATTCTTTAGCGAGGCGAATGAGGTAACGGATCTCATCGGGAGTGAAGTCAAGCAACTTCAAATAATTACGACCGCTTAAGCTAATAGGCATGCCATATCCTTTCGTTATGAACGAGATATTAAGGATACTCCCGCAAAGCGGAAGATAAACAGCCCATCGGTAAAAGGCATCTTAAGAGAAAACTTGAATATGGAGCCGCAGCGCGCAAACGCGGGCGATGCGCGCCGGACGCGCGCAAAGCGCCCGATACGCGAGACGAAAAAAGGGCGGCCGACGGGCCGCCCCGGCGCCCGGGAGCGGGCGCGTGCAAAAGAAAAAAGCGCCGCCCATGAGCGGAACGCCCTATCCTCCCACGGACTTCCTCCGCAGTACTTTCGGCGAGG
>CAKUIV010000193.1 GCA_934661105.1 uncultured Ellagibacter sp. | reverse complement strand
ACGAAGAGCTCATGAGCCTGCGCTACGAAAGCCCCTCGGGGCGGCGAGGCGGCGGCATCGCGCTCATCGTCGGCAGCGTCGCCGTGGGCGTGCCGCTCGTCGCCACGGGACTCGTCGCGCTTCTCGTGGGCAGCGCCTCGGTTGCGCTGCCGTTCGCCGTGGCGGGCATCGCGGTGGGCACCGCCTGCGGCATCGCGGGCACGCGCTCGCTCCGTTTCGCGAACGCCTTCGCACGCTACCGCAACGCGATCGGCCTGCGCGAATCGTGCAGCGTGAAGGAGCTCGCCCAGATGAGCTCCGACAGCGCGGAGAACGTGCGAAAGAACGTGAAGAAGATGCTCGCGAAAGGCCTGTTCAAGCAGGCCGCGCTCGACGAGCAGTCGGGGCTTCTCCTCATGACGCCCGAGGCCTACGAGCGTCACGAGCAGAAACTCGCCGCCGAACGCGAGGCCGAGCGCCGGCAAGCCCTTGCCCGCAGCGCCAACCCCGACGAGCCCGCGCCGCTCACCGCCGAGCAGAAACGCCTGCTCGACCGCGGACGCGCCTTCATCGCCGCCATCCGCGAAGGCAACGACGCCATCCCAGGCGAAGGCATATCACGCACGCTCGACCAGATCGAGCACGTGGTCGGCGCCATCCTCGACGCCGCAGCCGAGGACCCCTCGCGCATCGACGACTTGGACAGGCTACTCGACTACTACCTGCCCACCACGGTGAAGCTGCTCGATTCCTACCGCGAGCTCGACGCGCAGCCCATCCAAAGAGAGAGCATCCTCGCCTCGAAGCGCGAGATCGAAAGCGCGCTCGAGCGTTTGAACGCCGCGTTCGAGAAACTGCTCGACACGCTCTTCCGCGATATGGCGATCGACGTGTCCTCCGACATCTCGGTCCTGAACGCCGTGCTCGCGCAAGAAGGCCTCACCGACAGTCCCTTCGACAAAGCGAGCAAAGCGCACTAGGCCGCATCCGCACCGCACGTGAAAACGGGCTTAACGCCCAAAGGAAACAGAAAGGCTTGAAGCTCATGGAAACCAGCAACGCATCCCAGGCAACCCCCGAGCTCACGCTCACCCCCGCGCTCGACGACGAGCCCGCGCCGGTTCTCGCCGCACAGCCGCTTTCACCCGAGCCCGCGCAAGCGGAAGGCACCGCGCTCGACGACAGCATGCTCACCGACGACGAGAAGCAGATGGTCGCCTCGTTCGCCGACCAGATCGACGTGCGCGACTCGGTCGCCATCATGCAGTACGGCGCCGGCGCGCAGAAGAAGATGGCCGATTTTTCCGAGTCGGCGCTCGCGAGCGTGCGCACGAAGGATTTGGGCGAAGTCGGTGGGCTCATCACCGACGTGGTCACTGAGCTGCGCGGATTCGACGCCACGGAAGAAAAGGGACTGTTCGGCTTCTTCAAACGCGGGGCGAACAAGATCGAATCGCTGCGCACGCGCTACGACAAGGCCGAGGCGAACGTGAACAAGATCGTCGAGGCGCTGAAAACCCACCAGATGACGCTCATGAAGGACGCAGCCATGCTCGACCAGATGTACGAGCTGAACCTCACGTACTTCAAGGAGCTCACGATGTACCTGCTCGCAGGCAGGAAAAAGCTCGCGGAGGTGCGCGAGGGCGAGCTGGCCGAGCTGGTGGAGCACGCGCGCGCAACCGGGCGAGCGGAAGACGCGCAGGCCGCGCAAGACCTCGACGCCATGTGCACGCGCTTCGAGAAGAAGCTCGGCGACTTGGACCTCACGCGCACGATCGCCATGCAAACGGCGCCGCAGATCCGCCTCGTGCAGAACAACGAGATCACGCTCGTCGAGAAGATCCAGACCACCATCGTGAACACGATTCCTTTGTGGAAGAGCCAGATGGTGCTCGCGCTCGGCATCGCGAACTCGACCGAGGCGGCGCGTGCGCAAAGTGCCGTCACCAACATGACGAACGACCTGCTCAAGAAGAACGCCGAGATGCTGCACACCTCGACCGTCGACATCGCGCGCGAAAGCGAGCGCGGCATCGTCGACATCGAGACGCTCAAGAACACGAACGAGACGCTCATCAAGACCTTCGACGAGGTTATCCAGATCCAAGCGGAAGGACGCCAGAAGCGCGCCGAGGCCGAAGAGGCCATGCGCCAGATGGAGACCGAGCTGAAAGAGAAGATGCTCGAGATTCCGCGCGTGCAGTAAAAGAAGCTGCTACCAGGGAATTTACCAAGGAGCGCGAGACGCGAACGGCAGGCACGCCACGGGGTGCGAGCGACCAAGTCGTTCGCACCCTTTTCGTTTCGCGTGTCGTCAGCTCAGAGCGCACGCCGCACGAGGCGGCGCGCCGAACAGCAAACGGGGCGGACGGACGCTCGCGCGCCCTGCGCGGGGCGCGCGAGACGCAACCTACCCGCGCGGCAGGAACGCATCGAGCTCGCGATCGAGTTCGGGCAGGTGCTTCACCGCAAGCCCGCGGACGAGCTCGCCGCGCGCCATGACCATCTTCACGTTGCGCAGCGCTTCCAAATCGTCGAGCGGGTTCGCGTCGAGCACGATGAGGTCGGCTGCCTTCCTCACCTCGATCGACCCCGTTTCGTCGCCGAGCCCCAGGATGCGCGCATTGCCGAGCGTCGCGGTATGG
>CAKUIV010000192.1 GCA_934661105.1 uncultured Ellagibacter sp. | reverse complement strand
GTAGAAGACCGGGCCGCCCACCAGCATGACGGAGTCGAAGAAGCCCATGTCGGGGTCGGTGTTCGCCCAGTCGGGCTGCACGATGGCGGCCATGTAGGTCTGCGCGACGAACACGACGATGATGGCGCACAGGGCGA
The DNA here is from genome assembly GCA_934661105.1 of uncultured Ellagibacter sp. Classification (GTDB taxonomy): domain Bacteria; phylum Actinomycetota; class Coriobacteriia; order Coriobacteriales; family Eggerthellaceae; genus Ellagibacter. The sequence goes on along the minus strand of CAKUIV010000192.1, from coordinate 2,500 downwards.
TGAGGATGCCGCGACCGATGTTCTTCTCCGGCTCGCGGGTTTCCTCAGCGAGCGTGGACATGCCGTCGAAGCCCAAGAACGACAGCGCCGCGAGCGAGATGCCCGAAGCGATGAAGTGCGCGTCGACCTGGCCTTCCTGGTAGATCGGGTCGAGCACGAAGCCGCCGGCTCCGCCGCCGCCCAAAACGAAGTTGCAGCCGAGCGCGATGAATGCGATGACGGCGACGACCTCGATGACGAAGATGACCCAGTCAACGCCGCGGCTCATCTGGATGCCGCGGATGTTCACGAACGTGTTGAATGCGATGAACACCACGGCCCACAGCCATGCCGGGCTGTTGGGGACGAGCGCTACGCCCCAGTTCATCACCATGACGATAAGCAGGGACGGGACGAGGATGTAGTCCAGAAGGATGAGCCAGCCGGCGATGAAACCGACGTGCGGGTTGATGCCGCGCTGCACGTAGGAGTACACCGAACCGGCGATCGGGAAGCGACCCGACATGCGCATGTAGCTGAGCGCCGTGAACATGATGGCGACGAAGCCGATGATGTACACGAGCGGCGTCATGCCGTGGCTGTTCTGCTGGATCGATCCGAAGATAGATTGCGGTGCGATGATGACCATGAACAGAACGCCGTACATCACGACGTCCCAAAGCCCCATCCCGCGGCGCAGCTCCTGCTTGTAGCCGAACTGCTCGATGTTGTCCCCGGCGCCGCTCTTTGCCGAGGAGTCTTGTGCTGCCATTTCCCTTTCCTTTCTTGTTCGTGGGAAAACATAGCATTGCCCAGGGCCAGGAGCGCTTCTCCCGGCTCTGGGCAATGGTGCGTACTTTAGCACGTCGGAGCGCGCAAAGATACGATTGCCTACAGATTAGTAGGTTGTAATCGGTGGGTGTTTCGATTCCGCGATCGTCGATTCACCCACCGAGTCTTCGCGTGGGGCGTTAGGGCTGCGGGATAAGCGGGGGGAACTCGGGCAGCTTCGGCGTGGCGATGCGCAGCGACACGTCGACTTCGCACGGCTCGCAGCCCTGGTTCACCTCGACGTCGCTTTGCACCGACATGTACATGTAGGTTTCGACGGCGTCCCATCCGGTGATGCGCATGAGAAGGCGCTGCAGCTCCTTCGAGCCGTTCATGAGCGCCTGCTCGTAATGCTCGCCCGATGCGTTCACGTACCACTTACCGGCTTCGCCGAAGGTTTCGAGCACCGGCCAGTTCAGCTCAAAGCCTTTCACGAGGGAAACGCGAACGGTGATGGTGGCGGGAATCTCGATGCCCGTGCCGCAGAGCTCCGCGTCGCCCATGGTGGCGTGCACGTCGCCCATCTGCAGGAGCGCGCCTTCCACGCGCACGGGGAAGTACAGGCGCGTGCCCTTCGTGATCTTCTTGTTGTCCATGTTGCCGCCGTGGGCGCCGACGAACCCGTCGATGACGTCGGGGCCCGAAGGCGCGGTGCCGATGACGCCGATCATCGGGTCGATGGGGAAGCTCACCTCGTTGAAGGTCGCCATGCCGTCGCGCACGGGCACCTTCTTCGTGCGGTAACCGGTGGTCTCGAACAGGGGGCCGCAGTGATCGTCGGTCGCGATGGTTCCCTCGTCGGCCACCTCGATATCGAAGATGTCGACGACGAGCACGTCTCCAGGTTCTGCTCCTTCGATGGACACGGGGCCGGCGGCGGGGTTGGCGAACCCGTAGGTGTAGTCGAGATCGGCCATGGTGGTCTTTTCATCGGGGATGCGGTTGGAGAAGCAATCGAGCGTCTTGAAGACGAGCACCTCCCCGGGCTTCGCGGTGGCGCAGGGCTTGTTGTCTTTCGAGAAGGCGTATACCTGGTCTTCGATGATCTGCATGGCGGGTGTTCCTCCTTATGCGCGCCGCTCGGCGCGTTTCGCTGTGGATTGGCTGGCGCTATTGTACCCCTTGCCCTCTTGTGCGTTCACCGTGGCGAGCGGGCGGCAGCGCCGATCGAGCCGAGTGCGCATGCTATACTCGGACAAACGAAAGACAGTTCGAGAACCTCCTGTCGGTAAACAAAACTAGGTACCCGGAAAGGCCGCGTTGGGCGCGCCTTCTTTTCGCGTGCGTCGGTTTCCCCGTTCGGCGGTTCTTGCGGGACAAGGAGCAGCTGTATGTACGGACTCAAGACGCAGGCGACGTTCGATGCCGCGCATTTCCTCACCGACTACCATGGCAAGTGCGAGAACCTTCATGGGCACTGCTGGCATGTCGTTGCCTATCTGAAGCAGGAAAAACTGCAGGCCGAAGGCACGATGCGCGACATGGTCGTCGACTTCGGCGTGTTCAAGCGCGCGGTGCGCGAGATGTGCGACGCTTTCGACCACACCTTTGTCGTGGAGGAAGGCTCGCTTCAGCCCAAGACGCTCGCGTGCCTTAAGGAGGAGGGCTTCACCCTCACGATCGTGCCGTTCCGCACCACGGCGGAAAACCTCGCGAAGTATTTCTTCGACAAGCTCGCCGACCAGGGTTT
>CAKUIV010000191.1 GCA_934661105.1 uncultured Ellagibacter sp. | reverse complement strand
GAACAGGGCATCATCAGCGGATATCGCAACGCCGACGGCACGTACACGAACTTCGGTCCGCACGACAGCGTCACGCGCGAGCAGCTGGCATGCATGTTCGCCCGCTACGCGAACCTGAACGACGGTCTTGACACGTCGAGCGACTGCTCTGCGATGGAGGAAAAGGACGGAGCCGACCAGGTGAGCGACTACGCGCGCGAATCGATGGGGTGGGCCGTCGACACCGGGCTTATCAACGGCGTGAACGGCAACGAGCTTCGCCCGCAGGACAGCGCCTGGCGCGCCTCGATGGCCCAACTCGTGCAAACCTACTCGCGCATCTACCTTGATTCCCTGTAGGGCGATAGAATAGGCGGGGGCCGGCCGCGGTCGGGCTTTCCATCTCTTGATTCCAAGGCGTCGCTTGCGGCGCCTTTTCCAGCACAAGGAGGGCACATGTCCGATAAGGAAGAACGTTATTTCAAGATCGTTCTCGTCGCTCGCATGGGTGCGGGCGTATCCACTCCGGCGTATCGTGTGAAGCGCGCGCTTGAAACGCTCGGGCACACGGTTTTTCTCTTCACGCCGAAGCGCTGGCCCGAGTTGTTCGACGGGGAAGGCACCTTCGATGTTTCGTCGCTGGCGCGTTTCTTCGAGGTCCAGCGCCCGGATTGCCTGCTCCTCGCCGAGGGATTGGGCGCGAGGAATTTCGACGCGGCTGCGTCGAACGGCGTCGCGTGCGGCATGCTGTGTGCCTCTCGCGCCGAGGCATCCTCAAGCGTCGGTGCGTCGAGCGAAGCCCCGCTCGATTTCGCGATCACGGTGTCGGGCCGCTCGCTTCAGGTGAGCGAGCTGGAAGGGTTCGAGGGTGCGGTCGCCGCCTGCGCCCCCTCTCCTGATTCGGCGTACGTCCAAACCCCGCTTGCCAACATGGTCGCTTTCGGTCCGGGCGTCATGTGCGTGCAGGACGCGACGCCTGAGAGGGTCGCGTTCTTCGACGAGCTCGCGAAAGACGAGCGCTTCGGGGGCGGCGCGGTGCGTTGCTTCGGCGCGGGGTGGCCCGATCGCTTCACGTCGGACCCGTCGTTCACCCATATCGCGTATTCCTCGCGTTCGAGCGCGGCGTGCGTGGTGTTCGGCTCCGAGCCCAACGACTCGGGCGAGGATGCTGTGAGCGAGGGCGGCCCTCGCGATGCGCTTCTGACCGATGAGCTCATCGTTCTCATGCGCACCGACGGCGTGAAGCTCGTGAGCGTCGGCGATTCCGCGCCTTGGCGTGCCGAGCGGATGGACGTGTTCGACGGCGCCGATGCCGCGCGGGATGCGGCGATCGCTGCATTCGAGAGCCGAAACGCCGAACGCGAGCCGTTCGAAAGCCGGCGCCTTCCGGCCGAGGCGGAAGGCCCTTACCTCGAAAGCAGCTTGTCGGCTGCGCTCGACAAGGTGCGGGAGCGTTTGTCCGACCGCGGGCTTATGGAAGGCTTGCCGGCGCCGCGCACGGTGGTGAGCGTTCTCGGCTACGTCGGCATGGGCAACTTCGGCGACGAGTACATTCTGGCAACGATCGACCAGCGGCTGCGCGAGCGTGTGCGCGGTTTGAGCGTGATCGCTGTGGGCGAGAACCCGATGCACACGCTGCGGGCACGCGGCATCTACTCGATAACGCTTGCGGACAAGTACGTGCTTGACAAGGTGCTCGCCGCGTCGTCCGCCGCGCTCATCATGGCGGGATTGCTGTTCGACCAGGGGATTCGCTGGTCGATCGGCAAGGCGGAGCTCGTTTCCTCGATGGCCCATTCCGATTTGGCGGGCATCGCCGCATACACGGAGCTCGCGTATTTGAACGACGCGCGCCCGGTGTTCTACGGCATCGGTGCCGGTCCGCTCGATGTTGCCGACGGGCGCGCGCTCGTGCGCCTCATGGGACGCTTGGGGGCTCTTTTCCTCACGCGCGACGAAGCGACGGCGGACCTTATACGGAGATGCCGCGCACGCGAAGAGCAGGTTGTCCCGCGCGCCGACGTCGCTTTTCTGGGACAGGTGAGCCCGACCGGATTCGTCGATAGGTGGTTCGCCGACGAGCGCATCGATCTTGCGAGGAGCCGCGTGGTCGCGGTGTCGTTGCGCGACTACGAGAACGCGCCGCAGGATTTCGCCCAGCGCGTCGCAAGCGCGTTGACGGAAACCGCCCGCCGTTTCCCTGATGTCGTTTTCGCAGCCTGCATCCTCGATTCAAGCGATCGGGTGCTCGCCGAGCGCATCTCTTCGCTGCTGCCGGCGAAGGTGGCGCTGCGAATCTTCGACGCGGGCGATGCGATCGAACCGGTTGCCGACTTCCTTTCCCGTTGCTCGGCCGGGTTCTCGATGCGCTATCACTGCTCGCTTCTGCTCGGGTCGTTCTGCAAGCCGTGCGTGGGGCTGGGGTATTTGCCGAAGGTCGTGTCGCTCTACGAGGATTTGGGGCTCGAAGGGACGTTGCTGCCTATGGACGCCGATGCGAAGGACATGGAGGAGCGGCTCGCCGCGGTGCTCTCGTTCGGCGCGCAGCAGTCGTTCGCCTTGGCGAATCATGTTTCCGGTCTGCGGAAAAAGAGCGCTGATGTGGAGAATATCCTTCTCGATGCGATTCAAGGGATTGCTCCTGCGAAGAACATGCTGATTTCCGAGGAGTTGTTCCTTTCTTCGCAAACTGCGGAGGCGACCGAAATCGGCCGTTTGCGGGGCGATATTGAGCGTGAC
>CAKUIV010000190.1 GCA_934661105.1 uncultured Ellagibacter sp. | reverse complement strand
TCACCTCCGACGCAAACGGCTACGTGTCGCTCGCGGGCCTGAAGGCCGGCACCTACACCCTCACCGAGACGAAGGTTCCCGCAGGGTATCAGAAGGTCGCCGACTTCGACATCGAGCTTTCCGACAAGACCGCAACCGCCGACAATCCGGCAACCACCGACACCACCGAAAGCAACTACAACGCAAGCACGGCCGACGTCGTTGACGCCAAGCAGGGTCTGCTTCCCTCCACGGGCGGCGCGGGCACCGTGGCGCTGACCGCCGCGGGCGTGGTGCTCATCGCGGGAGCCGCAGGCTTCATCGTCATGTCGCGCCGTCGCAACGACTCGGAGCGCTAAGCAAGACATGCCGCGCCGCGAAGGCACATACGGGAATTTTTTAAGGGAAGGGGACCGCAAGGCCCCCTTCCCTCTCGTTTCCTCCGAAACCGACGCGGCCGGAAAATGTAGGAAGCCTTCGAAAAGCGCCCGCGCGAAACACGCCCGGACGCCCAAGCGCAACGGCAAGAGCGCGGCTTCTGTTGCCGCGGCCGTGTTCTTGCTGATAGTCGGCGTAGCGCTTCTCGCCTACCCCAGCGTGAGCGACGTGCTTTCCCAGGCCGAACGCGACAAGGTGGCAACCTCGCAGCAAGCGGCCGTCGAGCACCTGGAAGAAACGGACCCGAACGCCTTGCAAGACGAGCTTGATCGCGCCGAGGCGTACAACGAGCGCCTGGCGCAAGGGCTCGTCGTTATCACCGATCCGTTCGACGAGCGCGCGAAAACGCTTTCCGACCAGGAATATCTCGACACGCTCAACGTGAACGGCGACGGAGTCATGGCGACGCTCGTCATCCCCTGCATCGGCGCCGAGCTACCTATATACCACACCACCGACGACGACGTGCTGCAAAAGGGCGTCGGGCATATGCCGGGCACGGCGCTGCCGATCGGCGGGGCATCGACCCACAGCGTGCTCGCGGGGCACACCGGCCTGCCGTCCACAAAGATCTTCGACTCGCTTGACCAGGTGCAACTGGGCGACTACTTCCTCATCGAGGTGCTCGGCGAGGTGCACGCCTACCGGGTGGACGACATAAGCGTGGTGCTGCCCGACGAAACCGACGGGCTTGCCGTCGTGCCGGACGAGGATTTGATCACGCTCGTCACCTGCACGCCGTACGGCATCAACTCGCACCGTCTGCTCGTGCGCGGCACACGCTGCGAGGTGCCCGACGGATGGCTCGACAACTCGGGTTCGCTTTCACGCGATGCGCTTTCCTCGGGCGAGCAGCGCACGAGCCCCGAAATCGCCAAGAACGCGCTTTTGGGCGTGGGTCTTGGGGCCGGCATCGTCGCCGTGGGGGCGCTTGCCACGTGGGGCGCGCGCCGGGCGCGAGGACAGCGAAACGCGGCGAGCGTTCGCGGCAGCGCCGGCAAACACGCGCGCGGGAAAATGCGGAGGCGCGAGCGAGGTCGCGAAGGCAAGCAGGCATGCGACGGCAACCGAGGCCGGGGAGAGCAAGACTGCGGGAGCGATCGGAACCAGAGCGGACGAGAACAAGGCCACGAGGACAAACGCATCTTGCAGCCGTTCGGAAACGGGCTCCTTCCCAGCGACCGCAATCACTCCCGAAAAAGGGGTCGGCATGCCAAAAAGCGCTAAAACCCGCAGGTTTTCCCTGGTCGTTGCCGTGACCGTGCTTCTTATCGGGTTGGGGCTTCTGCTCTGGCGGCCTGTTTCCAATGCGGTGACGCAATGGCAGATGGACCGCGCGGTGGCCTCGTTCGAAAGCGGAAACACGGAAGACGCGGCCGGGGAAGGGGACGCCGCGGGCGCGAACGCGGACGACGCCGAGACCGCCATACGCGCGCGGCTTTCAGCCTACAACGAGCGAGTACGCCGAGGCGAGGCCGGCGCCGTGAACGACCCGTTTTCCACCGCCGCGCAAGACGACCTGGGTCTCGACGGCAAGAGCATTGTCGCCACGATCGACATTCCCGCCATGGGGTGCACGCTCCCCGTCCGCTTCGGCGCGACCGAGGCGAACATGGCGCAAGGTGCCGCCGTGGTCGCCGGCACGTCTCTTCCCCTCGGCGAGACGGATTCCAACTGCGTCATCGCCGCGCATCGGGGCTGGAACAGCGCCGCGATGTTCCGCGATATCGAAAGCCTCTCGGTCGGCGACGACGTGTACGTGACGAACCGCTGGGAGACGCTGCACTACCGCGTGGCCGAAGTTCGCGTCGTCGACCCGAGCGACACCGCCGCGTGCACGGTGCAGGAAGGCCGCGACCTCATAACGCTTTTGACCTGCCACCCCTACGGCGTGCACCCAAGCCCCAGCCGCATGCTCGTGTACTGCGAACGGGTAAGCGAGGTTTCGGACGACGCAGACGAATCCGCCGAAAACTCCCCCGCGGACAGCGTGCAAAACAGCGGCGGCGAAACATCGAGCCTCCTCATCGCCGAAAACGCCCTGCAAGTCGCGGGAGGCTGCATCGTGGCGGCGTTTCTCGTCTGGGCGATCGCGACGCGCATCCGGGAAAAATAGCACTCCGGAAACAGATGGGCGACTCGCACGCCAGCTCGCGAGAACCCCGTACGCCCACTCGCGAGGACCAGGGCAACAGGCGCCCGACCCGCCTGCACACCATTTCATATCCCAAACTCCAAACGGTCCGCCCTCCCCCATTGCGTGCCTTCTATGACCTTGCCGCGCAGGCGAGAGGCGCATAGCCGCCTTCTGGTACAATGAACCGCTAGCTTTAATTCCTCCAGGAGGCTCATTTCATGCCTAATCCCATATCTAAAC
>CAKUIV010000189.1 GCA_934661105.1 uncultured Ellagibacter sp. | reverse complement strand
CGCGGGCCGCCGACAAGCTTCGGCACCGGCATGTTCGCGAGCGACGAGCCGATGATGAGCAACGCGCCCGGGGTGGTGAAGCTTCCGAGCGTTTCCGCCGCGTCGCCCAAGATGGGTACGCTGTGCACGTTCATGAGCGTGAGCACGATGGCGACAAGACAGGACACGTTTGCCGGGGTGAGGAAGGTTTTGAGGCCCATCTTCACCTTCGCGCCGCGGCCGGAGTCCTGGGCGATGAACCAGACGCCCATCGTGAACACGAGGAAGTTGAACGGCAGGTTGAAGATCGAGCCGTAGATGAGCGAGCTTTGCCCGAAGATGGCCGTGAGCACGGGAAACCCGATGAAGCCGACGTTGCCGAAGGTGAGCATGAAGCGGAACACGCCCTTGTGCCCGTCGTGGACGCCGAGAGCCTTGGTCACTGCGAGCGCGAGTGCGGTGATGATGGCGAAGCTCAAGACCGAAAGACCCATGGTGAGCAGGATGTCGCCGGCGCCGGGGAGCTCGTCTGCCGTGAGCACCGAGCCCAAGATCATTGCGGGAAGCGCCGTGTTCAGGATGAGCTTCGAGAGCCCTTTGTCGATCGCTTCGTCCATCACCTTCGTCTTTTTCGCGATGTAGCCGATGGCGATCACGAAGAAGAGAATGACCATTTGACTGAGAATGCTTGTGAATCCGCTGTCCATGTTTCCTATGCCCCCAATGTGCGTAACGTGCTTCTCGGAAAAGTGCCGCACGATGATAACGCCGCTCACGCCGCCACAAGAAATTTACATGCCGCCCTTCGGTGGACGGGGTAAACTTCATTCGCTCAATTGAATGGCGCGCTTGCGCCTGCGCACGGAAGAGGGTTCGAAGCATAAGCATGTCAGCGGGAATCTGGGTTCGCCTTGTCGGCATGACTCTGTCGGCGTTCGTGTTCAACACATCGGAATTCATGCCCATCGGCCTTCTGACCGATATCGCCGCCGACTTCGGCATGACCGAGGCGGCGTGCGGCATGGTCGTGTCGATTTACGCGTGGGCGGTGATGATCCTCTCGCTTCCGCTCATGCTCCTCGTGTCGAAGGTTCCGCCGAAGCGCCTGCTCATCGGCGTGATCATTCTGTTCGGCGCATGCCAGCTCCTCTCCGCCGCCTCGGTAGGCTTCTGGATGCTCGTTCTTGCGCGCATCGGCGTCGCCGCGGCGCACGCGGTGTTCTGGTCGATCGTGACCCCGCTTGCGGTGCGGGTCGCCCCGTCCTCGAAGGCCTCGCTCGCGCTTTCCATGGTAGGCATGGGGACGTCGGTCGCGATGATCTTCGGGCTGCCGGCCGGGCGCATGCTCGGGCTCGCCATCGGCTGGCGCTGCACGTTCCTCACCGTAGGGGTGATCGCGTTCGCCATCGCCGCGTGCCTTTCCGCGGTGTTCCCGAAGCTCGATGCGGGCAAGCCCTTCACACTCGGTAAGCTCCCGACGCTCTTCAAGACGCGCTCGCTCGTCGCCTTGTATGCGACGACGATCGTGGTGATCACCGGCTACTTCGCCGGCTACGGCTACATCGAACCGTTTTTCGCGCAGGTGGCGAATCTGTCGCAAGGCGACATCACGACGGCGCTCGTGCTCTTCGGCGTGGCGGGGCTTGTGGGAAGCCTTCTCTTCGCGCGCCTGGGGCACGTGACGCTTTCGATGTTCATGCGGATCGCGGTCGGCGGCATCGCGGTGTCGCTTCTGGCGATGGCTCCGGCGGCTGCGGGCGGCATGGCCGCATCGTGCGCCGTTTGCCTCGTATGGGGCTTGGCCGCATCGCTGTACAACGTGTCGGGCAACGCCGCGGTCATCAAGTGCGCGCCCGAGGGGGCGAGCTCGGTTGCGATGTCGATCTACTCGGGGCTCTACAACCTCGGCATCGGCACGGGAACCTGGCTCGGCGGCATCGTCACCTCGGGGGCGGGGATCGGGCTTGTCGGCTACGTTGGCGGCGCGTTGGCGGCGCTCGGGCTCGCCTATGTCTGCCTTCGCTTCACGCCTCTGCTGCGCCGAGCGCGCAGCGACGCCGAATAGGGCTCCTTGCCACCGCGCGATGGTCGCGCGCGCGGCTGGGCGTCTTCGGAAGCGTTTCTATCTCTATATGTCACTCCCTCTGTTGCAAATGCTTGGGGCACGTTCGCCTTGTTGGGGTATACTGTTTAATCGCGAATAAACTGCTAGGAGGGGTATATGAAGGACGGCCACGGCCGCACAATCGACTATCTGCGGATTTCGCTCACCGACCGCTGCAACTTCCGCTGCGTGTACTGCATGCCCGAAGAAGGCGTGCAGCAGCTTTCCCACTTCGACATCTTGCGCATCGAAGAGGTTGAGCAGGCGGTTCGCATCGCTGCGAGCATCGGTATCAAAAGCGTTCGCCTTACCGGCGGCGAGCCGACGGTGCGCAAGGGCGTGGTCGAGCTCGTGCGCAACATCGCTGCCATGCCCGAGATCAAGAACGTGTCGATGACCACGAACGGCGTCCTTCTGCCGCGCATGGCGGACGACTTGAGGGCCGCGGGCCTTTCGCGCGTGAACATCTCGCTCGACACGCTCGATGCCGAGAAATTCCACAAGATCACGCGCTGCGGCTCGCTCGAAGACGCGCTCGCGGGTATCGACGCCGCGCTTCGCGTGGGCTTCAACCCGGTGAAGATCAACGCGGTTGCCCTGCGCTCGCTTTCCGACGGCTTCCTTGATTTCGCGAAGCTGTCGATCGACCGTCCTTTGCATGTGCGGTTCATCGAGCATATGCCGATCGGGGATGTGTCCGACATCGACGGCATTAGCTGGGGCAAAGACGGCGTCATCTCGTGCAAGGAAGTCTTCGACATCGTGAACGAGGGCGCGCGCG
>CAKUIV010000188.1 GCA_934661105.1 uncultured Ellagibacter sp. | reverse complement strand
CCTTCTCGGCGAAGCTCACGGTGAAGGAGCCCTTGGTGTCCTTCACGAAGTTCGCGTCGTTCGCGTTGGCAGCGGCGACCTCGAAGGTGTAGGTGCCCTTCGCGGGGAAGGAGCCGTCGGTCTTGCAGGAGACGGTGAGCTCGCTGCTGTAGGCGACCGCGTCGCCGTCGACCTTGACGTAGTCTGCATCGACATCGGCGGTCTTCGCCGGGGCGTTGTCGGCGTCGATGGCGTAGGCGTAGTCGTCGAAGTCGACCGCGGACAGATCGAGCTTGTCGATCGTGAAGGTCTTGGCCACGAACTCGCCGGCGTAGTCCTTGTCATCCGTGCCCTTGATGACGGCCAGATAGGTCTTTGCGTCCTTCGGCGTTTCTGCCGTAGCCTGAGTTCCCTTCGTCTTGTCGGTGTAGACGGAGCCGTCGGCCGGATCGACGTACGAGTTATTGGGATAGAAAGCGACGGACACCTGCTCGTTGCCGACGACCTTGCCGTTGAGGGAGACGCCCAGGTTGCCCTTGGCGGTGCCCACCGTGTAGGTTGCGCCAGTGTAGGTGAAAGTCGTGTCGGACACGTCGGTGCCGTTGTCCTTGGCGTACTCGAACAGCGTGGCGCCGTCGAGCTTCTGGCTCACGATGTCGAACGCGACGCGGACCTCGCCGCCGGCGTAGTCGGTATCGGAATTGGCGGCCACGACGGCGACGTACTTGCCGACGTTCTTGGGGAGCGTCTGGTCCTTGAGCTCGGTTGCGCTGGAGCCCTCTGTGCCGTCGCTGGTGCGAGCGTAGTACTTCACGTTGTACTTCGTGTTGTCTGCGACGTTGACGAGCTGAGTTGAGCCGTCGGGGAGCGTGACCTTCACGGTCTGGGGCAGCACGTAGTGCTGGGCGCCGTCGTACTTGAACGTCACGGTGTCGGTGGCGTCGACCTCGTTGCCGACGTTGTCGGTCGCGAAGGTTACCTCGCCCTGGTTGAAGCTAGCGCTGGGGTCGGTGTTGAGGAGCGCAATGTTCTCCTCACCCGTGGTGTCGGCCTGGTCCGCGTCCGCCGCGAAAGCGGCCGCCGGCACCATGCCGACCGCGAGCACGCCCGCGAGGGTGGCGCTCACTGCCTTCTTCCCGTTGAGGGAGTCTTTGCAAGCTGTCATTTTTCCTCCTAATGGAATGTGGATACTGCGTTGGGAGTAAATTCACTTCCTCCACGGATGAAACCTTCTACGAGGGTGCCATCCGAGAAACAAGCTTCAATACGCCCAACTAACTTTCGGTATTATACACAACGACACCCTTTTGCAACAATTGTTTTCGACTTTTAGGCTGAAATTAACAAGTCGTTCACACGATTTCGCCTTGTCACAGCGTCCATTCGGTCTAGGCCTGCCCAATTTCGCCGTTTTCGCGGGAACCTCGACGCCTTGTTTTACGCGCTGTTTACTAAATTGCAGAGTCAAGTCAAGCGTTGTTCGCGCCGCATTACTTCCTATAATTCCAAACGGGTGCGGCTATGCATGGCCCTCCCATGGCCGCCGCGGGGCTCGGGTACAGGCTCATGCACATTGCCATCCTATGGCCTTTGGAATCATGCCGCCGTGCCCGGCGGCGTCCGCTCATCGCTCATAAGGTTGCTGCTTCGCGCTCTTTGGAATGTTGCTGAGGGCAGGCGCGCGGCGGCTTCGACCCGCTTCGGGGAAGGAGCCGTCCTATGAAGAAAGCGGACATCGCCGCGTTCGACGTGTTCTGCGGCATCGACGTGGGCAAGACGTCCAATCACATCGTTGCGCTCGATCACCATGGCGAAGAACCCCTGATCAACCGCTCTATCCCGCAAGACGAGATGGAGATTCGCGCGGTTTTGGAAGAGGCGCGCTTCCATGGGCGCGTGCTCGTGATCGTGGACCAGTTCGGGGCGTTCGGACGGCTCGTCGTGGGCGTTGCCAAGGATATGGGGATTCCCGTTGCGCACATGTCGCCGCGGCGGTTTCGCCAGGTGGCGGAAACGTACGGCGAGGACAAGTTCGACGAGAAGGACGCGTTCATCCTGGCCGACGCGTCGCGAACCATGCCGCGCAACATCGAGTTCGTGGGCGACCGCGCCGAATCGATGGCCGAGATCAAGGTCCTGTCGTCGCGGCGCGACGACGTGGTGGAGGAACGCACGCGCTGCTACAACCGCCTGCACGACTTCATTCACCAGGTGAGCCCGCCTTTGGAAGAGCTTTTCTCGAAGAGCAAACTTCACAACGACCTGGAGATTCGCTTGGTTGCGCGCTACGGCGGGCCGCTTGGGTTCCGCCGCGCGGGGCGCGCTCGCGCGATGCGCTGGGCGGGTGCCTTGAAGTACCACAGCGTGGACGGGCCGAAGAAGGTGGAGCAGGTGTTCGACGTTCTTTCGCGCCAGACCGTGGTGCTGCCGGGCGCCGCCGTGATCGAGGAGCAGATCCGCGCGATCGCGTCGCGGGTGATCGAGCTCGTGGCCGAGGAGCGCAGGCTCAACCGCATGATCGAGCAGCGTGCCGCGATGATTCCCGAGGTGGAGCTTCTGCAGAGCATCCCCGGCGTGGGGCCGGTGTACGCGGCGCTCATCGCGGTGGAGATCGGCGACATCGGGCGGTTTTGCGACGCGAATCACCTGGCGTCGTACGCGGGCGTGGCGCCGCGCAAGGAGGAGTCGGGCACGAGCGTTCACAAGAGCAAGAAGCGCAAGGGCGGCAACCGCAAGCTGAAGAACGCGCTCATGCAGTCGGCGCAGCGGTCGGTTCAGCGCGACGAGGTGGCGAAAGCGTACTACGACCGCAAGCGAGCCGAGGGCAAGAAGCACCTGCAGGCGCTGCGGGCGCTCGCGCGGCACCGGGTGACGGTGATCTACGCGATGCTGAACGAGGGGACGTTCTACGAGCC
>CAKUIV010000187.1 GCA_934661105.1 uncultured Ellagibacter sp. | reverse complement strand
GGTCGGGATGACAGGATTTGAACCTGCGGCCTCTGCGTCCCGAACGCAGCGCTCTACCAAGCTGAGCCACATCCCGAAGTGCTGTTTGCGACAGCAAACGGTATATTAGCACAATGGGATTTCTTGACAAGCCCCTTTTTAAAAGAATGTCGCCTTTCTTGGCAAGGCACTGCAGCCGCAGGCGAGGGAAACCGCGATCGTCCTTACTTCACATGCGGATTCGGCGTTGCGACATCCTTTGGGACGATCAGGCAGAGCACGCTCCCGTCGGACAAAACGTCGCCCGCGTCGTTGTAGGCGGCAACGTCCCAAAACTGCTTGCGGTATCCCTTCGAGCTCTTCTCCTCGCGATTGAGCACGGCCACGCCGCGCAACATGCCGTCGACGCCGCTTTTGCGATGCGTCACGTTCACGTTCAGCCCGAACGGAAGCTCTCGAGAGGTATCGACGCTCGCTTCCGCCCCCTGACTCGCAACCGATTCGAGCAGCGCGAGCGTCGTGCCGCCGTGCACGAAGCCGTGCATCTGGCGGACATCGTCGGAAATGGGAAGCTGCGCCTCGACGCGAGTCGGCGTAATCGTGGTGAATTCTATCTTCAGAACCTCGTTCAACCCCATAGGGACCTCCTCATTTTGCAAAAGAGACGCGCGAGCCGCAGATGCCGATTCGAGCGCCCGCATTCACGCTATTCGCCGCGCGAGGTTTTCCCGCCAGACGGCGTACGACCTTCACGTGCTCGCGCAGGGATGCGCTGCTCTTCTTCCACCGTAGGGATGGCCCCCGTGCCGGCCTGCACCATCGCGTCGATTTCCTGGGCCATCTTATCGGCGCCTTCGAGGCGGTTCTTCTCGTTGCCTGAAATGGCTTTCTTGCCCTCCCCCTGGAAGGTCTTCGTCCGTTGGATGAGGACGGCGCCGATGAGAAACGGCATCCAAAACACGATGCCGCGATACACGAGCCCGATCGCCGTGCCGGCGGCAGCCGTTTCGCCGAACGACGTGAACGCGACGACCACCGCAGCCTCGACCACACCGACGCCCTGCGGCGTGATGGAAATCATGGCGAACAGCGTGGCGACCACGTACCCGCAGATGAGCGCCTCGGGACTCGTCACCCCGAACGCAACGCCCACAAGCGCGAAGCACGAAAGCTCGCAGGTGGACGCGATGAGCGAGCACCCGTACGCCTTGAGCGTGGGCTTGGGACTATGGCCGATGAGGCCGGCAGCCTCGGAGAACGTGGCCGCGATGTTTTCCACCCAGGGCTTGAGCGGCGGCTTCTTGAACAAGCCGCGGATGCGGTTCACCAGCCGCTCGATGGGATGCAGGATCTTGAGCATGAGCGCCGGGCGCTTGCGGCCCAAGACGAGCACGCCGATCATGCCGCCCACGAGCAGCATCACCACCATGCCGAGTAAAAACCACACCGGCGACAAGCCCACCGTGAACAGCAGGATAAGGAACGCGAGGATCATGATGGTGCAGAATGCGCCGTCGATCGTGATCTGCATGAGGAGCGCCGCCGACGTCGCTTTACCAGGCGAAATGCCGCGCCGACGCGCATCGTCGACCACGAGAGTCGTGCCCGCAAGGTTAAGCGACGGCGCGATCGTGTTCATGAAGAACGTGCCGAACACAAGGGGCAGGGTGGATCGCGGAGCCATATGCTCTCCCACCGCGCGGAAGCACGACGAGTAGGCGAAGCTCTGCGAGAAGTACTTGCACAGCTGCGTCATCACCGCAATGACGAGCGGGATCGTGGAACCCTGCTTCATGGTTTCGACCAGCTGGGCAAGCTGGTCACCGCGAAGGAACACCACCGCAAGCACGATGACGAGCACAAGCCCGACGAGCAGGTTTCGGATGCTGAACTTCACGGTTTGGGCCGGTTCCTATCTTAAAGGCGCCCTGCGGGCGCGACGATTCGACTGCGAAAAACGTGCTGCATAGTATAACGCCCCGCCAAGCTGACGGGGCGTATGAAGCGCCTGTTTATCGGAAGGCGTTGCCGAACCGGCACGTTCGGCACGCGCGCGGAAGCGCGCTTCGCGACGCTCCTTCTCTAGTGGCGGAAATGCCTGTGGCCGGTGAAGACCATGGCGATGCCGTGCTCGTTGGCGGCTTGGATGGACTCATCGTCGCGGATGGAACCGCCCGGCTGGATGATGGCGGTCACGCCCCACTCGGCCAGCGTGTCGACGTTGTCGCGGAACGGGAAGAACGCGTCCGACGCGCACACAAGGCCTTCGGCGGGAACGCCCATGCGCTCGCACGTTTCGTGCGCACGTTTACAGGCGATGAGCGCCGAGTCGACGCGGTTGGGCTGGCCCGGCCCCATGCCGATGCCCGCATGGTCGCGCGACACTAAGATGGCGTTGGATTTCACGCCCTTGCACACCTTCCACGCGAACAAAAGCTCGTGCATCTCGGCCTCTGTGGGCTTGCGGTCGGTCGGCACGGTGAAGGTCGCCGGGTCCTCGTCGACGCGATCGACGTCCTGCACGAGGATACCGCCGTCGACCGAGCGGAACTCGAGCGCGGAAGGCGCGTCGACGCCGCCGGTGCGCAGCACGCGCAGGTTCTTCTTCTTTTGCAGAAGCTCGAGAGCCTCGGGCGCGAAAGAGGGCGCGATGAGCACCTCGACGAACAGGTGGTTGTCGTTGATATGGTCGACCATGTCCTTCGTGACCTCGCGATTGACCGCGATGATTCCGCCGTAGGCGCTCTTCGGGTCGCACGCGAAGGCCTTGTCGAAGGCCTCGACCACGGTGCCGGCGGTGGCCGAGCCGCACGGGTTCTGGTGCTTCAAGATGACCACGGCCGGCTCGTCGAACTCGCGCACGAGCGTCCAGCAGGCGTCGGTGTCGAGGATGTTGTTGTAGGAGAGCTCCTTGCCGTTGAGCTGCTCGGCGTTCACA
>CAKUIV010000186.1 GCA_934661105.1 uncultured Ellagibacter sp. | reverse complement strand
GTACATGCTCCTCCTCGCCCGCGTGGCCGTCCCCTTGGAGGGCCCTGCTCCCGCCAGGGCGCGGGACTGGGTCCTGCTCGCTGTCTCGGGCGCGCTCGTGGCGCTTACGCGCAACAACGGCATCTACCTCGCGGCTCCGTCGCTGCTCGCCCTCGCATTCGTGCTCCTCGCCCAGCGGGGGAGGGTAGGGCGCCCCTCGTGGAAGCCCGCCGTCGTTGCTCTCGCCTCGGTGTGCGCCGTCTACCTCGCCCTCACGAGCGTCGTGTACCCCGCCTGCGGGGTCGACATGCGCGAGGAGAAGGAGATGCTCTCCGTGCCCTTCCAGCAGACCGCCCGCATCGTGGCCGAGCACGGCGACGACGTGCCGGAGGGGGAGCGCTCGGCCATCGACGCGGTGCTGCCCTACGATCGGCTCGCCGAGCTCTACGACCCCGACCTGGCGGACCCGGTCAAGGAGTCCTACAAGCTGCACAACTCGAAGATCGAGGGAAGCTTCGAGTACGCGGACGCGCACCCGGAGGCGCTGGGCGCCTACCTCCGCGCGTGGCTCGGCCTCGCCCTGCGCCACCCCGCGACCGCCCTGACCGCCACGGCGGCAAACACCTATGCCTACTTCTACCCCGGCGAGGTCGTCGACGTCGGAGGGTCGCGCCCCGTGCTCCTGGTGGGCTGGCAGACCGACGGCGCCATCGCCGCCGCGTACGACGTGTCCTACCTCATGCCCGCCGATGCCATCGCGCGCGCCTCGGCCGCCGTGCAGGCGACGCTTACTGCCCCGGGGGCGAGGTACCTCTATTCGCCGGGGGCCTACGTCTGGCTGCTCGCCGCCGCGGTGGCGTACCTCGTCCACGCGCGGCGGGGGAGGGCGCTTATCGTCTGCGTCCCACCCGTCGTGCTCATGCTCACGGTTCTTGCCGGCCCTTTGAACGGGCACCTTCGCTACGTGATGCCGATGATCGCCGTCCTGCCGCTTGTGTGGTCGTTCGTGTTCTCTGGCAAAAGGAGAGCTGACCGTTAGCGCTTTGCGCGCTTTCTGCGGCGGATTGCCTCCCATAGCGAAAATGCCAGCAGCGAGACGATGCTCACCGTCACGCCCGTCGACAGAAAGGGCGTGGCATACGAAAGGGAGATGCTATGGCTTCCTTCGCCCGTGTCGAGGGCGATCAGCCCGTTGATGTTCTCGATTCCGCTGGTTTTCCATCCACTTTCGCGGTCCAGCCGCTGGTTGCCGGAATATTGATCAGCAGTTTGCTTCCAGCAGGTGCCGAGAACGTGCCCTCTATACGTCCGTTCTTGAGAACGCTCGGTATGAACTGCCCTGTTCTCATGTTGCCAAGCATTTGCGACGCCCATTCCTCGTCGAGGCTGCGTGCTTCGACGCTCGCGTCGTCGTATCCGAACGGGATAGACGACGCGAGTTGCACGATCGCCGTGTCGCCCGCCTTATGCTTTCCGAGGTACATAAGGTTCGCGTCGCTCTCGTAGCTTCTCGTCGTTTGAAGGAATTTACCGTCGCAACTCACTTGAGCGCCGGTGGGCGCGGCGGCCATCCACAGGTACAGCGGTCCATCTTGCTGGGCGGTTATTTCCCATGAGCATGTCGTTTCGCCGTTCGCGGCTGTGGATCCCGACGCTTCGACCTTCGCCTTGGAATACAGGCCCGTAGCGTTCTCCCCACTAAGGTTCGTGAGGTAGCGTTCTTGATTATCGAACGGGTCACCTGTCCAATCAACGCTTTTCATCGATGAGGGTACGGCAAGGTCCCATCCGAGCAAGCTTCCATTGCGATAGAGGCGGACGTCCTTCTCTTCGAGCGATGAGAGCTCGATTTCATCGGAGGCTGTGGAGCAACCAGCTGGATCGCCGGTCGACAAAACGTAGTCCACGCCCAACAGGCTATCGGTTAGGAAAACCGGCGAATGGTATGTCGTGATGCCCCGCGATCCGGGTAGCGGGCAGCAGCCGAGTTTGCCGAGAAGCTCCTTCCTCGCTCCATGAAGCTCAGCATTCCGTCGACGGCTCAAGCTGCGCATAGGCACAGCTTGAGCAAAAACGCGAAATAGTAGCGCGGGTTGTACGAGTCCGCCCGCACGAAGCCGGTCCATATCATGTCGAGCGGCTTGAACAGGAAGGAGGCGACGAGCAGCAGCAACGCGCCCGCGAGAACGACCTTCCTGCGAAAGGCGCCGACGGTTGGCAGCGCGAAGAAGCATATCGCCAGAACGGGAAGGACCCACGGGACGGCGACCGCATTCGTCGCACCCGCGAACGCGGCGTTCGGGTCGACGGTGGCGAGCACGAGCTGTCGGCATCGAGACGCTCTACGCCTTCGCTAGAAGCAAGCGTGAACTTAACAGGTATTAAAAGCGAGAAAAGCTCGGCCGAGTCGGTAGGATCGAAGAACACCGCCAACAGCGCAAACGGGCTCGAGAGGTAGTATGCGAACAAGCCGAAGGTGGCGCCGCCCATGCCCTTCGACAACGAGTAGGTCAGGTCTGCCTGGCCGGCGAGCACGTTGTGGTACCATCCGTAGAATCCTACATACTGTATGGCTCCGTCGCGGGCGAGGAAGGCGCGATCCCCGAACGGGAAGATTCCGCACAACGCCATGGAGACGAGCAGTACCGCCAGAGTGAGTGCAGGTCCTGCAAGGTACACGAGAAGGGATTTCGCATCCGTCGAGCCCCTCGAAGAGCTTTTGTTGCCTGTGAGGCTGGTTATTCTTCTCCTATCAGTGCTTCCCGAGTTCGATTTACTAACCATAGCGAGTGAATCCGCCATTTGCGGGAGCCTAGTCGCGAATGGGTGAAAAGTCCGTGGTGCGCGCCGGTATAGCGCACCTCGAGCCTGATGCCGCTTGTTGGCCGCGAGCTGCGCGAGCGCACCATGAGAAGCGCCATCGACGTGGTATGCGGACGCCGCCCGGCCGATTGCCTGAA
>CAKUIV010000185.1 GCA_934661105.1 uncultured Ellagibacter sp. | reverse complement strand
TCGTACGAAACGAAACTCAGCGGCACAGTGCGGCACTCAAAAATGCAGGTCAGAACCCTATCAGCCTACTCCCACTCAATCGTCGCTGGCGGTTTGCTCGTGATGTCGTAGCACACGCGGTTGGCGCCCGGCACCTCGGCGACGATGCGCCCGGAAATCTTCGCGAGCACGTCGTAGGGCAGCTTCGCCCAGTCGGCGGTCATCGCGTCGCTCGACTCAACGGCGCGCAGGATGATCGGTCGCTGATAGGTGCGCTCATCGCCCATGACGCCCACGCTCTTGATATCGGGCAGCACGGCGAAGTACTGCCAGCAGCTGTGCTCGCTGTTGCGCTCGCCGGTCTCCTCGAACAGACGCTCGTTGTACGCATCCAGCTCCTCGCGCACGATCGCGTCGGCGTTCTTCAGGATCTCGAGCTTTTCCTTGTCCACCGCGCCGATGATGCGGATGGCCAAACCCGGGCCGGGGAAGGGCTGGCGGTACACGATGTGCGCGGGCAGGCCCAGTGCCGTGCCGAGCGCGCGCACCTCGTCCTTGAAGAAGTGGTCGAGCGGCTCGATCAGGTCGAAATGAACGCCTTCGGGGAAGGGGATCAGGTTGTGGTGGCTTTTGATGGTGGACGCCTTGCCGCCCGTCTTGCGCGCGCCGGACTCGATGATGTCGGGGTAGATGGTGCCTTGCGCCAGGTACTTCACCGGCTTGCCGTCGGTTTCCAGCTGCTTCGCCACGGCGAAGAACTCTTTCCAGAACTGCGTGCCGATGATGCGGCGCTTCTGTTCGGGCTCGGTCACGCCGGCGAGCAGCTCGGCGTAGCGGTCCTCGGCGTGCACGTGGATGAAATCGACGTCGAATTGCTTGGTGAAGACTTCCTCGACCTGTTCCGGCTCGCCCTTGCGCAGCAGGCCGTGGTTGACGAACACGCAGGTCATCTGCTTGCCGATGGCGCGAGCGCCAAGGGCTGCCACCACGCTCGAATCCACGCCGCCCGACAGCGCCAAGATCACGCGGTCGCTTCCCACTTTAGCGCGGAAGTCGGCCGTCATGGTCTCCACGAGGTTGTCCATGGACCAGTTCTTCTCAAGCGCGCAGATGCCGAACAGGAAGTTCTTCAAGATTTGCTGGCCGCATTCGGTGTGCTTGACCTCGGGGTGGAACTGCGTGGTGTAGATCTTCTTCTGAACGTTCTGCATCGCGGCCACCGGGCACACGTCGGTCGACGCGACGACCTCGAACCCTTCGGGCACGTCGCAAACGGCGTCGAAATGGCTCATCCACACGGTCTGCGTGTCGGGGGTGCCCTCGAAAAGCGCGCCTCCCTTCACATGCAGCTCGGCGGGGCCGTATTCGCCCACCTCGGGATGGTGCACCGCGCCGCCGAGCGTGACGGCGGTGATCTGGTGCCCGTAGCAGAAGCCGAGCACGGGCACGCCCAGCTCGTACACCTCAGGGTCGACACGCGGCGCGTCCTCGGCGTTCACCGACGCGGGGCCGCCCGACAAGATGATGGCGGACGGTGCCATGGCGCGCACCTCATCTGCGGTGATGTCACAGGGCACGATCTCCGAATACACGTTCAGATCGCGCACGCGGCGGGCGATCAGCTGCCCGTACTGCGCACCGAAATCGAACACGAGGACTTTCTGCGCTGACGCTGAAGATGATGCGCTCAAAGCTGCTCCTTAAGAATCGGTTGCAATCCGGCGCGACGTTGCCCGCCGCGCGCTCTCATTAACTTCACATCATACTAAATCCTCGGGCGAGGGGCGCTCCTATCCGCCTGAATAACTCAAACAAGGCGGAAGCGGGGGGGGAGGGGCGGATGCCGCTCGCCGGTCGTCGCGATTCCGATTCGGCGCCCCAGCCGACTAAAGTTGTGGGAACCTTGTGTTCCCAGGTCGCTACGAAAGAAGAGGCTTGCCGACACCAGGAAATGTATGTATAATCTTCGGTTGCGTCTACGGTGTTATGGATACACCCGGGCGCGTGGTTAGACCGGCGTCATGATATCGAGCCTCCATCGATATCCACGGCAATCGGTTCGCCACGTAAGGTAAGAGGGTTTTTGGTGTACGGAGAGGCGTGCGAGCAAAAACCCAGCAAGAAAGAGAGAGTCATGGGAGTCAAACAGTACAAGCCGACAAGCCCTGGCCGCCGTTTCCAAACGGTCTCGGATTTCGCGGAGATCACCACCTCGAAGCCGGAGAAGTCGCTGCTTGCGCCCCTTCCTAAGAAGGCCGGTCGCAACAACAACGGTCGCATCACCGTCCGCCATCAGGGCGGCGGCAACAAACGCCGTTACCGCATCATCGACTTCAAGCGCAACAAGGACGGCGTGCCCGCCAAGGTTGCAACGGTCGAGTACGATCCGAACCGCTCCGCACGTATTGCTCTTCTGCACTACGTCGACGGCGAGAAGCGCTACATCCTTCACCCGAAGGGCCTGAAGGTCGGCGACATGGTCGTTTCCGGTCCCGAAGCCGACATCAAGCCGGGCAACGCGCTTCCGCTCGCCAACATCCCCGTTGGTACGCTCATCCACGCTGTCGAGCTTCAGCCGGGCAAGGGCGCAGCGCTTGCGCGTTCCGCCGGCACGAGCATCCAGCTCATGGGCAAGGAAGGCAAGTACGCCATCCTGCGTATGCCGTCCTCCGAAATGCGTCGCGTGCTTCTGACCTGCCGCGCAACGATTGGCGAAGTCGGCAACGCCGAGCATGCCAACATCCGCATCGGCAAGGCCGGCCGCAACCGTTGGAAGGGCATCCGCCCGACCGTCCGCGGCACCGTTATGAACCCGGTCGACCATCCGCACGGCGGTGGCGAAGGCAAGAACAAGTCTTCGGGTCGCAATTCGGTTACCCCGTGGGGCATCCCCTGCAAGGGCCATCGCACCCGCAATCCGAAGAAGGCTTCGAGCCGTCTCATCATCCGTCGTCGCAAGAAGTAGCGCGGACACGTTAAGGAGTAACTGTGAGC
>CAKUIV010000184.1 GCA_934661105.1 uncultured Ellagibacter sp. | reverse complement strand
GCCGCCACCACGGCAACGAGCGCTACCACGAGCCTGCGAGGCCACCGACGCGCGCGGCGAGGCTTCGCGCCAGCCGAGCGCTTCGAATGCGAGCCGGAAGCCCCCTCCAACGAATGCGCGTCAGGCATGCTCTCGTCCTCGACGGCGTTTTCATCCGCAGCTTTCATCATGCCGCCTCTTTTCGCTCGGTGCTCCCCCCCATGCGCTCAAGAAAAGGGAGCTGTTCGATTCCTTTGCGCGCATCCATTCCGGATAGCATTCTAACCTACCTGGCACTCGAAGCGATCTGCTTCCGAAAGCCATGCGCCAATGCAAGAAGCAAAACCGTCGCGATCTGTCCCTCGAGGACCCGCGACACCGCAGCAAAAAGAGCGAGCGAGATAACCTCGCCCGCTCTTTCATCGACCTCATTCGTTTGTCACGAGTGACATTCGTTTAGCTACCTACCTATATGGTTCGCTCTGGAACGGCGCATCCTCGCGCATACGAGAATGCACGCAAGCACCGCAGCCGACCCCATCATCGCGGCGACCAAAAGGCCGATGTTAGTTCTGTCTCCCGTCTGGGACAGCGTATCAACCTGGTCCGTTTCGTCTGCCGGCTCTTCCGAATCAGGCTCGGGCGACGGGTCGCTCGGCTCCGGCGCGGGCTCGGGAGCAGGATCAGGGTCGGGCGTCGGCGCAGGATCCGGGGTCGGCGCAGGGTCGGGCGTCGGCTTAGGGTCGTCCGGCGCCGGCGGCTCGGCGTTCTTGCAGTTCGTGAAAGCCGCGACCATCGTTTCGCCACTGCGGACGGTTCCGCTCGCGCCCGTCGCCGTCACGGCGTAGCCATCGTTGCCGCCCTCGCTCACCGCGTAGCGGGTACCCGCAGGCAAGCCGGTCGCCGTAACGGTTTCGCCGTGCGCAAGCGTGAACGTCGCAACGCCGTTGACGAAGGTCATCCCACCGTACGTGCCGTTGATCGAAGTGTCTCCCAAAGTCACGGTGAAGGGGAACGACGCTGTCTTGTCGCCCGCATCGCCCGTGACCGTCTTGGAAATCGAAAGGCTACCGGTTTCCTTACTCGGGGTCGGAGGAGTGGGAACCTCCCCGTTCGCGTACGTGTTGGTGAACGCAACAGAAGCCCCAGTCGGCTGCGAGGCCTCCGCCTTGAACGTCAGCTTGAAGCCGAAATCGTAGTAACGGAACTGGTTCCATGCGTTGGGGACCTCAATGTATCCCTTGATGTTGTCAAGCGCGATGCTCTCGCCGTCGGCGACCTTCTCGCCATTGTTCATCGCGGCGAGCACGTTGGCGTTCGCCGCTTCCGTCTTATCGAGGTAGTCCTTGATGCCGCCGACGCCAACATCCGATGTGGCGCTATTATCGACAGCCGCGGACACTGGACGATCATTGCTGTCAAGAGAGAAGCGAATGCAACGATCATAGAGGTACTCGTACGCCATCTTGAGGATCTCGGGGTCGGATTCCAGTAGGAAGTAGTCCGGCTGATAGGCGTAGGTTGCCGCATCTTCCGCGCTGAATTCCTGGCCGCCGCTTACGAGCTTCTTGCCAGCCTCGACGCGCCTATTGCTGAAACCCCAGGTCTTGAAGTAGTCGAGCGTGTCGTTGTTGAGGGCAGCATAGGGGATGCACCAGTTGGATATCGTACCAGCCAGATTAGAGTAGTAGGTCGTAATATGGCTCTGCCCTTCATACAGCATGTCGGGCGAGCCCTTGTACCCCGTGCCCAGCACGTTGTATTTCTGCGCAATCGTCAATCCGTCCAGCGAATCCACGCCATAGAACGAGCAGATGAAGTCGGCATAGGTACGGCTATCATCGGCCTGAAGGCTGATCTCCTCGCCC
Source organism: uncultured Ellagibacter sp. (assembly GCA_934661105.1). Taxonomy (GTDB): domain Bacteria; phylum Actinomycetota; class Coriobacteriia; order Coriobacteriales; family Eggerthellaceae; genus Ellagibacter. The sequence goes on along the minus strand of CAKUIV010000184.1, from coordinate 1,162 downwards.
TTCCAATTCTTGAAGGTGAATGCCTGCTTGATAAGCTCGGGGAATGCGTTCATCTGCTGCAACGTGATCTTTTGCGCGCTATCAGTCGTGGAGTTACCCGTCAGCGTGCCCACGCCGGGGTTGCTGTTGAAGTACGACACGATCGCCGGGTTGATGCAGCGAAGCGGCGCTATGGCGATGCGCACGCCGTTGCCATCGAAGCCGGTAACGTCAAGAGAGCCAGCGGTTTCAGTCTGCCCTGTCAGCATGGAATACATCCGCTGCCAGACTTCACCCCAGCCATAGCCGGCGGAGGTGCTGCTTGCACCCTCGTTCGTGTTCAGCATGCGCAGCATGCCCGGCGTGTCCGATGGCGTGTACGTGTCGCCCGTGCGAATCCAATTCACTGTGTCGAACTCATAGTCCTGATACTGGATAGGCGCGCCCGTCTCGTTGACGAACTTCACCTTGAAGTTGCAGGACGACCAATTCTGGTTGTCCCGCATAACAGCTTCCATGTACTCGGCCAACGGGTCGCAGTCGACGGTGATGTTCCCATCAGCGTCGATTTGGTCGGACGTCAACGTATAAGTGAAGTAGCCGTCGGAATCCTGCTTCACCATACCGTTTTCGCCGGTAGCCCATCCACCCGAAGTAGCGCCCGAGGTGTCGACAACGCTCACCGTTGCAACAAGACCCGTCTGCGTCTCGCCGCCGTTCACAGAGAACGATGTCGATTGGTAGGTGCCCTGCGAAGGCGCGGTTTCCTCAATCGTGTATTCACCTGCGGAAAGCCCGGTGAGCAGCGCGCTTTGACCGGCCGCAAGCTTGATCTTTCCGTCGGCGGGGATAGGTTGCACCGCATCGCCGCCCACGCTGTAGCTGCCAGAAGCCGCAATCCCGCCCTTCGTTACCGTGAATTCGAACAACGTGTCGGCACTCGGCGTCCCCGTACCGTCAACCATCTTGCTGATGGACAGCGTGCCGTTGCCGCCCGCAGGGTTGTTGGCGAATGTATTTCTATACAGCAGCGTATCGCCACCGTATACGCCTTCGACCTTCTTGCCGTCTACTTTCATTTCGACGCCATTGTGTGTATGGGTGACCGTAGTAGTGCAATCGGGACTTTCCACTTCACTTACGATATAGCTGCTTTCCATCGAGATATCTTTGGAAAACGCTT
>CAKUIV010000183.1 GCA_934661105.1 uncultured Ellagibacter sp. | reverse complement strand
GTTCGGCGTCTGCACGCTCATCTTCGTGAACCTGGTCGGCGGCATCCTGCTACTCGTCTCGAACAAGGACAAGTAGCCGAAAAGCCCCGATCGCGAACCTCCGCGGGCACCCGCGGGCTGCAAGCCCAAGGACGCCCACAGCGATCAGCGCTGCGCCCGGCTTGCTCTTTTATCCCGATACATCTCCTTGTCGGCGATCTCGAACGCCTGGTCGAACGACATGCCCTCGCCCTCGATCGTGCACACGCCGAAAGCCGCGCTCAGCGGAAGCGTGCCGTCGCTGCGGTCGGCCAGCTTCCGCTTGACGTCGTCGACGATCCGGCGTGCCTCGTCGTTTCCGCACCTCGAGCAAACGGCCAAGAACTCGTCTCCACCGATGCGCATGGCGATGCAACCTTGCGGCAGGGCATCCGTCAGGGAGTTGGCGACGCGTTGCAGCAAAAGGTCGCCGTACCCGTGCCCCAAAGAATCGTTCGTGCGCTTGAGGTAGTTGCAGTCCGCCATGATCAGGCTTACGGGAAGCTCGTCTGCACGAACAAGGTCGTCACCTTTCGATTCCATGTAGTTGCGGTTGAGCAACCCCGTCAGCTTATCCCTGAACGACAGCTCCTCGGCCTGCTTCGTCGACGAGATGTTCCTTGTCGTGACCAAAAGCGCCAGGACAGCGCCATCGGCGGCGCGCTTCTGGGGAATGAGCGAAAGGGAGTACCACGCCCCAAGGCGGTCTTCCACCTCGTACCCGAGGAACGGCTTGTCCCGCAAGCGCTCGACGACCGTGTCCAAATCGAGGAAGTGCAGCACCTGTGCGCGGCACCCCTCCGCGACCTCGGCATCGCACACCGCCAGCAGGAAATCGTAGGGTTCGGGATGCTTCTCGAACAGCGCGCCGAGCCGCGTCGACGGGCGAATCGGCTCCAGCTCCATGCTGTCCGTGTGAAGCAGGAACGTCGAGTCGTACACCGTGCTGATCGCGTTGATGATACGCAGCTGCTTTTCCATCTTGTTGATGCTCGTCCGATCCGAGCGGCGCTGGAACGCGAGGATGACGATGCCGATAGCGAGGTAGAGCATGAACGCGAAGGAAACGTACGCCGTCCGATGCGTGAACACGTTGCCCGACGCGTACACGGCGTAGATGTCGTAGATGCCGTAAACCCGATGCAGGCCGTAATAGGTAGTGTCCTGATATCTGAATTCGGTGAGCTCGTCGCTTTTCCACTGCACCCCCGCCGCGACCTCTTCGCACCGCGTTGCACCGAGCTCCTCGATAGCGGGGTCGTTGGTGGAAAGGATCTGGCCGTCTTTAGCGATCACGAGCGTCGGGTCCTTGTAGAAGCTGTTGTTCTTAAGGATGCTCGCGATGGTCAGCTCGTAGGGGTCGGTCGCGGGCTTTTCCGTCGAGGAATAGCACATGACCAGGTGCGTTCCGTCGGAAGCAGCGGTGATGGCCATGTTGTAGGGAGTTCCGTTTATCGTTTCGCCGTCGACGTAGGTTTTCTGGGGATGCTCGAGGATGTCCGAGAGGCTCGCTTCGGAAACGACCCCGCTCCAAAGCGCGGCAGAGTCCTGTCCGTCCATGTCGGCTTGGGCGACGGGTGTGAGGCTCCCGTCGAAGACGATGACGCCGCCGATGTGCTCGGAGCGGATGAAATCGTCGAGGAAGTCGGAGTCGGTGAGGTCGTCAAAAGCGATGAACTTGCCCAGGCCCTCCGCGCTGTCGAGCAGGTTCTGCAGAGAGCTGGCGGAGTTTCCCCTGACGTAGTCGTCGTATTTCTGGCACTCGGCCTTCATGAACGAGGCGGTCTCGTCGGCGAGCGTGTAGGTTTCGGCGAGGTCGCGATACTGGATGGAGAACCCGATGCCCACGAGGACGACCACGCTCACGGCGAGAAAGGCGCCGAGAACCCAATGGAGCCGCTTGAGCGAAGAGGTCCCTTTAGCCTTCGGCATGCTCGGTCGCCTCCCCGTTGTCGGTCGAGTCCGAGTCGTATCGGCTGACGATGGCGTCGATTGTGCCATCGGCCTTCATGTCGTCGATCGCGGCGGAAAGCTTGTCGCAGCGGTCGGAGTCGTCTTCCTTGCCGAACGCGACGGCCAAGTCGGCCGTCATGATGGTGCCGTCGAGAAAGCGGTAGAGTCCGGGGTGGTCGTTCATGACCTGTCGGAGAACGACCTCGTGCCCGCCGAGCGCGCCCGCGTATCCCTTGACGAACGCGGTTTCGGCCATTTCGAAGGTACCGCACGAATAGATCTGGAGCGACGGAAGATCGACATCGGCCATAAGGACGCCCTCCATCTTCGAGCCGGCCCTCACCGCCATGCCGCCGTGGCCTTTCAGGGTTTGAAGGTCGTGATCGGGCGCTTTCGCGTCCACGATGGCCCGCAGGTTGCTCTGCATGTACGAGTCTGTCCAGCGATAGGCGTCTTCCCGCCCGTTCTTGACGAAGGCATTCCAGATGCAATCGATGTCGCCCGTGTTCAAGCGCTCGGCCCGATTGCTCCAGCCGACCTCGACGAAGACCGGGCGGTACCCGGCCCTTCGGCAGGCCTCTTCCGCGATTTCAGCGTCGATCCCCGCGTAGTCGCCGTTCTCATCGATGAAGAGGAACGGTTTGAGCGTGTCCACGCCGATCCTCAGCTCCGGAAGGTCGGCGTCGCCCGACGCGTCGTCTTCGGCACCCTGCTGCTGGCACGCGCCGAGAACGCAGGCGGCCGCCACGGCCACCGCAAGCGCGAAGACCGCAGCGGCCCTCGCGGCAAACCTCGTATGCAAAGCGAATCCCCTCTCGTTCCGTGAAACGGAAGCTTGCCCCGCATTCTACACCCCCACGAACGCGGCGACGACGAGCAGGCACGCGAGGAAAGCGACGTTTGCAAGCGTGAACGCCTTCAAATATCGCCCCCGCACGCCCGTACGCCCGATCGACACCGCCTTGAAGGTGATGAGACTCGCCATCGAGGCGATGAGCGTTCCGAGCCCGCCCAGGTTCGTGCCCACGATAAGCGCCCCCCACTGATCGGTGAA
>CAKUIV010000182.1 GCA_934661105.1 uncultured Ellagibacter sp. | reverse complement strand
TTCAGTTCCTTAAATATCCAAATTTCAGGGTATTTTCGATTGCTTGAAAGTTTGAAAACCGATACTATTTGTCGAGTGCAAGTAATTACTGCGATGTTCTATTGGAATCTCCCCTGTAAAGGGAATCTGAAAGAAGGGATTTTTTCGAATGGCTGATCTTACTCGTCGAAATTTCGTGAAGGTTGCCGGTGCAACCACGATGGGCGCTCTCGCCGCGGGCGCGCTCGCTGGCTGCTCGTCGAACAGCGGCTCTTCCGACAAGAAGGACGACTCCGCCTCCGACGCCAAGTCCGGCGAAGAGGAATTCATGACCAAGGGTAAAGGCGAGCACCTCGTTTGCGCAGTTACCGGCAAGCTCATCAAGATCGCGCCGGCCATTCTCGCAAACCAGCTCGGTTACTTCGAGGAGGAGGGCTGCGACGTCGAGTTCCAGACCGTTGCCCTTGCCGATGCTATGGCTTCCATGTCGGTGAACAAGCTCGACATCGACCTGTTCGGCATCGTCCCCGCATGCTCGTATGTTTCCCAGGGCACGGAGGTCTACGTGTTCGGCGGTACCATCCTCAACGGTTCCGAGATCGTCTCGTCGACGAGCTTCACCAAGGAGCTCAAGAAGGCCGAGGACTTCAAGGGCTTGAACATCGCCTGCTCTCGCGAGGAATCCGGTCAGATCTACCTGAAGAACTTCCTGCAGGAAAACGGCCTCGAGCTGGGCAAGGACGTCGTTTTCGAATACGTTGACAACGCGACGACCGCTCTTGAGGGCCTGCGCTCGGGTCAGAACGACCTTTTCATCGCGAACAACGCGATGGGCTACACCTACTCCACCACCATGGACGACATCAAGGTTGCCGCTATCCCGGCGGACATCACCGGCGACTACCCGTGCTGCCGTCAGAACTGCTCCGAGGACGCCTATCATAACAAGTTCCTCTCGCTCGTCGACTTCGAGACGGCGCTCATCCGCGGCTACGACTACTATCTCAACAACAAGGAAGACGTCATCAAGCGCCTCGTCGACTACTCGGCTCAAAGCGCGGACTACGTCGAGGCCGCCATGTACGGCACCGCCGACTACCGCAACATCATGGACCTCTCGCCCGACCCGCACACCAACGAAGTCGTGAAGTTCTACAAGGCCATGCAGAACATCGGCGAGATCGAGAAGAGCGACTACGACATGAGCGAGTACGCCACGTCCGCGGTGTACAAGAAGGCGCTCGACACCCTGTGCGAACGCGAACCTGACAACGCCACGTACAAGAAGCTTGCGGAGGACTTCAGCAAGTACAACGCGTAAGCGCTCTGTTCTTCGTTAAGCTTGTTAAACCGAATGCGGCGGCTCTGATACGGGGCCGCCGTTTGCGCGCTTGCGTCCCAGTCGCGCAGGAAAGGAAGGTGCCGGTGGGCAGTCTCTCATTGAAAGACGTATGCTTCGCTTACAATGACGACTTCGTCAAAGCGAGGCAGCATCATCGTCTTGTCGAAGACGATGTGAAGGATGAAGACTTGGTTCTCAAGCATCTCGACCTCGAAGTCGCTGACGGTGAGTTCCTCTGCCTCGTCGGGCATTCGGGGTGCGGCAAATCGACGACGTTGCGCATTCTTGCCGGTTTGCAAAAGCCGCTGTTCGGGGAAATCGAGTCGAATGGCGCGCCCATCGACGGCCCGGGGCTCGACCGCTCGGTGGTGTTCCAGAACTACTCGCTCTTCCCGTGGATGACGGTGAAGAAGAACGTCGAGTTCGGCATCAATCAGGCGTCGATCGAGCTTTCGCGCGGGCTTTCCAAACACGACATATCGAGCATTGCCGACGAATACCTGGCCAAGGTGTCCATGGCGAAGGCCGCCGATCTGTACCCCTACCAGCTTTCCGGCGGTATGCGCCAGCGCGTCGCCATCGCGCGCGCATTGGCGATGGACACCGAAGTGCTGCTTTTCGACGAGCCGTTCGGTGCGCTCGACATCAAGACGCGCCGCGAGCTTCAAATGCTCATGGAAGACCTTTGGGTGTCGGGCGAGAAAAAGAAGACCGCCGTGTTCGTCACGCATGACGTCGAGGAAGCGCTGCTTCTGGCCGATCGCGTCGTGTTCATGAGCGGCGGCGTCTTCCGCGACGAGTTCGCGGTTTCCGCGCCGCGTCCACGCGTGCCGGAAACGTACTTCGAAACCGACCAGTACAAAAAGATGCACGCCCGCCTGCTCGACCTGTTCTATCAGGCTGAAGAAACCAAGCTCGACCAGGCTGATCGCGAGCAGGTGTTCGATGGAGGTGAGACGCTGTGAAGCGCGCGCTGAAAATCCGCGTCGTCTTGGCGCACATCCTGATGGTTGCCCTTGTGGCCGTTATCGCGCTTGCGCCTCACGCGCGGCGCAACGTCGCCGACCCATTCGCGTTCTACGTGGCCATCGGCATCGTGGAGGTGCTCTACCTCGCGGCGCTCTTCGCCGGCCGGAAGAAGGACCCTTTCCCGCAGGGATCGACCGACATCACCCTGCTCGTGTGGACGCTGCTGCTTCTCTGGGAGATTTTCGGGCCCGTCTTGGGCATCGCCCACAACGTGCTTCTGCCGTCGCCTGAAAACGTGTTCAACGTGTTCGTCGAACATGGCGGCGAGCTGGCCGCGAGCGTCGTGTCCTCGCTCGAGCTTCTGCTTTCGGGCTTCTTCTTCGGCACGCTGTTCGGTGTTATCTGCGGTGTCATCTGCGGCTGGATCCCGCGTTTGCGCGCCATGTTCTACCCGATAGCGAACGTGTTCGCGCCCATCCCGTCGGTTGTGTTCACGCCGTTCCTCGTCATCCTCATGCCGAACTACCGCCTGGCTGCCGTCATGGTCATCCTACTCGGCGTGTTCTGGCCGCAGTTTTTGAACATGATCCTGCGCGTGGGGTCGCTGCCGCCTGCGATCATCGACAACACCCGCGTGCTCAAGGTGAGCAACTTCACCATGATCACGAAGGTCATCATGCCCTACATCCTGCCGGACATCCTGAAAGGCCTGCGCGTTTCGCTCACCACGGGCTTCCTCATGCTCATGTACGC
>CAKUIV010000181.1 GCA_934661105.1 uncultured Ellagibacter sp. | reverse complement strand
CGGCAGACCCGAGAGGACAGGATGCTTGGTAACGTCAAAGCTTAATTCTGGCAGATGATACCGAGATTCAGACGACAAACCCAGTTTGAGCTCAACCGTCTCGCCGTTCGCCAGAGTGCACGGCAGCTTCAGCTCATTGTCTTCGATCAAGGCATCAAAGCCGCGTTCGCGCAGAGTTGCCAGTAGCTTCCGCTTATCCAGAACGACCATCTCTTTTCAACACGGCTGGAGCGGCTGTTTTGACGTACTGCGAAACGGCCGAGTCTTTCACATGGGGGAACGAATCGCCGAAGGACTCCCTCAGCCTGTCGGAAGCCTCTTCCTCGCTGGAGGTTTCGTGCGCGAAGGCCAAATTTGACGACAGCTTCCGAAGCGCCTTCATAACGCTGTCTTTCTTCGTCTGCGAGAAACCCTCGAAGAGATCCTCAAAAGGCTCGACTGGCTTCTTGCACCCAAAAGACCCATCGAGCGATTCGATGATATCCTCGACCGTATAGCGCAACGAATCGTCATCGCGCCCCTTTGCCTCGTTGAAGTTGGAGGCGGCCAGGATGGTCAGCTCGATGCCCTTAAGCTCGACGCCGCAGCAATCCTTCCAACGCTTCAAGTACCTCACGACACGCCGTAGCTGCCCATCGTTCGGCTTGCACTTGTCGCTGAACCAGTTTCTGAATTCCTTAGCGTCGCTTTTAATCCAACCTTGCGATTTGTGGGCAAGATGAGCCGTGCCGTCTTTCATGATGTAAATCGGCATGTCGATGTGGTAGCCATGTTTGTATGGGATACGAACGCATGTGTTCTTATCCTTCGGGCTGGCGCTAGTCTGACCCTCCACTGCATCCTTGACCCATTTGTGTGCAGCCGAGGTGCTAGGCCATTCTCCCTCGTCTGCGTCCTCGTAATCGCATAGGTAAGCGCCGTCATCGAGGTCATAATCGTCTTCGTCTATCGGATTGACCGTAGTCGACATCGCAACCGAACCTTGCATGCAAAACTTCACGCTCCGATCGGAATCGGAGAAGCTGCTCCTGACGGTTTCCCTGATGGCATCGCGGCTCAAGCATAGCTCTGACCGCTTTGCTTTGCTGAGCTTTATAGAATCGCCGAATTTAGTAAACGCTGAATCCATATCTGCCATAATCGCCTTCTTTCTCGCATTGGACAACTTGCTCTATGTTCTTTGATGAAGACCCGAGACAGCGCAAAGCCGAAACGGACGATAACCACGCCGGAAAGATGCGGGCTACCCAGCCAAATACGGCCCTATCACGTCGAATATCTCGCCTACCTTGGTCGCGGGGTTCCGCACAGACGGCTTGGCGTTACCCAGCTCCCCATGGTGCGCCTCCAGACGCTGCACGCGATGCAACGCCTCGGCCCGTTGGCCATCCACCATGCCGAACAGCCCGCCGAGGTTCTTGCGATACTCGACGCCCAGGTCCTTCGACATCGCCTGCGCGAGGGCGCGCTGGCACTCGGCGGCCGTCATGGGCGCGGTCGTGTAGCGCAGGTGCAGGAGCGGCCACAGCTCGAAGCAGGGGTTCGACCACAGCGCATGGAACGTCCTCGACCCGTCGGAGAGCTCGGCGCACTTGCGTTCCATCGCGTCGAAGTCGGCCGCCGGGAAGTCGTCCTTGTCGAACACGAGCCACACGTGGTCGAACGTCTCTGGCGCGTAGCGGCAGTGCTCGACGGCGAAGTCGAGCAGGTCGAGCGTATGCTTACCGGTTCCCTTGACGACGATGGCGACCTTGCGGCCGTTCGCCGCACCCAGCGCCGCGCGCACGCCCTCGAAGTAGCGAGGCTCGGTCTCCTTGCCCTCGCTCACCACGAGATGGCGCGTCATCTGGACCATGCGAGAGCGGCCCTCGCGCCTGCCGCTGCGCCAGCCCCTCGCCTTCTTCGCCGCCATGCTAGTCCCACTCCTCGATGCGGGTGAGGTACGGGTCGGCGCCGTAACGGCCCGACAGGTACTGCTTGTCGAAAGCCGCGTTCTTGCTAACCAAGTTGCCGTTGGCCTCGTGGATGTCGGCGAGCGACCACAGCTGGCTGGCCTCCCCCTCGCCGCGCGCCGCGAACCATATCTCGTCGCGGCGGAACACGTCGTTTCGCATGGTGGACACGTCCTGCGACGAGAAGATGAGCTGCGCGCCGTGCTTGTTGACCTCGGGGTCCTTGAACAGCAGGATCACGTAGCGCAAAAGCTTCGGGTGCAGCTTGGCGTCCAGCTCGTCAACCACCACGGTGCCGCCGCGCTCGAGCGCTGCCAGCAAAAACGCCGCCAGCCCCATGAGCTTCTGAGTGCCGGCCGACTCCTCGGACAGCCGCAGCTCGTAGCCTTTACCGTCCACTTCATGTTTCACGAAGACGCGCTGGCCGCGCCCCTCGGGGGCCTTCTCCACCCTGAAGCCGTCGATGCGCACGTCCACGGCGCGCAGGAAGCGCGTGACCTCGGGCGAGTCCGCCTCGTCGAGCATCTGCTCGAGCGCTCGCTCCAGATAAGAGCTGTTGTAGTTCAGGAACACCCCGCCGAGGAACCAGCTGGCAGCCTCCTTGACCACCGGCGCGTCGAAGTTGATGCAGAGGAACGACAGGTACGGCAGGCTCGGGTTGAACGTCGCGGCCGTCGCGAACTTGCGCAGCGTGGGGCCGAGCTCGACCTCTGCGCCCTCGCGCTCAAACAGCGTCGCCGTGCGCGATGCGCCCAGCTTGCGCCGCCACAGTCCCTCGGACACGATCTCGTCGGCGTGCACGGAGAGGATGTAGCGGTACTCGTGCTCACCCGCGCGGTAGTAGAGCTCGAACTCGGTGGGCTCGGCGGCCGACACGTCGTCGAACTCGAACGCCGAGCAGCGGGCCATCGAGGGGCGCTCCCCCTCGGGTGCGTCGGCACGGGCGGACAGCAGCCAGACCGGCCTGGCCACCGCCGAGCGCACGTAGTCGAGGGCCTCGAGCAGGTTGGACTTGCCACCGGCATTGGGGCCGTACACCGCGGCCACCGGCAGGAAGCTCTGCCCGTCGGGACACTCGATGAGGGAGCGCTCGAACTCCCTCATCGGCGTCGCCTGCATGGACAGCTCCGCCTCGTCGCGGTAGGACCTGTAG
>CAKUIV010000180.1 GCA_934661105.1 uncultured Ellagibacter sp. | reverse complement strand
CCCATCGGCAGCGTGGTCAGCGCGTTCTTGAAGATTTGTTCGAAGCCGAGGAACTTGAGCATGCCCAAATAAACGGTGGGATTGAAGCGAAGGCCGCCCTTGTAGGGGCCGATGGCGGAGTTGTACTCGACGCGGAAACCGCGGTTGACCTGCACCTCGCCGTTGTCGTCGACCCACGGCACGCGGAACTGGATGATGCGCTCCGGCTCGACGATGCGCTCGAGGATCTTCGCCTTCTCGTACTCGGGATGCGCCTCGATGACGGGCTCGAGCGATGTCATGACCTCGGTGACGGCCTGGATGAACTCCGGCTGGTCCGGGTCCTTCGCCTTCACCTGCTCGATGATGTTCTGGACGTAGCTCATGTAACCTCCTAGGAGACTTGTTGAAACTGAAAACGCCGTTATTATACGTTCGCGAAATACGCAGGACATGCTTTGTTAACGGGATAGAAACATTGCGGGCGGGTCTTCGCCATCGCCTGATTCGCGGGTCCTTTGCGTCGTTTGGCGCATCAAGAAGTAGTAAACTTGAAAATCTTGCGTCAGAACGCCTATTCGCTCGATGAGCGACTGAAAGGAATCGGTTTTATGGAAGCCCTTGCGTGGCTGCTTTCCCTTATCGTCCAGCCCTGTTACGACTTAACGGGCAACTGGTGGATCGCGATCTTGCTGTTCACCATCATCATCAAGATCATCCTTTTGCCCATGTCGCTGTGGTGCCAGAAGAACAGCATCGTCATGGTGCAGCTCATGCCGGCGCTCAATCGCTTGAAGGTGAAATACTACGGCGACCGCGAGACCATCGGCGAGGAGCAGAACAAGCTGTACAAGGAACAGCACTACCACCCGATGCTGTCCCTGATTCCGCTTATCGTCCAAATCGTCATCCTGTTCGGGCTCGTCGATGTCATCCACGGCATCACCGACGGCGGGGCTCCCGGAACGCAGTTCTTGGGCGAGGTTCCCTTCGAGGACGGTGGCGCCGCATGGCTCATGCCGCTGTTCGCCGGCCTTTCCGCTATCGTCATGGGTTTCGCGCAGAACCGCATCAACCCGCTTCAGCGCGAGCAGTCGACTGCGGAGAAGAACATGACCAACGGCCTTTCGATCGGTCTCTCGTTCATCCTCGGCGTGTTCGTCGCGTGCGGTATGGGCTTTTATTGGGTGTGCTCGAACCTGACGTCCATCGCCATTCAGGCGCTTGCGAACGTGATCATCAAGCCGGCGAAGTACATCGACTACGCCGATTTGCAGGCAAGCCGCGAAGAGCTCGAGGCGCTCGAGTCGTTCTCGGGACCGAAGAAGAAGTGGTACAAGCGCGACCCGCTCGCGAAGCGCGAGAAGGCCGACTACAAGCGTTTCTTCAAAGTCGTGAACAAGCACATCGTCTTCTACTCCGAAGGCAGCGGCTTTTACAAGTATTTCCAGGGAGCCATCGAATGGCTGCTCGCGCATTCGGACGTGCGCATTCATTACGTCACGAACGATCCGAACGATCAGATCTTCGGAATCGCCGAAAAGGAGCCGCGCATCAGGCCCTATTACATCGGTCAGCGCAAGATCATCACGCTCATGATGAAGATGGACGCCGACATGGTGGTTTCGACGCTCGAGGATCTGGAGAACTACTACATCAAGCGCTCGTACGTGCGCAAGGACATCGAATACGTGTTCATGTTCCACCACATGACGTCCACGCATCTGACGCCGCAGAAGGGCGCCTACGACCATTACGACACGGTGCTCGCCGCCGGTCCTCATCAGGTGCGCGAGCTGCGTCGTGCCGAGGAACTGTACGGTACCGCTCCTAAGAACCTTGTGGAATGCGGTTACGACCTGCTCGATCGCGAGATCGCGGCGTACCAGGCGGGCCCGGGGTCGCGCCCACGCGTTCCGGGGCAGCGCGACGTCGTGCTCATCGCGCCTTCGTGGCAGGAGGGCAATATCCTCGACACCTGCATCGACGACATGCTCGAAAGCGTGCTCGGCCGCGGATATCGCGTCATCGTGCGTCCTCATCCTGAGTACACGAAACGTTACGCTGCGCGTTGGAGCGCGCTTTTGGCGCGCTACGAGAACGTGCCTGAAGACGAGCTGTACTTCGAGCGCGACTTCAGCTCGAACGAGACCATCTTCACGTCGGACATCCTCGTGACCGACTGGTCGTCGGTTTTCTGCGAGTTCTGCTTCTCGACGCTCAAGCCCGCGATCTTCATCGACACGCCGATGAAGGTGGGCAATCCCGATTGGTCCGAGCTCGGCATTGAACCGACCGATATCTCGCTGCGCCGTGAGGTCGGCGTCTCGATCGACCCTGCGAACGCATCGACGTTCGGCGATGCGGTCGAGAAGATGCTCGCCGAGCGCTACGCGTGGAAGGAGCGCATCGAGCGTGTGCTCGACTCGTTCATCTTCAATGTGGGGCATGGCGGGGAAATTGCAGGAAAGTACCTGCTCGACCGCATGATCGAGCTGCAAGAAGCGAAGAAGGCGGGCGCGCCCGCGCCGGCTGCCGCGGGCGATGCGCAGGCTTTCGCCGCTGACGAGCGGAAGGCAGCCGATGTGGACGCCGTCGACGACGAGACCTATGCGAATCGAGGAATACATGCGGCTCGACGAGGATCCCACGCACGAAAGGAGGGGCTCCATGAGGCGTAAGGAAACGATCTGCCGGGTTTACGATGCGCTGTCCGTGATGCTCGTTGCGGGCGTGCTGTCCCTTGCTTGGGCAACGCCTGCCTATGCGTACGTCGACCCGTCGGTCATGACGTATGCCATCCAGGCGTTTGCGGGAATCGCCGTCGCGCTTTCCGCGGTTGCGGGCGTCGCGCTGCGCCGCACGAGGAAGAAGCTCTTCCAGCTTCTCAATATCGATGAAAACGCGGGGAAAGAGGTCGAACCCGACGTCCATCGCCTCGACGCCTCGGGAGAGCCCGTGCTTTCGAAGGCCGAACGCGCACAGGTTGCGGGCGCGCAGGCGGAACCGCGCAAGGGGCGTCGCTCGGGCAAGGCCCCTGCAAGCGATCGTCCTCGCGTGAAGTGGGGCGCTCGCATCATCTACGCGCTCATCGTGTGCGCGTTCTTCGCGTTCACCCTGCTTGTGGTGCCGCCGTACGAAATCGTGG
>CAKUIV010000179.1 GCA_934661105.1 uncultured Ellagibacter sp. | reverse complement strand
CTTGCGGTGGCGGGCGGAAACAAGCCGGCCGATACGGTTATCACGGGCGGCCGCATCGTCAACGTTTACACGGGCGAGATCTACGACGGCGGCGTGGCCATAAGCGGCCAGACGATCGCGGCGGTGGGCGACGTCGACTACTGCATCGGCGAGGGAACGCGCGTGGTCGATGCCGAGGGCGCCTACATCACGCCCGGGTTCATCGACGGGCACATCCATCCGGAAAGCTCGGATTTGGCCATCCGCCCCTTCGCCGAGGCGGTGCTTAAGCACGGCACCACCTCCATCATGACCGACCTGCACGAAGTCGGCGTGGTTTCGGGTCTTCAGGGCATCGAGGCGGTCATCGCCGAGAACGAAGTCACCGACTTGAACCTCTACTTCGTCGTGCCGTCGCATGTTCCCTTCTCGCCCGCGCTCGAAACGAGCGGCGGCACGTTCAACCCCGAGATCATCCGCGAGGCGCTGAAACGCCCCGACGCGGTAGGCATCTCCGAATGCGTAGGACCCTATATTCTGGCCGGACATCCCGACCTTCTGGAATCGCTCGACGATGTGGCGAGCATGAAGGGCGTGACCGCCCAGGGGCACCTCGTCGACATGAAGGGCAAAGACCTCAACACGTGCGCCGCGGCCGGTGTCTCCACCTGCCATGAGGCGCTTTCCGCCGACGAGATCATGGATCGCGCGCGTGTGGGCATTCATGCCATGCTCCGCGAGTCTTCGGCGGCGCGCACCCTTGCCGACCAGCTGAAATGCATCGTCGACAACGACGTCGACACCACGATGATGAGCATCGTCACCGACGACTTGCACTGCTGCGACCTGGCGCAGACGGGACATCTCGACCACCACCTGAAGATCGCCCTTGACGCCGGCGTCCCCTTCGCGAAGGCCATCCAGATGGTCACGATCAACGCCGCCCGCGCTTTCGAACTCACCGACATCGGCGCTTTGGCCCCGGGCAAGCGCGCCGACGTGAACATCGTCGCAGGCGACACCGCCGACGACTTCGCGGTAACGAGCGTCTTCTCGCGCGGCAAGCAGGTTGTCGACCACGGCGAGCTGCTCGTTCATTACGAGCCGGCCACCCACGACCCCTGCCTGCTCAACACCACGCGCCTTCTGAACCCCATCACGCCCGACAGCTTCAAGATCGCGGCGCCCGAAGGCGCCAAACGCGTGAAGGTGACCTGCATGGACACGCTTCCGTGGATTCCCATCACGCAGCCGCGCGAGGTCGAGCTCGAATGCAAGGACGGCTACGTCGCCTGCGACGTTTCCCAGGATGTGCTCTACATCGCGCAGGTCGAGCGCTATGGCATCAACGGCAACGTGGGTCGCGCCTTCATGGGCGGGTTCCACATGACGAGCGGCGCCATCGCGTCGTCGGTGGGCCACGACAACCACAACGTCATCGTCATGGGGACGAACTTCGAGGACATGGCGGTCGCCGTGAACCATCTCATCGAGATCGGCGGCGGTCAGTGCCTCGTCGACGGCGGGGAAGTCATCGAATGCGTCGAGTACCCCATCTGCGGCCTTCTGTCCGACCTCTCCTGCGAGGAACTCGCCGCGAAGAAGAACGCGCTCAACGCCGCCTGCGCCGAGCGCGGCTGCATCATCCCCATCCCGTTCATGTTCCTGTCGTTCATCTGCCTGGCAGCGCTGCCGGCGTGCGCCATCACCGACCACGGGTTCATCAACGTGCTCACGCTTCAGGTCGAGGACCCCGTCAAGGGCGTCGTGGAATAGGCTGGGGAAGGGCAACCTATGGCAGAGCAATCGAAAGCGTTTCATGGGTCGTTTTTCCACACGCCGGAGTACGGCGGCTTCGAGTATCTGGAAAACGCCCTGGTTGAAGTCGATGAGCGAGGGGTGATCGAGCGCGTCATCGCTTCCGACGACCTCGAACAGCCAGCGGCACTCGCCGCCCATCGCGAGGCGGGCACGCTTGAAGAGCTGGGGGAGGGCCGTTTCGGCCTTCCCGGCTTCGTCGACATCCACGTGCACGCTCCCCAGTGGCCGCAGGCCGCGCTCGCGCTCGACGAGCCTCTCTACCGCTGGCTCGACGAGCGCACGTTTCCTTTGGAATCGAAGTTCTCCGATCTGGACTTCGCGCGAAAGGTGTATTCGAACCTGGTCGGCCAGCTAATCGCGCGCGGGTCGACCACTGCGGTGTATTTGGGCAGTGCGCATTTGGAGTCGAGCATCGAGCTCGCGGCCATCTGCGCCGAGGCGGGTCAGCGCGCGCTCGTGGGCAAGACGGTCATGGACGACCCGCAGGCGAACCCCGATTACTACCGCGATGCATCTCCCGAACAGGCGGTTCGCGACACCGCTACCCTCATCCGCGAGGTCGAGGGCATAGGGCGGGCGAGCGCGCAGGGCGTGTGGCCGGTCATCACGCCGCGGTTCATCCCCAGCTGCACTGACGAGGTGCTCAAGGGTTTGGGCGACTTGGCCGATGCGACGGGCGCCTACGTGCAGACGCACTGCAACGAGGGCCAGTGGGAACACGACGTGGTGCTTGAGCGGTTCGGCAAGACCGACCCGTACGCGCTGCGCGACTTCGGGCTTCTACGCGAGCATTCCATCATGGCGCACTGCCCGTATCTCACCGAGGAAGAGGGCGAGATGTTCGCCGAGCTCGGCGTGGCGATCGCGCATTGCCCGATGGCGAACTCGTACTTCTCGAGCGCGGTGGCGCCCATCCAGCGTTTCCGCACGCAGGGGATCCACGTGGGGCTCGGCACCGATATCTCGGGCGGCTACAGCCCGAGCATGTACGAGAACATCCGCCAGGCGGTGGTGGTTTCCCGCCTGCTCGAAACGGGCGTGAACGCGATGCTTCCCCCTGATGAGCGCGGGGGCTTGGGCGAGGGCACGCGTGTGTCGCTCGTCGAGGCGTTCTGGCTCGCGACGGCGGGCGGCGGCGAGGCGCTCGGTCTGCCGGTGGGCGCGTTCAAGCCTGGGTATGCGTTCGATTTGCAGGTGGTCGATGTGCACAGGCCCGATAGCGACCTTACCGGTTTCGGCGTGTTCGACGCACCCGCCGACCAGCTCGCGCGCATCCTGTACCTGTCCGTGCCCGACAACGTGCGCAAGGTGTATGCGCAAGGGCGCCTCGTGTGCGACAAGGACGCAGGGTAGGCGGCGCTAGGGCGATAG
>CAKUIV010000178.1 GCA_934661105.1 uncultured Ellagibacter sp. | reverse complement strand
GCTGAAGCGCAAGCGGCAAGCGACGCCTCCGAAACCTCTGCGAATGCGAGCGACGGAATCGCCCTGCAAACAGCGGCGAGCGACGCCTCCACAGACGACATATCCCTCATGGCGTCGACGACGACCGCCGATAGCCAAGGGCTCTCATCCTTGGCAGTAAACGCCGCAAACGCCTGGCAGGTGGTGAACGAAAGGTATACGGGCAACGGCACGAGCAACAAAACCCATTCCCCCGACGGCAACGTAGCCGTGCAGAAAAACGTCGTGCCCACCGGCACCGAAAACGAGTTCCTCGTGTATCTGTCGATCGACTACAAAGCCGCGCTGAAGAATTACTTCGAGAGCGCGACGTACGAGGCGACGACATCAAACAATTATCATGGCGAAAAAGTGGGAACTGTCGTCGAATCGATGACGGGAAACGAGAAGGTTCAGGTTGCCGGAGGAGACACGTATTCAAGCAGCAACACATTCACAGTAGTCGACTCTTCGGGAAACACAGTCGCCCAAAATGTCAGACTTTCCTGGTCGCAAGCAGAAAACGTGACGTTCTACCTCAAGGTTGACGATTCTCACTATGTCCTTTTTGGGGTTAAAGTGAAGACGGGCAAAAAAACGGATGCCGTCGTCCTCTCCAAAGACGCTTGGAACCTCATTCGCCAGGAAGCCGTGAAAACCGCGCTCAATCAGGTCACCGACACCATGGGCGATGACATCGAGTACATCGAGACCGTGGCCGCCGACGGTACCACCAACTACGATAGCGACTCGAAGACGCTCACGTGGACGCCCACGGTGAAAGCATCCTGCCAAACCGAGTCCTCCACCTCGGGAAGCGAGACCACCACGTGGTACCGTAACGCCGCCGAGCTCGTTTACAAAGTGAGGCTGACCCCCCCCCGAAGCACAGGACTGACCAGCTCTAACGGCACCGCTTCGCCCGCAAGTGGCGCCATCTGCGACGTCAACAAGAAGGCGACCCTCACCTACAACAATGCTTCGACCGTCGACTTCCCCGTGCCGCAGGTGAAGGGGCTGCTTTACGACCTCGTCTTCACCAAGGTGGCCGAGGGGACGGGCGACACCTTGCCCGGCGCCGTCTTCAAGCTACAGAAGCAAGACGAAAGCGGCGTCTGGCAAGACGTCACCGATTCCAGCGGCAACCTGGTCACCGCCACATCCGACGCCAACGGCGAGGTCGCCTTCACGGACCTGCAATACGGCACCTACCGCGCCGTTGAAGAGCAGGCACCCGCAGGCTACAAAAACACCGACGAGAACGGCTCCCCGATTGTCTGGGGGCCCAGAGCCCCGCTCTGCTGGACCACGAACAGCGCCGACCTCATGCAATCGAGCGCCAAAAGCACCAACGCCATGGCAACCGAAAGCGCCGCCGGCCGCCTTGCCGACCCGCGTTCGCTTCGGTTCATGGTGCTGAAAGAGGACGCGAGCGGGACCCCGCTTGCGGGCGTCACCTTCACGCTGACTCCTGCAGGCGGCACCGCGACAAGCGCGGAATCCCAAAGAGCGACCGTCACCAAAGACGGCGCAAGCGGCGAGGAGAGCGCTGCCGCCGTTTTCGGCAGCCTGGACAACGGCACCTACACGCTCACCGAAAGCCGCGTCGTCGCGGGATACGTGATAAATTCCCGCATCCCCTACACCCTCACCGTGGGCTCAAGCGGCATTTCCGTTACCGATTCCGCAGGCGAGGCGGTCGGTTTGAACACGCTCACCTACGAGGGCGAAACGTACTACTACCTCACCGTTACCAACGAATCGCTGCCGCGCCTTCCCGAAGCCGGCGGCGCGGGCGGGCTTTGCGCCTATGCAGCCGGCACCGCCGCGCTTCTGCTGGGCTTGCGACAAATCGCCTGGCGCCGCGGCAAGCACGCCGCGAAAAGCTAGCGGCCAGCGCTTCGGCGCGCAACACCCCTGGCACCAACCGGTCATCCGGTTTGAACGCAATAACCGAACCCTCCTACCCGCGAGAAAGAAAGGACCGAACATGAAAATCACGGGCACGTGCAAATCGAAGATCGCCGCAGCGGCGCTGAGCAGCATGCTGGTGCTGGGCATGGCGAGCCCCGCGCTGGCGGCGACCACGGGCGGCGGCAAAACCGACGTCCCCGACACGACCGCAACCATCACCGAGCTGCAACCGGGCGACACAGTGTCGGCCTGGCGCATCGCCGACGCGTACATCGCCACCGATAACCAGGTGAAATACGATATGGCAAGCGGGCTGCCCAAAGCGTATGACACGATCGAGGAGATTCGCGCGATTGAAAACGAGAGCGAAACCGCGAAGACCGCGGCTGACGCCATCCGCGCTGCACTTGCGAACACCAAGGCGGACGTCACGGGCACCGCGGGCGAGAACGGGCAGGCCACGCTTACGCTCGACAGCGGCTACTACCTTGTTACCGTAACCTCCACAAGCGGCAAGACGGTCATGTACCAAAACGTGCTCGTCGACGCGTCCCCCGAAGGCAACGGCACGGGCTATTCCGCCCGCGCCGTGAGCACCAACATCAAGAAGTCCGAACTCACCGCACCCGACAAGAAGGTCATCGCCGGCGATAACGCTGCTGCCGACTCGACCGATGCCGCAAGCGTCGGCGATACCGTAAAGTTCCAGATCAGCGGCACTATCCCCAACTACCCCAGCAACGCCACGCACGCCACCTATAGCGTGACCGACACGCCGGCGAAGGGGCTGACAATCGACGTAGATTCAGTTGTTGTTTCGGCTGCCAACAATGCCACATTGGTCAAAGATGCCGACTACACAATCACGAACGAAAACGGCAAGCTCGTCATCACCTTCGCCAATCCCATCAAACTTGCTAGCCAAAGCTACACCATTACCTACTCTGCTACGGTAAGCTCGGTTGACAATACGGACGGCACCGTCGGCAACAACGCACACGCCACGTTCAACCCGAACCCCTACGAAGAGGGCACCGTCAGCACCGGCAACGACCCCGTAACCGTCAAGA
Organism: uncultured Ellagibacter sp.; assembly: GCA_934661105.1. Taxonomy (GTDB): domain Bacteria; phylum Actinomycetota; class Coriobacteriia; order Coriobacteriales; family Eggerthellaceae; genus Ellagibacter. The sequence goes on along the minus strand of CAKUIV010000178.1, from coordinate 185 downwards.
CCTACGGCTTCGTATTCAAGAAGGTTGCCAGCGACACCCAGCAAGGCCTCGCTGGCGCCGAATTCCAGGTGAAGGACAAGACCACCGGCGAGATCGTCAAGGACAAGATCACCTCCGACGCAAACGGCTACGTGTCGCTCGCGGGCCTGAAGGCCGGCACCTACACCCTCACCGAGACGAAGGTT
>CAKUIV010000177.1 GCA_934661105.1 uncultured Ellagibacter sp. | reverse complement strand
TCGCGAAGCGAAGCGCAGGCGCGTCGGTCGATTGAGGTGAGCGAGTAACATGAAGAAGCTGGAAGATTCGACAGCCCAGTGGGCTGTCGAACGCCGAGCATCGCGAAGCGAAGCGCAGGCGCGTCGGTCGATTGAGGTGAGCGAGTAACATGAAGAAGCTGGAAGAAGTCCTCAAGGACTGGGAGGCCGTCATCGGCCTGGAAATCCATGCCGAGCTGACCACGCTCACCACGAAGATGTTCTGCGGCTGCAAGCTCGAGTTCGGCGCGGCTCCCAACACGCACACCTGCCCCGTGTGCCTCGGCCTTCCCGGCGCGCTTCCCGTGCCGAACAAGGCCGCCATCGAGTCGATCGTGCTTGCGGGCTTGGCCACGAACTGCGACATCGAGAAGCACAGCATGTTCTACCGCAAGAACTACATGTACCCCGACATGGCGAAGAACTTCCAGACCACGCAGGGCCCGGTGGCGTTCTGCATGCGCGGGCATTTGGATTTGGACGTCGACGGCGCCGCTGCGAAGGAGCGCGCCGACATCGCCGGCTTGAAGTCGGGCGACACGTGCGAGAACGTCACCGTCACCGACACCGGGTACACCGCTCACGTGGGCATCACGCGCATCCACATGGAGGAAGACGCGGGCAAGATGATCCACATCGGCGGCGACGAGGGCCGCATCGCGGGCGCGACGCACTCGCTCGTCGATTACAACCGCGCCGGCACGCCGCTCATCGAGCTCGTCACCGAGCCCGACCTGCGCACGCCCGAGGAGGCGCGCCTGTTCATGCAGAAGCTGCGCCAGATCTACCTGGCCATCGGCATTTCCGATTGCTCGATGGAAGAAGGCTCCATGCGCTGCGACGGCAACGTCAGCCTGCGCCGCCGCGGGTCGAAGACGCTCGGCGTGAAGACCGAGCTCAAGAACATGAACAGCTTCAAGAGCCTGCACGACGGCTTGGCGTATGAGATCTGCCGTCAGGCGGAGGTGCTCGAAGAAGGCGGGCAGATCTACCAGGAAACGCGTCACTGGGACCCGACGATGAAGCACACCATCGTCATGCGCGTGAAGGAAACGGCCGACGACTACCGTTTGTTCCCCGAACCCGACCTGGCGCCCTACGATTTGTCCGACGAGTTCATCGAAGGGGTGCGCGCGAAGCTCCCCGAACTGCCCGATCAGAAGGCCGCTCGTTTCGCGAGCGAATTCGGCCTTTCCGCCTACGACGCGCGTCAGCTCGTCGACGGCGAGGGGATCGCGCCGTTCTTCGAGGAATGCATGGACGTTGCGGGGAAGGATGCAGCGGCGCTCGCGAAGCCGGTGGCGAACCTCGCAATCAACGACGTCACCGCATGGCTGAACGCGAACGAGGGCGCGAAGCTTGCCGGAAGCCCGCTCACCGCGGCGCGTGCCGTCGAGCTGGTGAAGCTGCTGGCAAGCGATTCCATCTCGTCCAAGCAGGCCAAGGAAGTGTTCACGGCCGTCATGGACGAGGACAAGGACCCGTCGGTCATCGTCGACGAGCGCGGCATGAAGCAGGTGTCGGACACCGGCGCCATCGAGGCCGTCGTCGACGAGGTCATCGCGGCGAACCCCGACGAGGTCGCCCGTTACAAGGATGGCAACACGAAGGTGATCGGGTTCTTCGTGGGCCAGTGCATGAAGAAGATGCGCGGGCAGGGAAACCCCAAGGTCATCAACCAGCTGCTCGCGAAGAAGCTTGCCGAGTAGGAGAATAGGCTGCGGCTCGCCTCGGTCGCTTGACGGGTGAGACGAGCCCCGCAGCTCGATACCGAGCATCAAAGGAAGCGCCTCTGCATCTCAACCGATGTAGAGGCGCTTCTCGTTTCAGCCGGCGAAAGAGGGGGGCGATGCGGGCGAGCGCTATTCGAAGGCTTGCAGCATCGCGAGCGCGTCTTTCGGGGTGAGGGCTGGAACCGTCGCGTGCTTGATGAGCTTTTCGTCGTTGGTGATAAGGTATGACGCGTGTGCGCGGGTGGCTGCGGCGATGATCAGGTTGTCTTCCAAATCGTTATGGACGCCGCGCAGCTTGCAGGCAAGCCACACGTCGGACTGGTCGGCGCCGACCGCCGTTGCGTTTTCCTGCAAGTGGTCGATGCACCCCCAGGCGAATTCGATGGCAACAAGGGAATCCTTCTCGGTGATTCTCGTCAATCGTTGACGAGCGGATTGCTTTGTTGCATTCGATATGAGATAGAACAGCGTCGAAATGCAGTGCGGCGAATAGAGAAGTGGGCAGGATTCTTTGTGCGCGAGCGCGTAATCGAAGAAAGCCTTCGCCTCGCCGCTTTTCGGTCGATCGCCAAGATAGTAATCGATCATTACATTCGTATCGAGAACGAGAGGGGTGGTCTCACACTTCATAAACACGCTTCCCTTCGATAAATCGCTCATAGAGGGCTTGTTCGAGCATTTCGGTTTCGTCAAACTCGAAATCGAACGAGAGCGGAACTCCTAGCTTCTTCGATGCTTCCTTTACAAGTGCGAGCCCCTCCTCATAGGCTTTATGCCCTTCGGCTCGCTGCTTTTCGCGCTCAAGGGCGTCTTCCTCGCTTTCGAGCGCGCGCCTGATCGCCTGGGGTTCGAGCGTGTGGTTCGCGGCGTATTCCCAGAGCGCCCTGATCGCCTGCGACGGGGTGAACCCGGCGCGCTTCAGCGCCTCGTCACCGCGCTGCTTCAAATCGGCGTCGATTCGCGTGTTCATCTGCACCATCGTTGCGGACATATCGGCTCCTTTCTATCCTGCTATACAGTATAGCAGGATAGAAAGGCGAAAAAGAAGGGGGTCGAGCAAGCAAGATTGCCCAACCCCCTTCGGTGACGAACCCCACGTATCTACGGGTACGCGCCTATGGGGTTCCTTAAGCGCTGCCCACCTCGGAACCTGATGTGCCGGGGTCCGATTCGCCAGGTTCCAAAGGCGTTTCGTGGTCGATGCCTTCGCTCGAGCCGCCTGTCTCGCTGTCGCTGCTCGAGTTGCCGGACTGGTTGCCGCCAGCTTCGTTGCCCGATGGCGGATCAATCGCGTCGGCGCCACCTTCGGGTTCGGCCGGTTGGCTCTCGCCGCCTTCGCCTTCCTGCTTGTCGCCTGTCGACCCGTTCGGATCTGAAACGCCGCCCTGCTCGCCTTCGCCTGCGTTCTCTTCCTTGGAATCCTCGGTCGGTCTGCTTTCCAGGCCGAATTCCGCCCCCGCATCGAAGAACGACAGGAAATTCT
>CAKUIV010000176.1 GCA_934661105.1 uncultured Ellagibacter sp. | reverse complement strand
TTGGATGAGCCCGAACGAGTACCGCAGGAGCCTGGGCTACGCCGCGTAGGTGGTCCAGGAAATCGTCCGCACCCCCGTTTCTACCCTAAATTCGCCTTTTCTGGCAGAAATCGGGGATGCAGCTCATTATCGAGGGCTTATCCATGGCGTTGGGTTCTGCCGTATAATGTTCGTCATGACTCGATACTTCGACAAGCTTCTTCTTATTGCCAACCCCGCGGCGCAAAACGGCTTCGGCCGTGCGGCGGCGCTGCGCGCCGAGGCTTTACTTGCTTCCGCTCTCGGCGAAGGCACAGCAACGCTTGTTCTCACCGAGCATGCAGGTCAGGCAAGCGAACTCGCCGAGAGGGCAATACGCGACGGCTTCGACTTCGTGGTCGCCTTGGGCGGCGACGGCGTTGCGAACGAGGTCGCGAACGGCCTTATGCGCGTCCCTGAGGCGCGGCGCCCGGCGTTCGGGCTTATTCCCGTCGGCTCGGGAAACGACTACGCACGCACGCTCGGCATGGCGAAATCGCTCGACAGCGCAGTGCTCCAGCTCATCGGCGCGCCGTTTCACACGCTTGACGTGGGGCGTTGCAACGACCGGTGGTTCCTGGAAACGCTGTCGTTCGGGCTCGACGCCGCGATTGCGCTCGACACCGTCGCCCGTCGCGTTCGCACGGGCAAGACGGGCACCATGCTTTACCTGCAGGCAGGGATCGACCAGCTGCTGCATCACCTTGACGTATGCCGCTACGAGGTTTCCTTCGACGGCGCGGATCCCGAGGACGGGTGCTCGTACCTTTTTGCCGTGCAGGTGGGGAAAACCTATGGCGGCGGGTTCGCCATCTGCCCCAAGGCCGATCCGCGCGACGGCCTGTTCGACGTTTGCATCGCTCATCCGCCGCTTTCGCGCGCGGCGGCGACGGGCATTTTCCTTCTCGCGAAAAACGGGCATCACACGGGGTTCAAGAAAGTCGTCGAACTTCGCCGTGCGCGCAGCTTGAGCCTTCGCTTCGAGAAACCGCTTCCCGTGCAGATCGACGGCGAAGAGCTTTTGGGCACGAGTTTCGACATCTCGATCGTCCCACGTGCGCTTCGCGTGGCGGCGCCGGTTTTCTCAAAGGGGGAGCGCTGATGGAGGAAAACAACAAGCATCATCCGCGCAAGCACCGCCCAAGTAATCGGACGCGGAATCCGAAGGACAAGCAGGCCGATCGGCAAGCGAAAGCCGCGTCTGTCCCAAAGCCGAGTGCCGCTGAGGCCCGTCGGCGATTCCTCCCTGTGAACCGCGCCGATATGGAGGCGCGCGGGTGGGATGAGTGCGACTTCGTGTACGTGTCGGGCGACGCCTACGTCGACCATTCGTCGTTCGGTGCCGCCATCATCACGCGCCTGCTCGAGGCGAATCACTACAAAGTCGGTGTGATCGCACAGCCCGATTGGCGGGACGAGAAGAGCATCCAAACCCTCGGTCGTCCGCGTCTGGGTTTCCTCGTAAGCTCCGGCAACATGGATTCCATGGTGAATCACTACACCGTCGCCAAGAAGCGTCGCCACTCCGACGCCTTTTCCCCTGGCGGGGAAGGGGGTTTGCGCCCGAACCATGCCACGGTGGTGTATTCGAACCTCATCCGGCGCGTATACAAGGACGTGCCCATCATCATCGGCGGCATCGAAGCGAGTCTTCGCCGCCTTGCCCATTACGATTACTGGTCCGATTCGCTGAAGCGGTCTATTCTGCTTGATTCGGGTGCCGACCTCGTGTCGTACGGCATGGGGGAACATTCTATCGTGGAGATCGCCGACGCACTCGCGGCAGGGCTTTCCATCTCGGACATCACGTTCATCGACGGCACGGTGTACAAAACCAAGTCGCTCGAACACGTCTACGACGCGGAGATCCTGCCGAGTTACGACGACCTTAAGGTCGACAAGCTCGCCTATGCGAGAAGCTTCGCCGTGCAGTACGCGAATAGCGATCATGTGACGGCGAAGCGCCTTGTCGAGCCGTATTCCGACCATGAATTCATCGTGCAGAACCCGCCCGCCGCGCCGCTCACCACGCCCGAGCTTGACGCGATCTACCGTCTGCCGTTCGCGCGCACGTACCATCCGGACTACGAAGCTGCAGGAGGCGTTCCCGCCATCAGCGAGGTGAAGTTCTCGCTTACGAGCAATCGCGGATGCTTCGGCGAATGCGCGTTTTGCGCGCTCACGTTCCATGAAGGGCGCGTCGTGCAGGTTCGCAGCCATGAATCGCTTGTTGCCGAGGCAGAGGAGATGACCCACGACCCCGATTTCAAAGGCTATATCCACGACGTAGGTGGGCCGACGGCGAATTTTCGCGCTCCTGCCTGCAGGAAACAGGTCGATCATGGGGCCTGTCGCGGTCGGCGCTGCCTGGCGCCCGAGCCGTGCAAAAAGCTCGTCGCCGATCATTCCGATTATCTGAAGCTGCTTCGTCGTCTTCGAGAGATTCCCGGGGTGAAGAAGGTGTTCGTACGCTCGGGGATTCGCTTCGACTACGTCATGCTCGACGCTGCGCACGGCCGCGAATTCGTGCGCGAGCTCGCGGAACATCATGTGAGCGGGCAGTTGCGCGTGGCTCCCGAGCACGTGTCCCATGGCGTCTTGTCGTGCATGGGCAAACCCGACCATGCGATTTACGAGCGGTTCGTCCACCTGTTCGAGGAGGAAAACGCTCATGCCGGCAAAAAGCAGTTCATCGTGCCGTACCTCATGTCGTCGCATCCCGGTTCGACCATGAAAGAAGCGGTCGAGCTCGCGGAATTCGTGCGCGACATGGGCTTTAACCCCGAGCAGGTGTCGGACTTCTACCCGACGCCCGGAAGCCTCGCCACGGTGATGTACTACACCGGCGTCGATCCGCGAACGATGAAGCCCGTCTACGTGCCGAAAAGCCCGCATGAAAAGGCGCTGCAGCGCGCGCTCATCCAATACCGCGATCCGAAGAATCGCGAGCTTGTGCGCGAGGCGCTCGTTAAGGCGGGGCGTACCGATCTTATCGGATACGACAAGAAATGCCTGGTAAGGCCCGAGAAACCGAGCGATCAGGGGAATCGCGATCGCAAAAAGGGCCAGAAGGCGCATTCACGCACGTCGTCGCAGAAGCACAAGGGCGACCAGGTGCATCGCGGCCGGAACTTGTCGGAGGCGAGGGGGAGCGGGACCAGTCGGAAGGGCCAGGGGAAGAACAGCCGCTGAGCGTTTTCGGAATCCCGGCGTCCGTCTGCGCCCCGCTTTCTTC
>CAKUIV010000175.1 GCA_934661105.1 uncultured Ellagibacter sp. | reverse complement strand
TTGAAACTGGTGCCCGAGGCGAGAGTCGAACTCGCACGTCGTGAGACAACGGTTTTTGAGACCGCCGCGTCTGCCATTCCGCCACTCGGGCACATCGTTGTATTATAGTCGATGACACTGTTGATATGCAATGACGAAATAACGGGAGGTACTAGCATGGCCGATGAAGAGCTGCAGTCCGAGATTGACGCGTACCTGAATGAGAATTGGGACGCCGTCGTCGCCGATATCGAGCGCGTTGTGAAGATCGAAAGCGTCGAAGAACTCGACAAGGCTGCTCCCGGTGCGCCGTTCGGCCCCGGTCCGCGGGCGGCCCTCGATGAAGCGCTCGCCATTGCGAAGGGAATGGGATTTACGGTCCACGACGTCGACGGCTACGTGGGCTATGCCGATCTTCCCGGCGAATCCGACACGCAGATCGGCATCATCGGCCACGTCGACGTCGTCCCAGCGGGCCCCGGCTGGACGGTTGAGCCTTTCGCCGTCACCCATCGCGAGGGCTATCTTATGGGTCGCGGCGTCATCGACGACAAGGGCCCTATCGTTACGGCACTCCATGCGGTGAAGTTCTGGCTCGACAAGGGCGAAAAGCTCCCGTACACGGTGCGCATCATCTTCGGCGCGAACGAGGAAACCGGCATGGGCGACGTGCCGTACTACCGCGAGCGCTTCGCCGACCCGGCGTTTCTGTTCACGCCGGATGCGGAGTTTCCGGTAAGCTACGGTGAAAAGGGCCTCTACGACGGTCTTATCACCTCGAAAGCGTTCGAAGACGGAAAGATCATCGATATCGAAGGCGGCGCGGCGACCAACGCGGTGCCCGGCATCGCGCATGCGGTGGTACGAGCCGATATCGCGTCTCTTGCGGAAGCGCCCGGCATCAAGCTCGCCGACAACGGCGACGGCATCGTTCGCGTCGACGCGCACGGCAAGGCGGCGCACGCGAGTCTGCCCCATCTCGGCGTGAGCGCTATCGACCTGCTCCTCTCCTATCTTCTCGAGAGAGGCCTGTGCTCTGCCGACGAGCGCGCGTATCTCGAGCTCGTCCGCAAGGCCACGAGCGCGACCGACGGGTCGGGGCTCGGCATCGAAGCCTCCGATGCGCACTTCGGGGAGCTTACCGTCGTCGGTGGCACCATCTGCATGGAGGACGGGCGCATCAAGCAGACGCTCGATTGCCGTTTCCCCACGTCGATCACGCCTGCCGAAATCACAGAGCGCATCGGCGCCCTGGCAAGCGAGGCGGGCGCGTCCTACGAATCGACCCGCGAAGTCGAACCGTTTCTGGTCGATCCCGAATCCGACGTCATCCAGGCGCTGCTCGCGGCATACAACGAAGCTACGGGCGAAGACGCCGAGCCCTTCACGCAGGGCGGCGGAACGTATGCGCGCAAATTCTCATGCGCGGCGAGCTTCGGCCCCGAGATGCCGTGGGTCGAGATGCCCGAATGGGCGGGCGGCATGCACGGCCCCGACGAGACGGTAGGGGAGGACCTGCTCAAGCAGGCGTTCCGTATCTATGCTCTCACCATCCCGCAGCTCATGAAACTCGACCTGTAAACGGCCGTTCGCTGTCTGCAAACGGGCAGTGTTTGCTTTATAATAGGCGGCTAGGAGTACGCTCTGCGCGCAAGCGCAAGCGGCATCATCGATCACGAACTTATGGAGGCTTGTATGTTGAAGGCAATCATCGTCGACGACGAGGCCCCCGCGCGCTCCGAACTGAAATTTCTGCTCGACGAACTTGGCCAGACCGAAGTTGTCGCCGAGGCGGCAAGCGTGCGCGAGGCCATCGAGAAGCTGAAGGAATACCCCTGCGACGTCATGTTCCTCGACGTGAACATGCCCGAGGCGACCGGTTTGCAGCTCGCTGAGGCGTTACAGCACCTGAAATTCCCGCCTGCGGTCGTGTTCGTCACGGCTTACAGTGAGCACGCTCTCGACGCGTTCAAGGTGAACGCCATCGATTACCTGGTGAAACCGGTCGAGACCGAACGTCTTTCCCAGGCTCTCGCCCGCGTGCGCGAACACGTCTCGCTTCATGCCCAGGCTCAGAAGTCCGAACGCATTCCCGTCGAAAAGGGCGGCAAGAAGATCCTCATCGGCATCGACAAGATCCGCTTCGTCATGGCGCGCGACGATTACGCGTACCTGCAGACCGACACCGACCGCTACTTCTCCACGGTAAGCCTGGCCCAGCTTGAAAAGCGTCTCGACGGGCATGGCTTCTTCCGTGTGCATCGCGGTTATCTCGTCAACCTTTCCATGGTCGAGGAAATCGAATCGGTTTCCGGCGGCACGCTCTTGCTCACGCTCAACGGCGTCGAGGAGAAGATCCCCGTCAGCCGTCGCCGCGTGAGCGCGCTGAAGAAGGCGTTGGGACTGTAAGGCTCGCTCGTTATCGCATTGTTGGGAAAAGCGCTCGCTTCGGGCGCTTTTCTCTTTGTCGGGGCAAGCGTTCGCGCAAACGCCGCTCGAACGTGCCTATTTGCCGCAAATCGCCGCCTCTTTCCCCACTTGTCCATAACTCCATCACAGCCTTCAGGGATAATTCAGCACTGTGCGTCATCTTTCAAGACGGCCACGACTTTACTCGAAAGAAGGTTCACATGCTGATAAGCGACATGGAAAAGCTTTACCCTTCTGCGAAAACGCTTGTGAAGGAATGCGTTGCCAGCCGCCTTCGGGCGAAGGATGCGACGCTGTACGATTTTTCCGAAGAGGCGGAAGAATGCGCCCGCAACTTCATGGGATGGGTCGATCTGGCCACCAACCCTTGCTGCGACCTTTCCCAGGTTCAGCGCTTCGCCGACCAAGTCGTCGAAAGCGGCATCAAAACGGTCGTGCTCATCGGGCAGGGCGGCTCCACCCAGGCTCCGATGACCATCACGAAATACAACAAGTCCGACGCGAGCAAGTCGAACCGCGTCTCGTTCAAAACGCTCGACTCCGACTCTCCCGTCCGCATGCGCGAGCTCCTTGCCGACTGCGACCCCGCGACCACGCTTGTCGTCGTGTCGTCGAAGTCGGGCGGCACCATCGAGCCGCGCCTGCTCCTGTGCGCGCTGCGCGAGGCGTTCGCGGCCGAGGCCCCCGAGGTCAACATGGCGAACCACCTCGTCGCCATCACCGACCCCGGTTCGCAGCTCGAGCGCCAGGCGCACGAGGAGGGCTGGCTCGCGGTGTTCAGCGGGGAGCCCACGGTGGGCGGCCGCTTCTCGGCGCTGTCCGTCTTCGGCCTGCTCCCGGCGGCGCTCGTCGGCATCGACC
>CAKUIV010000174.1 GCA_934661105.1 uncultured Ellagibacter sp. | reverse complement strand
TCGCATATCGCGCGTTTCTGTCCAAGCTCCTGACCTGGTAAAACACATCGTTTCCCCAGTTCAAACGCCTGCTCGCCCATGGACGAAAAAGCTCGATATGCGCACTCTACCCCCCGTTGTGCTAACCTCCGAACATGAAACGTCCCGCTCTCGTTTGGAGGTAGCCCATGTCGCAAACAGAACAACCCATCGCCTACACCGCCATCGCGCCCGAGGTAACCCAAGCCGCGCACGACGCCTTCGCCGCCAACGCATCCGCGCGCATCGCGAAGAACGCCGTGTCGGCAAGCCCCATCCGCAAGGTCGCCCGCGTTCCCGAGGCGCTCTCGCTCGACGCGAGCACGTTCGACGTGCAGCTTTCCCAGGGCAAGATCACCAATCAGAAGCGCTCGGGCCGCTGCTGGATGTTCGCGAGTCTGAACACGATGCGCTTCCGCATCATGAAGAAGCTCAACCTCGAAACGTTCGAGCTTTCGCAGGCCTACCCGCTTTTCTGGGACAAGTACGAGCGCGCCAACTGGTTCTTCCAGAACGTCGTCGCAACGGCGAACGAGCCCGTGACCTCGCGCGATGTGGCGTTTCTGTTGCTCGATCCGCTCTGCGACGGCGGGCAATGGGATATGTTCCGCTCCATCGTTAAGAAGTACGGCGTAGTGCCCAAAGACGCCATGCCCGAGTCGTTCGCGTCGTCGAACACCACCGACATGGACGCATTCCTCACGCGCTTTTTGCGTGCCGGGGCGAAAACGCTGCGCGACATGGTTGCAGCGGGCGCAAGCAAAGACGAGCTCGCTGCCAAGCAGGTAGAGCTGCTCGAGCAGTTCTACCGCATTCTCGCGATCTGCCTCGGAGAACCGCCGAAAACCTTCGAGGCGCGCATCCGCGACAAGGACGACAAGCTCGTGGTGTCAGACACGTTCACGCCGCGTGAGTTCTTCGACGAGTACGTGGGCATGAACCTCGACGACTACGTGTCGGTCATCAACGCGCCGACCGCCGACAAGCCCTACGGGCGCGCCTACTCGGTGAAGTTTCTGGGCAACGTGGCCGAGGACGGCGGCGTGCGTTACGTGAATCTGCCGATCGAAAGCCTGAAACGAGCCGCCGTGGCGCAGCTGAAGGACGGCCTGCCCGTGTGGTTCGGCTGCGACGTGGACCAGAACTACCTGCAAGACGACGGCATGATGGGAATGGGCACGCTCGACGTCGACGGGCTGTTCGGCGTGCCGGTCATGGCGGGCATGGACAAGGCCGCGCGCCTCGACTACGGCGAGTCGCTCATGACGCACGCGATGGTGTTCCAGGGCGTGAACTTCGACGCCGACGGCAAGCCGGCGCTTTGGCGCGTGGAGAACAGCTGGGGCAAGGACCACGGCCACGACGGCTACGACCTCATGACCGACGACTGGTTCAGCGAGTACGTCTACCAGGTGGTCGTCGACAAGAAGTACCTCACCGACGAGGAGCGCGCGGCCTACGAAAGCGAGCCTATCGAGCTTGCACCGTGGGACCCGATGGGCGCGCTCGCGTAAGGCGCAAAACGCCATCGTCAGCGCAAGAAGGCCACGACGATCGAGCAGGCGCGTCGATTGCGCAGGCGCTTCAGACATCACCTTTGACCAGGCGGTTCATAAGGTTGTCACAATTGTTATGTTACCGGTGACAAACTGGCGGCCATGCCCCTACAATATGGTCACTCTTTGCACTGCACCGTTTCCCTGCGCCTATGATAAGGCGAAGGGAGACGGGCTCAACAGCGCAAACTGATCAGGCCGTGGCGCGATGCGCGCGTCATGGGGCCGGGCCATCACGGCAGCAGGCAAATCACATGCGCGCCTGCGGGACAGTAGCAAGCTGACCCGCAGGCGCGCTTTTCTTTCACGCTCGGCACGCAAGCGCCGCACGCGATCGCGAGGGCACCCCACGGGGCAAGAGTACTGTTTCCCCGACCAGGAGGTTTCGCTATGACCGCGTACAACATCCCCGCCTTCGCAGCCGAAGGCCCCAATCCCTTCTTGCAGGAAGAACCCGCATCGCCCGCCCCGGCGCACGTGATGCTCGCCGAAAGCGCCGCTAATGCCGCGACGGACGTGTGCACGAACGCGAGTTCGGCAGGCAGCGCGGCAGGCAGCGACGAGCCGGGCAAGAGCCCCGTCGATCCCGCACGCGAGAAGGTTATCTCGGCGAAGCTCGCGTCCATCGGCGTCGCAGGTAACGTCGCGCTGTCGGCATTCAAGCTTATAGCCGGCATCTTCGGCAACTCGTCCGCCATGATCTCGGACGCGGTCCACTCGCTTTCCGACGTGTTCGCCACGGCGATCGCATACGTGGGCGTGCGCCTGTCGAAGCGCGAGGCGGACGAGACGCATCCCTACGGGCACGAGCGCTTCGAGTGCGTGGCCTCGCTCGCGCTCGGCATCATCCTCGCGTTCACCGGGCTTGCCATCGGGCTTGCGAGCGTTCAGAGCATCGCAAGCGGCGCCTACCTCGAAGCTGTGGCCCCAGGCGCGCTCGCGCTCATCGCCGCCATCGTGTCCATCGTGGTGAAGGAGGCCATGTTCTGGTACACCCGCCACTGGGCGCGCGTGCTCGACTCGAGCGCGTTCATGGCCGACGCATGGCATCACCGCTCCGACGCGCTGTCGTCGATCGGCGCGCTTCTGGGCATCGGGGCGGCCATGCTCGGATTTCCCCTCGGCGACCCGATCGCGTCGATCGTCATCTGCGTTATCGTGCTGAAAGTGGCGCTCGACGTGCTGAAAGACGCCGTCGACAAGATGCTCGACACGCCGTGCGGCGACGAGTTCGAAGCCAAGGCCGCCGACGTGATAGCCGCGACCGAGGGCGTTGCGCGCATCGACGCCTTGCGCACGCGCCGCTTCGGCAACAAGGTGTACGTCGACGCCGAGATCGCAGTCGACGGCGCGCTTCCGCTCACCGAGGCGCACGCGATCGCCGAAGCCGCCCACGATGCGGTCGAGGCGAAGTTCCCCGAGGTGAAGCACATCATGATCCACGAGAACCCGGCGTAAGAAGAGAGCCCGACGAGCTTGGACCGCCTAATCGCGTTGTACCCGCCGCTTTTGAATGAGCGCTCGAGCAACGTGGGCAGCACGGAAAGGTTCGGTCCTTCCCAAGAGGAATGGCGTATAGGAAACTCACGATCGACGGCCGAAGCACCACACTGAGTCGCGCTATACTGAAAGCCGTTCATCTGCGCACGATTTGCGAGGAGGCGGCACGCGTGGACTTTCCTTTGAGCATCATCGTTT
>CAKUIV010000173.1 GCA_934661105.1 uncultured Ellagibacter sp. | reverse complement strand
CCTTGCGCCCCGTACGCTCGATCGATTCGTAGATGCTCGCGATGATCTCGCTCATGGTGTATTCGGAGATGTCGACCTCGCGCCCTCCATAGGTGCGCTTCGTGATGAAGGGAAGGCCTATGGCCGATTGACGCGTGTGGTGCGTCATCGAGTAATCGACGAGCCCTATGTCCAGTTCGGCGGCCACCTGCGCCATGATGGCGGTTTTGCCGATGCCCGGGGCTCCCAGCAGGAAGACGGGGCGTTGCGCTTCGATCGGCATGACGTAATCGCCGAACCTGTCCTTGGTGAGGTAGGCGATGCACGTCTTTTCGACCTGCTCTTTTGCTTGCTTGATATTCATCTATCGCTCGCTTTCGGTTTGCTTGGCGGCGGTGTGCGCCGGGAATCCTTCAAGCTCGTCGGAATAGGTGATCGCGCTCGTCGCCCAGGCGGGGCAATCCCCTGGCTCGTCGACGAAGACGAAGGCGGCATCGTAGGGCGGTGCGTCGTCGGGGTAGGTTCCCTGCCCGTCGGTGAAGTAGATAAGCGCTTCCCAGTTGTCGACCTCCCCCCGCTCGAGCATGTCGCCCATCAGGTCGAAAACGGGACAGAAGTCCGTTCCCCCTAGGCCCTTGACGCGGTAGCCCTCGAGCACGTCGACGACGTCTTCGCGGGAGGACAGCTTGCGCACGTCTTGCACGCGATCGTCGCACTGCACGAGCCAGATGCGCGTCTTGTCGGAGATCTGGGCGCTTTCGAGTAGCATGCCGCAGGCTTTGGCGATGAACGCCTTCACGCGCGGGCCGCTGCAGCTGCCGGAGGTGTCGATGGCGATGCAGAAGTTGCGCAGCTGCGGGGTCTCGCAGTATTCGAGCGGCTCGACGAGCGCGATGCCGTTCAACTCCGACAGGCCGTAGCTGTAGTAGATGTAGTCGAATTCTTCGTCGCTCACCTGCATCGTTTCTCGCGGGGCGGCGTAGACTCGCAGCAGCTCATCGAGGCTCATCGTGCTCGCCCGCGTGCTTTTCAGCTGCTCGTCGAGCGAGCTTGGAGCCTCGTCCGGGCTTCGCTGCATGTCCATTTCCGTCGCGGCGGCGATTTCCTCCCAGTGTTTCTCGAGCTGGCGCGAGACGTCTTGCTGGTCGGTCGATTCCTGCTCCTCGACGCCGTCGGGCGTCGCGAACCACAGCTCGTGGCTGTCCATACCGATGACGATCTCGATTTCGGCGAGTTTCTCTTGCGGCAGATTCTCGCGCTGCAGGAGCGCGTAGAAGGCCGCCGCCGTCGGGCGCTCGACGCGGTCGCGCCATAAGGCGAGGGTTTCGTCTCGCTTCGGATCGACGACGGCGATCGCGTCGCAATCGAGGTCGCCTATCGCGCAGCCGACGGCGAGGTCGCAGGCAACGCTCCAAGCGAGCGGGTCGACGGTCGCGGCGGGGAAGGGGTGACGAAGCAGGCAGTGGAGGATCATGTGGAGATACGCGCGCGCGATGACGTGGCGCGTGCCTCGAAACGCATCGAGCACGAAGGCCGGCGAGAAAAGGGCCTCCCGGCCGTCGGTCATGCAGCCGCCGCGGTCCATCTGGATGCGCATCGGGAGCTGGGCGAGCGGTCGGTTGACGAAGCGGATGCTCGTGAGCAGCTCGTCGCGGGAAAGCGCGAGCATGTCGTCTGCGAGATGCGAGGCTTCATCGAGACCCTCCATGCCGTCAAGCGATGCCGCGCTTCGGTTGGCCGTCGTGCTAGCGGTCGCCATGCTAGAAATCCAGGAAGTCGAGGGCGTCGTCTTCGCTCGTCGCGCGCATGATCGCGGCGGCGGCTTGGGGCTTGCCCGATTCCTGCGCGGCGGCAAGCGCGGCGTCGAGCCATGCGGTTTCGAGGCTGTTCCACGCGAGCACTGCTTCGAGGCCTCGCTGCTCGCCGGCGCTCGCAAGCGTTTCAAGCAGCTGCCCCGTGCAATCGCAGTGGGCGGAATCGCTGTGGCACGCGATGGCGGAAAGCTTCGCTGCGAAGTCCTTCTGCCTTCCGTAGGAGCCCCACCAGCCACGATAGATCCGGCACGGCGCGCTGCCAGTATGTTCGAAGACAAGGGCGAGCGTTTCGAGGGAGCGTTGCGGCGTGGCAAGGGCGCTCCACAACGCTTCGTCGTTTTGCGCGGTCGCATCGTTTGCCGTCGTTTTGAGGAGCTCGGCGGGAACGCCGTCGGCGTCGTCTCGCACAAGGCGCGCGCCGCCGTCCGCAAGGACGCGCGCGAGCGGGGTTCGGTCCATGCGCAAGCTGAGCGAAAGCAGCTCCGACTCATCGATTTCCCCGAACAGCCCCGCCTTCTGCATTGCCTGGACGGGAGCAAGGCTCGCCTCGGACTCGACGACCGGCAGGTAGTAGCTTCGCTGCGCCTTGCAGTATCGATAGTCGGAAAGGAAGCCCAAAAGCCCGCGCATGCCGCTTGCCTGCTCGATGGCTTGCTGAGCTGCGGCGTCGTCGGTGACGGCGAGGTGGAAGCCGAGCTCGCCGAGGCGGCAGGCCGTCTCGGTCATGCCGCGTGCGATGGCGGACGAAAGGCAACGCCCGGTGAATTCGATCGAGTACGCGCCGCCCTGGTCGAGCCAAGCGCGCACTGCCTGCTCGTCGCCCGTTTCGATGAGCGCGGCGAGCTCTTTCTCCGCTTCGATCGCTGAATCGTGCGACACGATGCCTCCTCCGTTCTTTTCTCCTGCCATGATACCGCTCGCAGACTATTGGTTATTGTCTATTACGGGATTCGGTCTTAATATCAACCGAATACGAGTGAATCGATCGAGAGAGGAATCACCATGCCCCTGCCACGTGTCGACAAGGAGATCATGCGCATTGCCGATTACTGCATGGACGGCAAGACGCTTACCCACGAGGACGCCGTGTACCTTTGCGATGTTGAGCCGTTCACCCCGGAAGGCCACGTCTTGAGCTACGTCGCACGCGAGCGTCATTTCAAAACCGCGAACGGTATCGCGGAAGTGCATGGACAGATCGGCATGGACGCCAACCCGTGCCCCGCCAACTGCGATTTCTGCTCGTTCGCCGTCGGCGCCGAAGCGCGCCCCCGTGGCCGCCATGAGATGCCGCTCGAATCGATCCTCCGTTACGCGCGCGACTACTACGATAACGGGGCCAACGTCTTGACGCTCATGATCACCGTCGATTACGACTTCGACCAGTACCTTCGCTATATCGAGGCGGTTCACAAGGAGCTGCCCGACTTCCCCATCATGGCGAACATGGGGGATTTCGATCTTGCGATGGCGAACGAACTCAAGGCGGTCGGCGTCGGCAGCGTTTACC
>CAKUIV010000172.1 GCA_934661105.1 uncultured Ellagibacter sp. | reverse complement strand
TTCATGAGCGCATCGTCGACGAGCTCTTTGAGCCAGTCGGCGGCGCTTTCGACCGCATCGTTCAAATCGCTGCCGAACGTCGCCCCTTCGAGCGGCGGATACGGAAACGCATCGACGAACCCGCCCGACTCGACGAACTCGAATTCCCATACGTAAACCATGCGATCCCTTCCTTGCGCAGCGGCCTCGCCGCACTTATCGCAAACCTGCCTGACGCAAAATCCGTTTGGCGACCTCGTCCTCTATTTCGCGATGGCGCTTCACAAGAACCGTCTTTTCACCCTTGCAGAAATGCTCGTGGTTGGTCCCTCCCCTTGAGACGAATCCGCTCATCTCGAGGATTCTCACCAATTCCCGTCTCTGCATGTCAGCTCCTGGCAAGTCTCTATATCTTAATGTTTCCTAATATTTATCGCAACGGCGAATCGACACGCACGGTGAAATCGAGGGTTTCTTGATGGGCGTAGCGCGCTTCGACTCCGGCGATGGGGCTGACCCCACCGCGCGTCTGTTCGAAGGTAATCGTCACGCGCACGTGGCTTTCGGCTCCTTCGAGCGCGACGGCATCGGCGTCGGGAGAAAGCGATGCGGCCAGGCGGAAGGTATGGCTTTCGGCTTCGCCCGCAGGGAAGGCGACGGATGCGGAAGCTGGGGGCGCGTTGTCTTCTCTGGAGGAATTCTCTCCCTCGAAGGAAAACTCGAGCGGTATGTCGCCTTCGCACACAGCGTCGATGGTGCAGATTTGGGACACCTCGCTTACCTGCGCGCCGCTCGTATTCGAGGCCGTGATGTCGACAGCCACAGCCTCGCCGGGACGCACTGCAAGCTCGGAGCCGTCGGGCACGCTCGGCTGCACGCTCCATGCGAAACGTGCCACCCGCGCCGCATCTTCCCCGCGGGCCTGCGTCGCATAACGCGCCGAAACCGCCGAGGCGCCGGGCGTGAAGTCAGTCAGTGAGAGCGACGGGGTCCATGCGACGACCCGCGCTTTCACCTGGGAAAACCCAATCGGATCGTCGGGCGCATTGTTCGCATCGCCCTGCGTCACGAACGCGTCGTCTGAAACCTCCACCACGCGGTGCGCCACGAGGCTTTGCCCCGCGTCGTACACAACGATGTCGCCCGCGGAAACCTCGTCGGGCGAAACCACGCGCGAAACGACGAGCAGCGACCCTTCCGAAAACGTAGGCTCCATGCTACCGGAAAGCACCCGCACAACGCCCCACCCGAACGGCATGACAAGCCTCTCGCCCGAAAGCACGCCGATCGCGGCCTCCCCCGCGCCTATGGCGACGACGAGCGCAAGGAAAGCCGCCGCCGCGCGCCAGGCAAGGCGAGCGTGCCGCCGCGCCCCCTCGCCCACCGGCGCGCAGCAAAACGCGCCCGCGCAGCGTCCCGGGCGCGCACGATCGTGCGCATCTCCCCCGCGCGCCGCCCTGTCAGAAGCGCAAACGGGCCCCCGCTTCCCGCCACGAAGGAAGCGAAGGCCCGAAATCGCACGTCCTATGTTGGAAAACGCGCGCACGCTTAGTCGATCTGCGTGGCCGAAACGGCGATCTTCACCGCCACCTGGCCGAGCTCGTCGGCGTTGCCGAGCGCGGTGTCGAGCTTGTCGTAGCCATCGCCATACAGCCACTGCCACGCAATCGTGTGCGCACCCGCGCCGGCAACCTGCGTGTCTGCGCCGTAGAAGCCCGACGGCAGCTCGCCCGCAGCGTACGCCTTCGAGCCCGACGGATCGCCCGAGAGCGCGCGCACCTGCGCCATCGCCTGTTCCCATGAGCCCCAGGCTCCATCGTCGAGGCGCCACTGGATGTTCGGGTTGCTCTTGATGCCCTCGGCGCACGAGCTGCCGTCGGTGTTCACGCTGAAGGTGTAGGCGACCTCGGGCGCCGCGGCGGCACCGTCCGCGGTGTTGTACACCATCTTGAACGTCGAGGCGTTCGCGGTGCCCGGCGCAATCACGTCGGCGGCGCCCTTCACGTTCTTGTCGTACGCGCTTTTGAACAGGTCATCCATCATGACCTGCGAATTCGCGTCGTTCGCGAAGCCCCACTTCGCCACGCGCGCCGTGTCAGTCGCACTTGACACGGTCGTGTACTTCGCGAACGTCCCCGCAACGACGCACGTGCTCAGAATCGCGGCGACCGCGAGCCCGCACGCCATACGCAGCGCAGTGTTCTTTCGTGTTTGCGTTTCTTCCCTCATCTTCTTTCCTTTCTTCCTAGGTTGCTGTCGATGCTTTCATACCCGGTCGCGGCGTGGCCGACCGCGGCGGAATACGTAGGTAAGGGCGATCGTGGCAAGGGGAATCGCCACGCACAGAAGCACGCCGACGGGTGATTGCAAAAACAGCACCGCGTGCCCGACCTGGGGAATCTTCATGCAGTACTTCCCCGCCAGGCCATCAGGGGAAACGGCGGCCAGGTCGCACGCGTTGTTCGCATCGCCCTTCGTGGTCCACTGCGGCGCACCGTCATCCGCCGCGCCGACTTCGGAAACGCGGTGGAGGACGAGGCTCGCGCTACCTTCCACGCGCGTGCTCATCGGGTCGAAGAACGCGATGGCGTCGCCCACGGCGATTTCAGACGGCAAAGCGGTGCGGCATATCGCGAGGTCGCCGGACTCGATCGCAGGAGCCATGGAATCGGTCAGCACGACGAGCGGGAAATAGCCGCCGACGTTCGGCACCTCGTCGCCGCACGCGCTTTTGACGATGAGCGTCACGTTCATAACGAGGATGGGTGCGATCAGCACGCAGAGCACGATGCCGATTGCAGTTGCAAGGACGTGCGCTTTGCTGCTTTTTCTCTTGTCGCATTCCATGGGTGCCCCTTTCGCGGTAAGCGCGCTCAGCAAAGCGGCGTTTTCGCTGATAAACAATGCACGGAGAAGCAAGTCTTCACGCGCGCGAATTGCAAGGGAGCATATCATCGGGAAAGCAGGTGTCCCATCTTCAGACGCCACCTATTAGTTAGGTAGATAAGTTTGCGTTTCCTACTACAAAATCCGCGCGAATCGCAGCGCCGTTGAGAAGGCGCCGAACTTTTAACCCTTTGTAAAAAAGTTAGAGCTCTTGCGTGTATTTCGTGAATATTCGTGGCACAATGACGGTGTGGCTACATGCGTGAACGGCAAGGTAATACTCGGTTTCTCGCATCTTGGGAGGGTATTGATGTACCCCCCCCCGAACGGCATTTGATGGCAACCCGGTGCGACCAAGGAAACGCACGACAGCCAAAACGATGCCGGTTGAGCCCGATAAAGCAGTGCTCGTTTTTTGTCGGATCTTAGGGAAGGAAGACGATGGAAAAGAAGCAGAATGCAAACAAACTGATCTCGTCGCTCGTAGCGCTCTCGCTCGCGACAACCTTGGGAGTCCC
>CAKUIV010000171.1 GCA_934661105.1 uncultured Ellagibacter sp. | reverse complement strand
TGCCAATGCTTCACGTTGGCCGGGATCTCGACGATGTCGCCCGGGGCAAGCGCGCGAGCGGGCTTGCCCTCTTCTTGGTACCAACCGCGCCCTTCCACGCAGATGAGGACTTGCCCGCCGCCCTTGTCGGCGTGGTGGATGTGCCAGTTGTTGCGGCAGCCCGGCTCGAACGTCACGTTGTGGATGGGCAGGTACGCGTCGGGGCCGGTAACCGGATTCAGGTACGACTGCCCGATGAAGTACTGCGCGAAGGCGTCGTTGGGCTTGCCCAAGCCGAAGAAGCCGCCGTGCTGCTCGGCTTCGGAAGTCGCGGCCCCCTCGTCGTCTTCCGCGTACACCTTCTTCGCCATGTTGAACGCCGCCCAGGCGTTCGGCCAGCCGGCGTAGAAGGCGATATGGGTGAGGATTTCCGCCATCTCGGCTTGCGTGACGCCGTTTTTCTTGGCTGTGGCCAGGTGATACTCAAGCGAACTGTCGGTGATGCCCTTGCCGATGAGGGCGCTTATGGTAACGATCGAGCGCTCTTTGAGCCCCAGTTTGTCGGTGCGGTTCCACACCTCGCCGAACAAGACGTCGTCGTTTAAGTGCGCGAATTCGGGCGCGAACGCGCCCAGCGCGTCGTGGCCTGCGGTTTGCGTGACGGTCATGTCGTTCTCCTATCCTCGTGACCCTTCCTCTGATGAAACGACCGTAATACTTGGAGCATGCTCAAAGTCAAGGGGTCGCCTTGCGCGGCCGGGACCGGGAAACCGCCAGGCGCCCGCGAGGCGCGCGGCGCGAGGCGGTGGACGCCGAGTAGAACGCTGGCGCGCGACGCACGGCGCGAGGTGCGGCATGCGGCGACGGCACCCTACCCCGCCCGCACGGCCGCACCCGTTACCGCAGCTGCGACAGCACCTCGCTGATATCGGCGTTTATGCAGATGGAGCGCTCGGGCGCCCACGGGCAAGGTTCGGCTTGGCCGAAGTTCACGTTCGCATAGACGGCACGGTCGTTGCGCGCAGTCATGCGCCAGAACGGAAGCTTGATGATGCCCGGGGTGTTGTATCCCACGCCGAGTTCGAGGTACAGCACGAAAAGCCCCTCGTGGCGGCGCACGAAGTCGTCGTAGCGCGAGGCTGCCGCATACCAGCCCGCGTCCTGCACGAACTTGTCATCGGCACGCAAGTTGGTGGTGAGCTCGCGACCGCAATGGGGACAGCGCGGCACGAGCTCGCTCGGGATGCGCATGCCGCGCTGGCGGGCGCACATGGCGCGCACCGCGTCCTCGTTGTCGAACGTCTCGTCGCAGCACGGCCCCGAGCACTGGAACAGCCCGTAGTCGCCCTGCGTGTAGAACAGGCGTTTCTTGTCGAATCCCGCCAGCTGGAACTGGTGGTCGACGTTGGTGGTCAGCACGAAGCAATCCTTGCCGCGGACGAGCTCGAGCAGCTGTGCGTACAGCGGGTTCGGCCCTAAGTCATAGCGGTTCACCATGATATAGCGGCTCCAAAACGCCCAGAATTCCTCGCTCGTTTCGTAAGGATAGAACCCACCTGCGTACATATCGGTGAATCCGTAGCGCTTGCGGAAGTCGGCGAAGTGCTCTTCGAAGCGCGCGCCGGAGTACGTGAACCCCGCCGCAGTGGAAAGCCCCGCGCCCGCCCCGATAAGCACGGCATCGCAGTTGTCCAGAGCGGTGCGCAGCCGCTCAACCTCATCATGTTCGGCCATATCAATCCTTCCCGTCGCGCAATCGGAGCGCAATCGGCTTTCGCGGTTCATGTTCCAGCTCGTCACCACGATACCCCATGACGGCGAAGCGCCGCGCCAGCAAGCCCCTCAGCACGTTACGCGACCTCCTTCCAGCACTGCGGGTCGGGAGCGTACATGTTGCCCGTGTAGCCCGCCGCCACCGCCGGGCACCCGCGGCAGAAGCCCGCAAGCTCGCAGCGCGAGCACTTCTCGAACTTGGAGAACTCGCGGCGCGCTTCCATTTTCCGCCCCATGAACAGGTCGTACATGCTCGCGTCGTGCACGTTTCCCACCTTGCTCTCCATACGCCGGCACGCGTACACGTCGCCTGTGGGCAGCACCGTCATGTGCGCGATGCCGCAATGGCAGCCGCCGTAGATCTTGCCGGGCTCAGCGCCCGCGGGAAGCGAGAAGCGCCCTTCTTCCCAGTCGAGCAGCGTCCAGAGGTGGTCCTTCTTCTGGAACGTCGTTGTGCAGCCGGCGGCCGCGAGCTCGTCGATGCGCTCCTGGCACGCCACGAGCAGCGCACGGTACTCGAGCGGCTCCATATGGAACTCCTCCAAACGCTGCCCTTTCGTGGGGCAGTAGCGCCCGAACGCGAACACGTCGGCGCCGACGCGCGCCGCCAGGCCGATCATGCCGGGCAGCTCGCGCGCGTTCATGCTGCTCACCGTGGTCATAAGGGCGAGCCACATGCCGCTTTTCTTGATGCACTCGGCAGCTCGCAGCGTTTCGGCGAAGCTTCCCGGCTTGCGGAACAGGTCGTGCGTCTCGGGCACGGCGCCGTCGAGGCTCAGCTGGTACTTCCGGCACCCGAGGCTCTTCATGCGCGCGCAAACCTCGTCGGTCAGGTGAAACGGGTTGCCCATGATGCACCACTTCGCCCCGCGCGCGTGAAGCTCTTCGACCAAACGCCAGAAATCGGGATGGAGGATAGGGTCGCCGCCGGTGATGTAGAAGTACGGCTCGCGGCCCATGCGCTCGCACATGTCGTAGCAGCTGCTCAGCACATGCTGCATGTCTTCCCAGCTCATCGACTTGCAAGCCATGCGCGCGTCCTCGCTGAACAAATAGCAGTGCTTGCAGCGCTGATCGCACTCGTCGGTGATGTGCCACTGGAAGGCGAACGTCGGTTTCCCGGTCATCTTACTTTCCCTCGCTTTCTCCCGCGCCAGCTCCGGCGTCCACACCCGCCGCGCCGCGCAAACGCTCGACTGCGCCTGCCGGGCACGCCTCGAAGCACGCCCCGCAGTGCAGGCAGTGCTCGCTCTCGATACGAAACGGCGAGCCCTCCTCGATCGCGCCCTGGGGGCACACGCCCAAACACGTCCCGCAGCCGATGCACTCGTCGGAGATGCGATAGCCGTGAGCGACAGGCGCGGCGCCGTCCATGCGGTACGTCTCGCGGAAGATCGGATGCACGCCCAGGTTGAAGTACTCGATCTGGGCGTCACGCACCGCGAAGATGATGTTGATGTCGCGCGTGTCGCCTGGATAGACGTTCGCGAGGTAGGGCTGCTCCTCGTAGATGAGGTCGCGGATACGCACGCCCTCTTCCCCCTCGAGCGCCACCGCGGTGCCCGAAAGGCGAATCATCTCGTTGAACCGCGTGCGCCCGACCGTCTGGATGCGCCCGTCGCGCTGAAGGTCGCAGGCGAACGGCTTGCCGCGCGAGGTGAGGAAATACACCGCGTCCGTCTCGTAGCGAAACGCGCTGATGCAGCGCACCCGGGGAGACCCGTCGGCCGCCACGTTGGCGACGTCGAGCGTGCCGATGAGCTTCAGTTTCTGCAAGCAGG
>CAKUIV010000170.1 GCA_934661105.1 uncultured Ellagibacter sp. | reverse complement strand
AGACTTGAACTCGCGACCTCCGACGTGACAGGCCGGCGCTCTAACCAACTGAGCTAACACCCCGTGCTTCAGCAGCCCGATTAGAATACCGTAGATACCGCATGCGCGCAAGCCCTTTTTTGAATTTTTTTCCAGTAAGATGGGATTGCGGGTCAGAATAGCCTACCCCCTTCCATTTTGGACGCCCGGATTGCATCGCGCTTTCCCCGTTGAACGTATTGTGATTCGGTTATCGAGGTATTGGTCCTGGGGTATACTTTCGCGGTATGGACAACGATTCGAACATACTTTTTCCCGGCACTCCGAGCGGTGATTCGGAGGGATTGCCGGAAGCTATCGGCGGCTCCTTCGACAACGCGCCCATCGGCGTGTTCGACTCGGGCTTCGGCGGCCTTACCGTCGCGCGGGACATCGCACGGAAACTTCCCCATGAATCGATCATCTACCTGGGCGATTCTTCTCGCGCGCCATATGGGCAGCGCTCGCTTTCCGAGGTTGACGGGTTCGTTCAGCAGATTGGGAAATGGCTCGTGGCGCGCGGCGTGAAACTCATCGTCATCGCCTGCAACACGGCGACCGCGGCCGGGCTCGCGCATGCGCAGCAGACGCTCCCCGTCCCCGTGATCGGCGTAGTCGAGCCGGGCGCGCGCGCAGCGGCGCATGCCACGAAGAATCGCCGAGTCGGCGTCATCGCAACGAAAGCGACCGTCGAATCGGACGCGTACACGAAGGCGATCCGCCACATCGATGCGGGCATCACGGTTTTCTCCACCGCCACCCCGCGCTTCGTCGACATCGCCGAGCAAGGCATCAAGATGGCGGAAGGCCCCATCGAGGAGTTCACCTCGCTCGCCTCGAAGGTCTACATCCGCCCAGCGTTCCAGGAAATCGCCCAGGACTACCTCGATCCGCTGCGTCGCTGCGAAATCGACACGCTTGTTTTGGGTTGCACTCACTTCCCGCTTCTGAAGGCGCTGATCGGAAGCGTTATCGGCCGCAACGTCACGCTGATTTCCTCGGCGCACGAAACCGCCATCGACGTCGCCGAGATTTTGGAACGACGCGGACAGTGCGCATGCCCCGACAACGAGGCGGTTTACGAGTTCAACACGACCGGCGCCGACATAGACGGGTTCGAAAGCTTCGGGAGCCGCGTTTTCAGACGCCGAATCGGCCCCGTTCATCATGTCGACTTGCCGTAAGGCACGCAGAAAGGTCTCGTCCCATGTCTCACGCGAAGACGATCGTCATTGCCAGCAACAACGCGCACAAAGCCGAAGAGATCGCCCATGCGCTCGATTTCCCCGGCTGGGAATTCCGCACGCTACGCGAGCTCGGCATCGCATCCGACCCCGAGGAAGATGCCGATACGTTCTTAGGGAACGCCCGCATCAAGGCGCATGCCGCATGGAACGCTGCGAAAGCCGCGTGCGGGCATGCGGTGTGCGTTCTTGCAGACGACTCGGGACTTGAGGTCGATGCGCTCGACGGGGCGCCCGGCGTGTATTCGTCACGTTACGCCGGAGAGCACGGCGACGACGCGGCGAACAACGCCAAGCTTCTGCAAGAGCTTAGCGACGTGGTTGACGAGAAGCGCACGGCCCGCTTTGTGTGCACGCTCGTGTTCCTGGATGAGGACGAGCGCGAAATCGACGCGCATGGCACGGTCGAAGGCAGAATCGGGCATGAAGAACGTGGAGGGAACGGCTTCGGCTACGACCCGCTTTTCCTCGCGGAAGCGTTCGACTTCAAGCGAACGCTCGCCGAAGCACTGCCCGAAGAGAAGAACGCGATATCTCATCGCGGCAACGCGCTGCTCGAGCTAAGATCGAAGCTCGAAGGGTAGGCGTGCACTGAAATCGGCGCTTGGTGTTCCGAATCGACCGCGCTTTTCGCCGGCAACATGCCGCAAGAAGAGCATCCCGCCCGCTATGAAACCCGCTTGCGAAGATAGGCGATGATGTCATCTGATTCGTACATCGCCCTCCCGTCGACGACCAGGCACGGCACCTGTTTCTTCCCGCCGATGCGGACAAGGTCGTTTTGATTGCCTGGCTGAAGCGTATCGCGCAGGTCAAGCGTGATCCCGTTCTCCTCCATGAAACGGAGCACTTTCGTGCAGTAAGGGCACGACTTCTTGTAATAGAGCGAATGATTCTCGAGATAAGCCACGGAGTCCTCCTCAGCATCGGAACGATAGGGAAAGCATACCGCGGAAGGCTCACGCTGGCAGATGGAAAGAATCGTTCGTTGCGTAACGGTAGGAAAGGCAAGATGGCGCGCCCAGCAGGACTCGAACCTGCAACCGTCGGATTAGAAGACGTAATCATTTGTCAAAACTGCGCATATCTATGTGTCTTAACGTTCGTCCCACCTGCGATTACGTACTAGTGCGATACATGGCGATATGATGCGTTGTGACCATATTGTGACCAAAGAAACGGCATGCTTCGGCGGCAACCCGGAAGGAGAAAAGCTATGATCAGCCAAGTGAGATTCGACGTCCACGACGCCGCGACGAAGGCGGAGACGCTGGCATACAACCTTAAGAACGCCAGCGGGCTTGCCACGCTGCTGTGCGATGTCCTGGAAAAGGAAGTAGGCGGCACTACCGAAGGGCAATCCCTCTCGGCCCTTGTGGCCCTGCTTGACAGCCTGCAAGACGATTGCGAGAAGCTGAGCGGCAATCTGTACGCCCTGCATCGCGACATGCCCACCGAAGCCGCAGCGACGGGTAGCGGCACATACAAAGGAGGGAACCCATGGCCCAGCTCAAAGTGACGGAAGAATATAAGAAGGCCGTAAAAGCGTATATCGATGCTTTCGGCAAGAGACCGCCGTACTGCGTCGAAGACCCTAAATACATCATGGACTGCGTCAGGAAAGGGAAGCCGTCGGACCACGTCCCCGATCCGAACGCCTGCTACTGACTGAAAGGCCCCGTTTCGGCGGGGCCTTTCCGCTCCAACGCGACCCATACGGAGCGGCCTTCGCATATAATGCCTGTTGCGGTGCTTCACTTGTCGGGCAGCTTATCCCCTTGAACGGAGGTGGTTGCCATGATGGACGCTCAAACTGTTCTGGCCGTATGCGCCATATTCGCGGTGGTGGTGGAAATCATCGGATTGTCCCACAACAACAAGTGAACTGCATTTAGACAGAGAAAAACCCGGCGTGCCCTAGGAAAGCTAGCCGGGTAATCGATGTACGATGCTGCCCGATAGGCCGGGGCACCGCACCCCGTATGATACACGCCGCTCGCCGTCCGCGCAACCTCGTGGACCACTGCCCCAGCGCACGTATTGGCGGAGAGGCCCGTTTCAGCGAGGAACCTTCCCGCGCTCGCCATCCCCACCGAACGGACTTGAACCTTGCAATGGTTCGCGTCATGGCGACTTGTTTTTCCATAATCCCAGGTCAGATAGGTGACACTATTCGGCCTTGTTGCCCCGGTAGCCTTTTCGCCAGGCGTTTCGGTAGGTTTGAGACAGGCCCCGATACCGATGTGAACCCATAGTGGGTTCGAATCCTACTTGCAATCGGGCGTAAA
>CAKUIV010000169.1 GCA_934661105.1 uncultured Ellagibacter sp. | reverse complement strand
GCGAGCTAATGAAATGCCGACTTTCCTTTCCTACGATGGATTTGTCAACGATTGGAAGTAGGGAAGGAAAGCCATGACTCAAGAAACCAACCATCACGGAAACGACGCATCGGTCGCAACTCAGCCTGCCGCCCAACCGGTATCGCACGTGCAGCCAAAACCCAAATCGGGCCTTGCTATCGGCGGATTCGTCTTAGCTATCGTCGCTGCGGCGTCATCGTTCGTTCCTATTGTCAACAACCTGTCGGCCCTTGTTGCCATCGTGGGCCTCATCCTTGCGCTTGTCGGCACGGTTTCGTGCGTGAAAGGCAAGCGTTCGGGCAAGGGTCTCGGCATCGCAGCCATTGCGATAAACGTGGTTGCGTTTGCGGTCGTTCTCGCCACGCAGTCTCTTTACTCCTCGGCAATTCAATCGACCGCGAACGATACCAGCACTTCCGCATCGGATTCTCCGCTTCAAACTGCTCAGAATGCCGTTGCCGATTCGTCGTCGGACTCGTCTTCCAGCCGTTATGCGGTGTCAATCGACGGATGCCGTATCGCGAGCGATTATAAGGGAAATCCGGCCGCAATCGTTACCTGCACCTGGACGAACAACTCCGATTCCGACATCTCTTTCATTGCGGCCGTTTCAACTAAGGCGTTTCAAAACGATGTGCAGCTTGACAGTGCGGTAATCAACTCCTCGCAGGTTGAGGGATACGACTCTGGTGCGACGCTGAAAGACGTCAAGCCTGGTGCTTCACAGACCGTCCAGATGGCTTATTCCCTCAGCGATCAATCGACGCTCACCGTCGAATGCAGTGAGTACTTCGCTTCCAAGAACGCTAGACTTGCTAGCCAGACGTTTGATGTCGCATAGCGATTGCGTTCGGCGTCTCTGCTAGCCAATCCTGAAAGGAGCTTTTCATGGACGAACCGTTGACTGAAGAGCTCCTACGCGAGCTGCTGGACTCGCCTGACCCTGCGCAATTCGCCGATGCGCACCATATCAACCACCCGAGCTTGCCGATTTACCTGCAGAAACTACTCGAAGAGAAAGGACTTTCCCGACCGGCTGTCGTGAAAGCCGCAGGGCTTAACCCCACTTTCGGCTACCAGATCTTCATGGGCGACCGCAAGCCCTCGCGAGACAAGCTTTTGCAGCTTATCTTCGCGATGGGCTGCTCGCTCACCGAGGCGAACCGCGCCCTGCGCATCGGCGGGCACAGCGAGCTGTATTGCAAGAACCGTCGCGACGCGATCGTCATCTTCTGCATCGATCACGGTCTCACGCTTGCCGAAACGGAGCAGCAACTCTACGAATTCGGGGAGCAGACCATCTCGTCGTAGGCTTGCGCCCTATGTTGGCGGCGCGGGTGCTACCATTTCAAGCTATGGAACCCGATCTCGCCAAACACCTCGAATGCCTCGAACGCGATAAGCGTTACCGCGTCGATGCGGTGCTGAAGGAAACGGCTTGCGAGCGTACCGAGCGCGTTACGTTCGTGCGCGAAGATGGCACGGTTTCAGGGCCTTTCGTCCGCAAGCGCTTCGTACGTGGCCAAGGGATCGGCGGCGCATACGAGAAGCTCGCTGCCGCATGCGAGGCGGGCTCCTCGTTCAAGCACCTCCCGCGCGTGTACGATTGCCACGACGCGGGGGAAGAGCGCGTCGTTGTCATGGAACTCGTGCCAGGCGAAACGCTTGATGCCGTCGTGAGGCGTACGGGGCCGGGCACCTCGCTCGCGATCGACGTCGGCTTGCGGCTCGCCGATGCGCTCGCCGAGTTGCACGGTGCATTCGACCCGCCTCTCATTCACCGAGACCTCAAACCGAGCAACATCATGCTCGCGCAGAATTCGCTTCATCTTATCGATTTCGGAATCGCGCGCACGTTTTCCGCTGGCGCGCGTGCCGACACGGTGCGTTTCGGCACGCGCGATTACGCTCCGCCTGAACAGTACGGCTTCGGCCAGACCGACGTGCGAAGCGATGTCTACGCGCTTGGCGCGGTGCTCTACTTCTGCGCGAAGGGGCACGCCCCCTTGCCTTCATCTCGCGAAAACGGTTTTCGGGGCGAAGGGATGTTCGAGCCTTTGCGCGAGGTCGTCGCTCGGGCGATGTCGCTCGATCCCGCCCGGCGCTACGACTCGGCGCATTCCCTGCACTGCGCCCTTGAAAGCGCGGCAACGGAGTATTCCGTCAGCGCCGTGCGCGTTTCGCACCTCGCAGAAGCGTCGGCTTCCGCGATCGCGGTCGACTCCCGTACGGCGCCCGGCGCCCGTTTCGCGCCGTCGGTCGCGAAGCCTCCGCGTTCCCGCCGGGCGCGCACCCTGGCATCGCTGCGGGCTGTCGCTGCCCGCGTTCTCTCGTCGATACCGCTTGGCGTGGGCGTTGCGTGGAACATCCTGCTCGGCTTGGCGTTTGCGTTGTTCGTCATGGTGTTCGTGAACGTCGTGTGGTCGCCCGACCCCGAACTTGCCGTTGCGTCCTGGCCGCTGTGGTGCCGATTCACGACCTACGGCCTGCTCATTTTCTGCGCTTTCGGCCCCATGGTCTACCTTGTTTCCGACCGGCGCCTGCTAAGGCGTTGGTTCCCGCGCGTCTTCAAGGCGAGTTGCCTTCGCGAGACCGCCGTCTTGTCCATCGTCGCAATCGCATCCATCGTCGCGGCATTCGCGATCCCGATCGCGGGAACGCTTCCGTAGCGCCGTGAGCTTCCCGGACGTCTCCGCATGTCCGCTCGATGGGCTTGCCTGGATGCTGTTCACCCGCTTTTTTCGTCACCTCGCGAGTGATGATTGAGCATTTGTTACTTTTGTGCCTACAATGAGTCTCGCTTCGTTTTCGGAGACGGTTTCTCACGGAGATGGATGGGTCCTGGTGGGCCCCGCGGCCTTCAAAGCCGTTGTGAGGCGCGCAGAACGTCTCGGGTGTGTTCGATTCGCATGCATCTCCGCCATTTATTATCCCAAGTCAGACGCTTGTCTGCTTTTCAAGAGCATATCGCTTGCTGTATCGCACACTACTGAGGGGGAGAAATGGCAGAACAAAAGACGGTTTCGATCGATGCGCTCAGCCCAACGCAAACCGAGGCGAAGGCGGAGTCTCTCGGCGTGTCGAAAAGCTCCATGCCCGGTGCGCGCATGTTCGTGGCGGCGATGCTCGCCGGAGCCTTCATCTCGTTCGGCGCGATGTTCTTCTGCCTGTTCACAAGCGATTCCTCGCTTCCGTTCGCCGTTCAACGCGCGGGCGGCGGCGCGTGCTTCTGCCTCGGTCTCGTGCTCGTTTTGTGCTGCGGCGCCGAGCTTTTCACGGGGAACTCCCTTATGGTGTGCTCGCTTCTATCCCGCAAAATCGGCGCGGGTGCGCTTCTTCGCAACTGGGTCGTCGTATGGCTTGGAAACCTCGCGGGCTCGCTTGTTGTGGTGCTGCTCGTGTATGCATCCCAGATGGCGTCGATGAACGGGGGCGCGGTGGGCGAGACCATGGTGTCGGTTGCCGCTTCGAAGGCGTCTCTCGCGCCGGGCGTCATCTTCGCGAAGGGCATCCTCTGCAACGTTCTTGTGTGCCTTGCTGTGTGG
>CAKUIV010000168.1 GCA_934661105.1 uncultured Ellagibacter sp. | reverse complement strand
GAAATGCGTCGAAAGCCCCTTATCCAAGGCGCCCCCGACGCATATCGTTGATTTGTGACCACATTTTGTTCTTTCGAGCCTTCCAACTACTCGACCGTGCCGTACTTCCGCCCCCACGCATGGCCGCCGATAGCGGAATTGAGCTGATCGCAGAGTCGCCGGCGCGTGAACGAGCTCGGCGGGAGCAGATTCACGATTTCGCGCAGATCGTCGGGCAAGTCGATCGATTCGGCCGCCAGGATAACGTCGAGCCTGCGCACCTTACGCGCACCGGGGATTCCCGCCTGCTCGGCAATGCGCTCCTTTTCGGTCAGGTCCTCGAAAAGGGAGTCGACCAGCTGCTGAAGCGCTCCGTAGTAGGGACTTTTCTCGCGGTTCGCCATGGCACCTATGCCTGGCCGTCTTCAGAAAGCGCAGCCTCGACCTTGCTGCGCAAGGCGTCCGTCACGGCACGAAGGCTCTCGTCGGTCGCGGCTGGCGCGGTAGCCGACGACTCGCCGTCGGTAGGCTCTTCTTCCGTTTTCCGTTCACCGGCATCAGAAGAAAGCGCGCTCGATTCGGCCGGCATCGCGACATCGAGGCCGGAGACCGTTGCGGCGAGCGCCCCGGTGTAAGCAGGAGACGCGTCGCCCGCCGCGCGAAGGAACTGCACACCCGCCGCGCGAAGGCGAAGCGCAGCATCGACGACGGCGTCGGGGCAGTAGTAGGGGTTCTCGGCCGTCGGGCCACCCTGCTTAGGATCGCGCTTCGCCACGACCAGCTGAGCGAGCAGCGGCAAATCCGTACTTGCAGCAGCAACGCGGGCGAGCGCGCAGGCATCGTCGATCGGCGCACCGGCGGCGAAGCCGGCCACAGAGGCGCCGTATTCCTGCATAACCTGACACGCATCCTCGAGGGAGTCGCGTCCGTTCGCAAGCATCCCATCGGGAAGAACGTCGACCGATGCAAGCACCGGAGCATCGCTCACCTTGCGAATGCCCATGAGCGCGCACAGAAGATCGCTCTTCCCCGCGAACCCGTTCAGGAAGAACGCGTCGAAGGATTCGTCCTTGAACAGGCGCGCGGCTCGAGCGTACTGGTCGCGATTCTCGTTGAGGGATGCTTTGCTCGTCGGGTCAAGGGGCAGCCCGCACGGACCGATTTCGACGAGCGCATGCTGCGGCTTCAGGTCGCGAACAACGGAAAGCGCCGCACGAGCAACGTCTACCGCCCGGTCCTCCATGCCGGCCTGCGCCATGCGCGCGGGGGTGATGCCGGCGGTGTTCGCGACGAGGCATTGCGAGCCCGCCATCAACTCGAGGCGAAACGCTTCCTGTAGAGAGTCGGGTTCGATGAGCGTGATGAACCCCGAATCTCGATCGACGTCGATGCCTTGACGTGCAAGGGCGGCTTCGATGGGGGAAGACAAGACAAGCATATCCTTGCGGAACCGAAGAGCGATATCGGGCATGGTGCATCCTTTCTGCGTTTGTCTCATGATAGCGTATGCGCGCCGTGCCTTGCCCGTCGGAGCAAAGGCGGTCCGCCAAGCACCGCTGACGCGACGTTCTCGATACAGTGAAACCGCATTAGTAGACCGAAGCAATTATTCACTTCCAAGGGCCAACGGCGGCTTCCAAAGGGTGAACGGAAGCGTCGCTGCACTTCACCGCCCATAAACGACCGTTTCCGTCAAGTGGCCTCTTGAACGAAAATCGCTTTCATATAATGGCCCCAGCAGTTGAGAAGGTTCCCCTCCTTCCTCACTGCACTGCTTTTATACCCCTAGAAAAGCAGAAGCAACGCACCTCTTGCGTTGCATATCCCCTCCTTGGGCCCAGCGGGAGCTCCCCTCTCCCCTGGGCCATCTTTCTCCAAGATGGAGCCCGGCGAATTAATCTCTCTTCAAGTAACTCACCGAGCTCCATCGACTTTTCCTTAGCCCTCTTCGCGCGCCGAGCCATGAACTTGCACGCATGTCATGGTAGAATTCGAAACGTTGTTTCCATGCGCCCCTGTAGCTCAGCGGATAGAGCGTCGGTTTCCTAAACCGTGCGTCGGAGGTTCGAGTCCTCTCAGGGGCGCCATTTTCATGCCGTTTGGCTTCGCTCGTTTACCGCTCAAGCAACGAATTTCCCTCTTTCCGCATATTTTCACTTGCGCGTGGTGGAGTGGTGTGCCTACAATAGCGCCACAATTTCAAAGCGTCACCCCGTTGACTCGTTCTGGATCGCATGAGACAGAGCGACGAAGGGGCCTCTGGAGAATCCCATGCGATGGGTGCCGAAGGGGCAAGATGAAACGCCAGGTCAAATCTCCGTTTCGTTGAAACTCTCAGGCAAAAGGACAGAGAAAAGCAACATTGCTTGTCGCAGATGCGTTTGCTTCGCATTTCGCTTTTCCCTTTTCTTTTCATTTCGGCATCCCGCAAAACGCGCGAAAACTCGGCGCGCGCATCCTCCTTCGGCCCTCTTCGCGAGGCCGCTTCGATTTTGCGCCAGCAAAACGGAAACAAAGGGAGAAGGAAAAGAAGTGGAAGCATTCTTCGAAACGTTCAATGACGTGCTCACCGCCATCGATGACTTCATGTGGGGCGTGCCCCTTATGGTGCTCATCCTGTTCGGCGGCATTCTTTTGACGGTGCGTCTGCGCGGCTTGCAGTTCAGCAAGCTGCCCCGCGCGCTGCGCTACATGCTCAAGAACGAGAAGGGCGAAGATGCGAAGGGCGAGGTGTCGAGCTTCGGCGCGCTGTGCACCGCGCTTTCGGCGACCATCGGCACGGGCAACATCGTCGGCGTGGCAACGGCTATCGTCGCCGGCGGCCCGGGCGCCATGTTCTGGATGTGGCTCGCCGCCCTCTTCGGAATGGCGACCAAGTACTCCGAGGGTCTGCTCGCCGTCAAGTTCCGCACCATCGACAAGGACGGCCATGTTCTCGGCGGCCCGTTCTATTACATCGAGCGCGGCATGGGCAAGCGTCTGCCTCAAATCAGCTGGAAATGGCTCGCGAAGCTTTTCGCGTTCTTCGGAATGTGCGTCGGCCTGTTCGGCATCGGAACGTTCACGCAGGTCAATTCCATCAATTCCGCGATCACCGGTTTCTTCGACCCCAATAAATCCGCCACGGTGAGCCTCTTCGGCATGGACTACTCCATCGCCACCGTGGTAGGCTCCCTCATCGTCGCGATCATCGTCGGACTTGTCGTCATCGGCGGTCTCAAGCGCATCGCGAGCGTGTCCGAGAAGATCATCCCGGCCATGGTCGTCGTCTACGTGGCGTTCTCGATCGTGCTTCTGCTGTGCAACGTCACCGCGATCCCCGACGCGTTCGTCACCATCTTCGAAAGCGCCTTCGGCCTTCGCGCGGCGGCAGGCGGCATGCTCGGCGCCATCATCGTCGCCATGCAGAAGGGCATCGCGCGCGGCATCTTCTCGAACGAGGCCGGTTTGGGCTCCGCCCCGATCGCCGCTGCGGCTGCGCAGACGAAGGAACCGGTTCGCCAGGGCCTTGTCAGCATGACCGGCACCTTCCTCGACACCATCATCGTATGCTCGATGACCGGCCTCGCGCTCGTCGTCACCGGCGCCTACCAGATTCCCGGCCTCGA
>CAKUIV010000167.1 GCA_934661105.1 uncultured Ellagibacter sp. | reverse complement strand
CCCCGGACCCGCGATCGCGCACCCGCATCGCCCGCCTTCGGCGAGCGCTCGGGCGGCGCGATTCGACGCCGCGACGGTCCCCCTCGGCGCATCCGCGCCGCCGGTTCCCGTCGCTTCGCGGGTGCCCCGCGAGCGTCGAGCGGGGGAGACCCCGCGCCCTTGGGAACCGCGCATCTTGCGATGCGCGGGCGGAGGGAGGGAGGGGGCGTTTCCGTTCCCTCCGCGAGACTCCGGTGGCGGCCATGTGATATAGTAAGACGAAAAGGTAAGACGATTAGGAGCGCGATGGACTACGCCGAAATCATCGTACTCGGGTGCGCGATGAAGCACGGCGAGACGGAGGGCGATATACGCCACGCCGTGCGGTTTCCGAAGGCGGCGAGGTACCGCAACTTCGACCCGCCGGCGCACATAGCAATCGCCGGGGCCGACGAGAGCGGGAACGTCATCGAGGTCCTGGGAGCGGAGCAGGAGGACGGTTCGCTCGTCGTGTTCCACGCGATGAAGCTCACCAAAAAGATGGCGCGGGAGCTCATGCTGTGAGGAGGGAAAGGACCACCATGGAGTTCACTTTGAAGGGCGGACTGAAGGTCGACGAATCGTACTTCGAGGAGCTGTCGGAGCGCGCCGGGCGCGGGGACTACCCCGGCACGCCGGGCGAGTGGGCGGTGCGCCCGCAGGGGCGCCCCAAGGCGGCCTCGGAGGAGCTCGTGTCGGTCACGTTCAAGGTCACGCGCAGCCAGCGCGACGCGATGGACAGGAGGGCGAGGAGCCTCAACGAGACGCGCAGCGAGTACCTCCGCAGGCTGTCGGCCGAGGACTCGCTGGAGGTCGTCTGCTGAGGGTCTTCGCCCTTCGGCGCGGGCGCTGCCAAAATGCTCTAAAGTGTTCAATAAATCTATTGATACAATAACGTCCCTGAGAGAGTTTCTCCCTATCCTTCGGAACCTAACGAGAAGGGGCTCGGATGCTCGACGAGATACTTGCCAACTACGGCGCTTCGGAGGTGTCAGCGATGGACGTCTATGGCGACATTTTCAGGCTCGGAGAGGGCTTCATACAGCGCTCTGGGGACGGCACTGGCGAGCACAAGGCAAACCCCATCGTCCTCGGTTCGTTCGGGGGCGTGGTGCGCCGTAGAATCCTTCTTGAAGACACTTTCGAGGAAACGCTTGCCGAATTCCAGCAAGCGGATTGGGCGATTCTCAACGGTCTGACCTATTGGGGCAAGGCGAACACTGCCGACAGGCAGTCGAAGATGTGCGCGATGATTTTCGACCTCGATGGTATCGACGATAAACACCTCGATGCATTTCTGTATGGCGCTAGCGGCACGGCCTTCGACGGCCACGGCGCGTACCCGGTTCCGCAGTACGTCATCATGAGCGGGCACAACGTCCACCTGTACTACGTGTTCGACGGGCCGGTGAGCCTGTACCCGAACACGAAGGTGCAGATGAAGGCGCTGAAATACGCGCTGACGGACTTGATGTGGAACGGCTACACGTCGATCATCGAGAAGCCGCAGCACCAGGGCATCAACCAGGGCTTCCGCATCGTCGGCGGCAAGACGAAGGGCGGCGGAGCCGTGAGGGCGTTCCGCCTGAACGCGCATCCGACAACCGTCGAGGAGCTGAACGGATACGTGCCGGAAGACTCGCGGGTCGACACCTCGAAAATCTACCGCGAGTCGAGATACACGCTTGAGCAGGCGAAAGAGAAGTTCCCGGAGTGGTACGAGTCTGTCGTGGAGCGCGGCGAGCAACGCGTGTGGTACGACAAGGAAGACCTCTACAACTGGTGGCTGCGCAAGATCTCGACGCCGTACATCAAGGAGGGCAACATCAGCGGCCGGCACGTCGGCAACGCGGGCGTGACGTACGGGCACCGCTACTTCTGCATCATGGCCCTGGCCGTGTTCGCGGTGAAGTGCGGCATCACCGACCGCGAGCGCGTCAAGGCAGATGCGATGGGCGTGTTCGACCTGTTCAACCACATCGGCCCCGAGCCGTTTCTCGAGTCGGACATCGACAGCGCCCTCGAATGCCTCGACCTGAAGTACATAAAGTTCCCGCGCGCCGACTTGGAGAAGATAACGGCTGTCGAAATGCCGGTGAACAAGCGCAACTACAGGCCGCAGGCGCTTCATCTCAAGATGGCGCGTTCGATTCTTGAGATTCTGAACGAGGACGCAGGGCATGCGCTACAGGGTCGACCAAGGGGAAGTGGAAGGAAGGCCGATGAGATACGCTTATATGCTGTCGAGCATCCTGACGCGAGCCATTCGGCCATAGCCAAAGCCCTCGGTGTGTCCCGGACGACCGTTGTCAAATGGCTGAAAACGGGCTCAAATAGCTGAAAAATGGTCAAAAACGGGCTTAAGTGTGAATAGATTTATTGAACACCCATCGAATTATTCACACTTCTCACCAGCCATACGCAGAGCCATACGCTTGAACTGGGGATATAATGAAGAGCCATACGTTAGCCATACGCACTGCCATACGCAGTGCCATACGGAGGAAATCGCCTTGGAGAAGGTAAAAAAGACGTTTCGACTCGAAAAATCGGCCGTTTTGCAGCTCGAGGGAGCCGCCTCGGCCGAGGGGAAGACGGCAACCGAAATAGTCGAAAAGGCGATAGCCCTCTACGCAATCCGCGGTAAAGATTCAGACGAATCGGGGCGCGAAAACGGGAATCGAAACGCAGATTGCAATGGCGTGAAAGAGCAACCGCACGACGAGATTTCCTCCGAGCTTCTACGCCAACTCGCCGTCAAGGACGAGCAAATATCGAAGCTCGCTGACGCGCTTTTGAACGCGCAGGAGTCGGCGAAGGCGGCCCAGGTTCTCCACGCGGCCGACGTCGCTCCGCGGACTTTCGAGGGCGGGGAGCGAAGCGAAAAACGGAAAACGAGATGGCGGAGATTGACCGAAGCTTGGCGCGGGTGACTCCGTTTTTCGCGCGCCCCGGTCTTCGCGGCGATCGCCTTTTTTCTCGCCGCTTGCTCTTCCCCGATCCCGTTTTTTGTCGCTTGCAAACGCCCGGCTTCGACTCGTCCCGAGGGTTTTCGCGACGGGAAAGTTTCGCAATCCGGATATCGCGGCGGACGGTTTCAACGCGTCCCGACTCTCCCGCGCTGCGGAAAATAACGGCCGTCGCCGAGACGGGAAAATTTTCTCGTGCGGTCTTTCTTCGCGTAATTTTTCCCGGCTCGAAATCGAAGTTTTTTCGTCGAAGTTGCCGAGAGGCAGCCGCCCCGTTCTCATGAAGTTCGTCTAAGTTAACTGCATTTTCCGATCGCCTTGCGGTCCTCGTTTTCCGATTCGGTTCCGTCGCGGTTTCGCTTCTCGGCTGTCGGCGAAAGCCGCCCCGCTTTCCCCGCGGCGGCGAGCGGTGCGGAGTCTCCGATGGGGCGAGAGCGTCCGGCGCCGAGGGATGGAAACGCATCGCCGGAACACGTCCGGGGTGACGTATAATCCGCGCACCTAAAACCCCAACGGCGAGGAGAAAAGTGCGGATTGAGCGCGAGAACGCGCGGAAAAGGGGAATGAAGATGAAAACCAGCAAGTGACGTATTGCGTGACACAAAATCGATTTCATCGAATTTTGTCACCGCAATACCCTTGCC
>CAKUIV010000166.1 GCA_934661105.1 uncultured Ellagibacter sp. | reverse complement strand
CATCGTCAGATCGCCGTCCTGCGCGAGATCGACCCGAACCCGATGCTCGAGATCAACCCGAAGGACGCCGAGAAGATCGGCCTGTCCGACGGCCAGTGGTGCGAGATCTCGAACATGTACGGCAAGGCGAAGTACAAGGCTCGCGTGATCCCGACCATCAAGGAAGGCCATGTAGAAGCAGACCATGGCTGGTGGTTCCCCGAGCAGGACGGCTCGGAGCCGTCGCTGTTCGGCGTGTGGCAGTCCAACTGCAACGACCTCATCCCGGTTCACCACAACAACGCGCTCGGCTTGGGCGCACCGTATAAGAGCGCGTGCTGCAACGTCACGCCCTTGAAGGAAAGCTACGACGTCGACATGAAGGCGTTCGACGAGAAATTCGGAAAGCTGGTGTAAACCATGACTCAATACGGCCTGCTCATCGACTACGAATACTGCACCGGCTGCCAGTCCTGCGAGGTGGCGTGCAAGGAGGAGCACCACATGCCCGTGGGCAAATGGGGCATCCGCGTGCTCGACGAGGGCCCCTGGCAGAAGGACGACTCGTCCGACCAGGGAGCCAACTTCAACTGGAACAAGATCCCCGTCCCGACGGACCTCTGCGACCTGTGCGCCGAGCGTCTCGCCAAGCATCGCGAGCCCGTGTGCGTGCACAACTGCCTTGGCGCCTGCATGAAGTTCGGTACCATTGAGGAGATGGCCGCCGAGCTCGCCAAGAAGCCCAAGCAGGTTCTCTGGGCGCCGACCGAATAGCCGGCAAAAGATCTTCCGGTGCCGAGATTTCTCCACCTCTCGGCTTGCACCCGGCCTTCGCCTCCCCCTCGAAGGCCGGGTTTCCCTCCAGGCGCATCGGGCGCGACGCTTGTGCCCGATGCGCATCGATTGGGGCGGATTCGTGCCATGCGCGCCTATCCGCCTCAACCGATGCGCGCAATCGGGGGATTGGGGCGTTTATTCTTTTTCGGGGAGGGGTATGAAAATGGGAAAAGAAAAAGGGACGGAGCTGACGACGCTCAACATCGTGGGCATCCTCGCATTGTTCTGCACGATGAGCGAGTTCGCGATCCTGACGCCCTCGATCGCGTCGTTCTCGCATCATTTCGTGGGCACCGATATCACGACCATCATGTTCGCCAACAGCATCACGGGCATCGTGTCGGTGCCGGTAAGCGTCATCTCGGGCGCGATTCTCCACAAAGTCGGATTCAAGCCTATGGCCATCCTGGGCATCCTCATCATGTCGCTC
The DNA here is from genome assembly GCA_934661105.1 of uncultured Ellagibacter sp. GTDB lineage: Bacteria > Actinomycetota > Coriobacteriia > Coriobacteriales > Eggerthellaceae > Ellagibacter. The sequence continues at coordinate 2,426 of CAKUIV010000166.1, read as the reverse complement.
GGCGGGGCGTTCCCGTTCTTGATGCCCGACATCACCGATTACTCGTTCGTTATCGCTTCGCGTATCATCGTGGGGTTCGGCCTCGGCATCATGTTTCCGGTAGGCAATGCGACCATCATCGCCTTGTTCGACGGCGAGAAGCGCTCGCGCCTTTTGGGGCTCGGCATCACCATCCAGTTTTTGTTCAACCTTATTTACACGACGGTTGCGGGCTACTTGACCGAAATCGGGTGGAACTACTCGTTTCTGGCGTACCTCATCGGACTCGTTCCCATGGTGGTGGCGCTTCTATGGATGCCCGAGGCGAAATCTCTCGTTGCGGCGGATCGCGAGCGCGAACGCCGTGAACGCGCGGCTGCGCCTAAGGAAAGCATCCCGCATGCCATCTGGGGATATGCCGTATTCGCTTTGGCAACCTGGACTTGCGTGGTGACCGTGCAGATCGTGACGTCGACCATCCTCGATGCGCGCGGGCTTGCTTCGGCGGGCGAGGCGGCGCTTGTCATCAACTGCTGCGGCCTGGGCACGATCCTGTGCGGGCTTATCTTCCCCTACTTGCTGCGCGTGTTCGGCAACCGCCTGTTCGGCGTGGGCGCGGCTCTGGCCGCGATAGGCTGCATTCCCTGCCTGGTAGCCGACAACACGATTGTCTATGCGATCGGCGTGTTCATCCTGGGATTCGGTGGCTCGGCATTTTTCACCGCGGCGCAGAACGCGACAGGCAATATCGCCCCGAAAAGCCGCGTGCCGTTCGTGAGCGGCATCATGACCTCCATGATGAATCTCGGACCCTTCATCGCGCCGTATCTGTTCGCGGCCACCGTTGCGGCGAATCCCGCTGCCGGCAACGACGCGGTGTTCCCGGTGCTCGTCGCCATCTGTGCGGTATGCGCGGTTATCGGGCTCGCGCATCCGATGCACGCGCTTACCGAGAAAACCCCGGATGCGGCTTCGGATGAGGCGTCGAGCGAGACGAGCGAAGGGTAGGACGCTATGCCTCGCTGCTTCGCTTGCATCCACTGCGGGAAGTGCGGGCCGCCTTCGTCCGACGCGAAAGTGAAGCCCGCTGGCTGGTGCATCTTCTGCCGCACGCAGAACCCGCCCGACGCTGTGCGCTGCGGGAAGTGCGGCAAGGTGCTGCCGAAGATTCCGGGTAGTATGGTGAAGTAAGGATTTCAGGCTGGCTTATGCCCGTTGGAAATGGGGCTTCGGCGGCGTGGGCGGGTGCGGTGGACGCGTTGTCCGCGGGCGGAGCGGCGTGTTCAGAAGCTCGAACAGCTCGCGCGGGACGCTTTCGGCGACCCAGGCGCACATCTCTTTAAGGGGCACGTCGTAGAAGCCGTAGTGCCATTTCGGCATGAGATGCACTTCGAGTTCGACGGTGGCGTCGATCTGGAATTTCAGGCGTTCCGTCAGGGGTTTCTTGTAATAGTCGGTGACGGTTTCGGTGAGCACCTTCCTGCGAGAGCGGGGCGCGAAGTTGTCGATCGCGTTGTAATCGTTCGATTTCGCAACCCCTTCGTAGAACAAGTTGCGGCTCGCGATCGCCACTTCGGTGAGGTAGTAGCCTTCTTGCCATGAAAGCGTGCGCCCGATTTCGTTGGCGCCTTGGGACCAGGCCAATTCGACGTGCCACTGCGCAACGGCGAATTTGTCTTTGAAGCAGCGGTAAAACGTTGCGCGGGAAATCCCCGCTTCTTCGCATATCTGCGTGACGGTGAGCTTGTTGAACGGTATATGGTTGACGAGCTTGTCGGCTGCGTCCAAGATAAGTATCTTCGTTTGATAATCGCTGATGAGAGCGTTGTTCATGAATCGCCATCCCCCCTGATTGAACGATTAGGGCGAGGACTTGCGCTGTAGCGCTGGATTTCTCGCCATCCTCTAATTATATCGTGAGGGGATAGAGGGGTCCGCATTTGTTCGCGGCGAGTTGACGGGGGTGGGCTTTGCGCGCGTTTCTGCTCTGGATCTTGCCCCTGATCCTTGTTCCGTTCCGTCCGTTCGCTTGCCCCGTTTCGTTCGGCTCGTTCGTTCATCAACCCGTCTGCTCGTTGCGCCGCTTGCGCCGTTTCTTCGGGTTTGGAAAACCGGTTCGAAAATGGCGGCTTGTGACGGGTTTGCAAGGGGCGGTGGCATCCAACGACAGGTTTGCGGGGATTTGTGGCGGGCAGTGACGGGTTTGCAAGCGAAAACACGCTCTCTCGCTTGCAAAAGCGGAACAGGATGCCCCGAATCGTTGCAAACCCGTCACAGCCCGCCATTTTCACCTGGAAAAATGAGGGAGGCGGTCGAAAACCGCCCGTTTTCGACCGCCTCCCTGCGAAGGTGGGTAAAATCCCCTCGTGGCTCGTGGCTCGTGGCTCGTGGCTCGTGGCTCGTGGCTCGTGGCTCGTGGCTCGTGGCTCGTGGCTCGTGGCTCGTGG
>CAKUIV010000165.1 GCA_934661105.1 uncultured Ellagibacter sp. | reverse complement strand
TGATTCCCCTTCTATGCGCCCGAGCGGGCGCAGCCTGCCCGACTAGGGCAGGCTTCCGTTAAGAAAACGCTCCAGCGGAGCGTTTTTAGGAATTCGCCCGACCGAGCTTGCGAGGGAGGGGTGCGAATTCGCGAAGCGAATGCGCGAATCCCTACTTCTCCGCCACTGAAACAACAGCCCTCGCGACCGCGGGGGCTTTTTCATGCCTGGGGAGCTTATTTCTTAAACCGAAACCATTTGAACCCCGAAGCATTTTCGGGCTTCTTACGGTAATTCGGGTTGTGCTTGAGAAACGTGCGGCGGCACAGAAGCGTCACGCCAAGACCGACGAGCGTCGTTGCAAGGAAGCTCGCCGTAAGCTCGAAAACGTCGAAGTTCCCATCAACCAGCGCGTATATCGAGGCAAGCGCGAAGAATGCCGAAAGAAGGCTCATCAAGAACGCGAACAGCTTGATGAGTATTTCCTTCGCGCGCGTCGGAGAGTAAAGGAACATGGCAATGACGTATACGACTCCGGCGATCACCGCAAGCGCGATGACGAGCGAGACAATGCGCGATATCCGAGCAAGAAGGGGCATGCGCTTGCCTATCTCTGGTCAGGGACGACTGCTGCTTTAAGCGAGCCGAACATCGTGGTTCGCGCCCACCAACCGCGCGATTGAGCCGCAGCGGCAAGGGAACACGCAGCGTTGAAATCGCGGCAGATCGCGAACGTGGTCGACCCGCTACCGCACAGAAGCGACTCCTCGACGCCATCTTGATTGGCAAGCCAGGCGCGGACGTCGGCAAGCTCGGAGCACACGCTTTCCGCGGCAGCGGCCAAATTGTTGACGAGGGGGACATCGCACGCGGCTTTCGCTGCCTTTGCGGCGGAAGAAACCGAGTCTTCCGGCACCCGCGGATCGTCGTCAAAGGCGCGATAGGCATCAGCGGTCGAAACCCCCGATTCCGGCTTCACTAGCACGAGGGATTTCTTCATGGCCTCAAGCGAATGCCCGAAGCTTTCGCCCGAACCCTCGAAGTACGCACATCCGCCATGGAGGAAGAACGCCACATCACTGCCGAGCTCATGAGCCGCTTCCTCGATCATCGGATCGTCCTCGGGAATTCCCCACAGACGCGCTGCGCCGATAAGCGCTGCCGCTGCGTCGGACGAGCCGCCACCCAAGCCGCCTTCGTGCGGAATGCTCTTCTCAATGCGCACGTCGATAGCGTCGTCATCGGCGAAGCCAGCTTTGCGAGCGAGCAGATCGATCGCTTTGAAGACGATGTTCTCGCGTGTCGGCACCGTAAGCGGGGCGATTCCACCACGTGCATCGCAGGTAATCGAAACGTACACATTGTCCTTGGGGCCGCCGATCGCGATGTTCGTTTGCACGCCGTCCTCAACGGACTCGACCGCGACGCGCATGGCAACCGCATCGGCTCGCTTCAGGTACAGAACATCGTGCAGAGCCACCGCATGGAGCACCGTATCAACTTTGTGATACCCGTCTTCGCGCTTGTCCCCCACGCCTAAAAAGAGGTTCACCTTAGCCGGAGCGACAAGCTTAAGCCCCGTTCCCTCGATCTGCGCCGTACGTGCAACAGAGAGCATGTCGACGGGCTGTTCAAGCTGAACTCGTTGCCTGCTTTTTTCTTTCGCCTGGCCAGAGGCGTTTGTTTCACGTGAAACAGCGGAAGCGCTGCGGTTGCCGTTTGCGATATCGTCAGTCATTTTTTCCTCTTTTTCGCGAAGAAATCCTTAAGGAGCATGGAGCATTCGTCTGCGCGTACGCCGGGCGTCACCTCGAACGCGTGATTCAAGCGCGCGTCGGCGTTCACCTGATAGAGCGTGCCCAGAGCGCCCGCCTTCGGATCGGGCGCACCGTAAACGCAGCGCGTGATGCGGGACTGGTGCATCAGCCCCGCGCACATGATGCACGGCTCGAGCGTGACGTAAACCGTGCAACCGGTAAGCCGCCATGCATCGAGCGCGACGGCGGCCCGCTGCAAGGCAAGGAATTCCGCATGGGCTGCTGGATCCTTCGTCGTCTCACGTAGATTGCACGCGCGCGCGATGACTCGCGGTTCGGCAAGTGGGCGACGCGTCGCCGGGTCAATCGGCTCGTACACGACGACAGCGCCGATAGGCACCTCGCCCAAGCCCTCGGCCCGTCGCGCTTCGGCGATGGCCAATTCCATGTACTCTTCGTCAGTCATGCCTTCATTATATGGGAAAGGCGACGCCGATACGCGCCCATTGCCGCACCAAAAAACCCTTGGAGTCGATTGCGCGACCTCCAAGGGCTTCTTCTTCGAAGACTATGCTGCTCGCGACGGCGTTACGCGATCTTGAACACCCAATCGTGTTTGTCTTCGAGAGCGCCGTCTTGAATGCCCGTGAGCGTCTCGCGGAGCTTCTTCATGACCGGGCCGATCTCGGTGCAGCCCGCGGGGAAGGTGATTTCCTCGTCAGCGCCGAACACCTTGTTGTCGATCTGGCCGACCGGGGAAATGACCGCCGCGGTGCCGCACAGGCCGCACTCGCCGAACTCGCCCGAGCGAACCTCTTCCCAGGTAACCGGACGCTGCTCGACCGTCATGCCGAGGTCTTCCGCCACCTGGACGAGCGAACGGCGCGTGATGGACGGGAGGATGGAATCGGTATGGGATTGCGGAACGACAAGCGTGCCATCCTTCTTCACGAACAGCACGTTCGCGCCACCCGTTTCCTCGACGTAGGTGCGGGTCTGCGGGTCGAGGTAAAGGTTGTCGCCGTAGCCGTTGCGATGAGCTTCCATGACCGGCTTCAAGGACATAGCGTAGTTCAAGCCGGCCTTGATGTTGCCGGTGCCGTGCGGAGCAGCGCGGTCGTACTCGGACACACGCAACTTGATGGGCTTAAGGCCGCCCTTGAAGTAGGGGCCGACCGGCGTTACGAGAATGCGGAACTGGTACTCATCGGCGGGAGCAACGCCGATGACGTCGCCGGTCGCGAACATGAGCGGACGCACGTACAGCGTCGCGCCCGAGCCGAACGGCGGAACCCATGCAGCGTTCGCCTCGACGACCTTCTTCACCGCTTCGACGAAGCGATCCTCGGGGAACGGCGGCATTTCAAGACGCTGCGCCGAGTCGTGCATGCGCGCGGCGTTCATGTCGGGGCGGAAGCACACGATGTGCCCGTCCTGGGTGGTATACGCCTTCAGGCCTTCGAAGACCTCCTGGCAATAGTGAAGGATGCCTGCGCACTCGGAGATATTCAGCGAATGGTCGGCGGTCAGCTCGCCTTCGCCCCACTTGCCGTCCTTGTAGTTGCACACATAGCTGTAATCCGTCTTGCGATAGCTGAAATCGAGGCTACCCCAATCCAGATCCTTCTTCTCGACTGTCATTGTTTGCTCCTTCACGCAAATGTTGATTCTCGCGGTCATCACGATACAACAAACTTTAGCCGAGCAAAGCAAAATCTTCCGATTGGACACACCACGGAGTTTAAGGTCGCCCGCTGGTCATCCATCATTTCCTGCAGCGCAGCAAGTCAGGCACACCCTTGCGGAAACCGCAAGCGCAAGCGATCATTCCACAACGCGTCGCACGCTCTCATGATATAATGAGGCGCTATTGGAGGAATGGCCGAGTGGTTGAAGGCGGCAGTCTTGAAAACTGTTGAGCCGCAAGGTTCCGTGGGTTCAAATCCTACTTCCTCCGCCAGGTAAACGCACGCCCGGGACTCCCCGGGCGTTTTT
>CAKUIV010000164.1 GCA_934661105.1 uncultured Ellagibacter sp. | reverse complement strand
TTTGATGATACTTAGGTTCCTACTTCGCTGGAAAAACCGTCGATTTGGAACACGGCACCCGATTTTTCGCGTCACCTGCGCCCGAATCGAGCGCCGCACCGTACGATTCAGGCACGTCGAGGCCCCACCGCGCCTCGCTGCGCTAAAGTGGAGTGCGAAGACGAGTCAATCGGGAAGAAGCACCATCATGAACAAGGACATGACCATCCTCTATCGCGTGCACCATGGGCTGTACGTGAACCTGACCAACCGCTGCTCGTGCGCGTGCACGTTCTGCGTGCGCGGGCTTTCCGACAGCGTGGGCGAAGCCGATAGCCTCTGGCTTGAACACGAACCAACCTACGAGGAAGTCATCAAGGCGTTCGGCGCTTTCGACATGAGCGAGTTCGAGGAAGTCGTGTTCTGCGGCTTCGGCGAACCGACCGAAGCATGGGACACGCTCAAACGCGTCGCGCGGTACGTGAAGGACTCGTTCGGGCTTCCCACGCGCGTGAACACGAACGGCCTGGGGTCGCTCATCTGCGGACGCGACATCGCGCCGGAATTCGAGGGGCTGGTCGACACGGTGTCCATCAGCCTGAACGCACCCGACGCGCAGACGTACCAGAGCATCGTGCGCAGCCGCTTCGGGGACGAGTCGTTCGACGCGATGCTCGATTTCGCACGCGAGGTGAAACGCTACGTGCCCCACGTCGCCATGACCACGGTTGAAACTACCATCTCGCACGATAACGAGGCGCGCTGCCGCGAAATCTGCGAGAAACTCGGCGTTCGCTATCGCATCCGCTCCTGGGCGGGATAGCGCGCAGACCGCTCCGCGACCGACTTCTCGGGCGCGAAGACGCCAGCCCCGCTCGCCAGGGATGCAGCGGGCCGGATGCACCGCTCAGCCAGATCCGCGCGCTCGCGCGAGCCCATCAGGGCCACGTGGTAGAATGGCATTCGCCGTGCGCCCGGTGCGCACGGCCGACAACTCGACCCCCAGAGAGGAACTCTCATGATCAAAGACCTGGTGAAAGACGAAGCCGTCCTTTCCACCCCCTGCGAAAACGTGACCGAGGAGGAAGCGACCGCGCTCGCCGCCGATCTCACCGACACGCTCGCCTCGCTCGAGAACGTCGCGTGCCTGCACGCCAACCAAATCGGCGCCACGAAAGCCGCCTTCGTCTACCTCGACGAGAACGACAACCCCCACGTCATGTTCAACGCGAAGATGTCGCGCGCGCTCGGGGCGTTCAAGACCACCGAGGACTGCCTGACGCGCGAGGGTGAGTCGAAGGTGACGCGCTACGCGAAGGCGAAGATCTCCTACCAGGAGCTCGCCGGTGAAAAGCTCGTCTCGAAGAGCCGCGATTTCACCGACTGGACCGCCGAGATCATCCAGCACATGATCGACCACACGAAGGGCAAGCTGGTATAAGAGCCGACCGCTCGCGCGCTTCGCGAGGCTTATACGCGCATCAGCCCGTTGATCTGCCTCAAGAGAAAACGCACGCGATGCGACAGCCTCCCATCGAATCGCGAGGCTGTCGCATCGCAGGAAAAGGCAGCGGCGGTAAAGGCGTCGGCCTTACGCCTTTACCGCGCGCTTTTGGTCGGGGCGCTCGGGCGTGAGCGTTATGTGTCCCGAAACCGGGACAAGCCAACGCAGGGGCTTAAGCAGCTTGTCCCACACGCGGATGAGCGGTCCCACCGCGAACGCCGCTAAAATCGTACCCTCGCGCACGCCGAACAGGCCTCCCATCGTGATGAGCGACGTGATCGCGCCGATGGCCGTAAGCGTTAAATCGAGCGCCATCTTGCAAGTGGAATATCGCGCACGGAGCACCACGCTCATGGCGAGCACGACGCCGTCGCCCGGCACCATGATGAGCGCGCACTTCGCCTGGATCCACCCGCCGAGTGCCATGACCAGGCACGATAGCACCGAGACGGCCAGACTTGCCGCATAGTTCGGCATGGGAATGAGCTCGCAAAGCGGCACGAAGAAGTCGATCATGGCCGAAAACACCGCGACGAGCGGGATCGAGAGCAGCTGCGCCGGCTTGAAATAGCGCCTGAGCAGGACAATCTGAACAGCCACGAAGATGAGGTTCATCCCAAGCGTCCATGTGCCGATGGTCACGGGAGTAAAGTAGCTCAAAACCGCCGGAATGCACGAGATGGTCGACGTGCCGAGCCCCGTCGCACGCGAAAGGCCGATGGCAAGCGCAATGAGCGCTTGGGCGAACAGCATGGTGAAAAGCCTGAGGAAAAAGTTCGGCACCGTCTTGTCGAATGCCTTCCGCCAACTTTCCCTGAACGCCATGTTCCCCGCTGCTCCTTCCCTTCCCTCGATGGTAGCGCTCCGCCGCGAACGAGCCGCCTCGATTGCGGCAGCGGTGTCGAATCGGCGGCGAATCAGACGCGCGCCCTACATCCCCAGCCACTTCGACACGATGGGCGCATAGCCCATCGCGAACACGATGATCATGCCGATGGGCAGCACGTAGCGCATGTACGCATACGTCCAGGCCGGGAACTTGAGTCCCTGACCGGTGTCGGCCTCGGCCAGGAAGTTCTTCCATCCCCACCCGCGCTTGCTCGTAACGAACAGCACAAGGAACAGCCCGCCCAAAGGCAGGATGTTGTTCGACACGAGGAAATCCTCGATCGACTGGATACCGCCGATCCCCGGCACGGCAACGCCCGCAAGCACGTTGAACCCGAGCACGCAGGGAATGCTCAAAAGCGCGATGAGCAAACCGTTCACGCGACATGCCTTCTTGCGCGGCGTGCCCCATTGGTCGATGGTGAAGCTCATGATGTTCTCGAACACGGCGATCACGGTCGAGAGCGCCGCGAACGTCATGAACAGGAAGAACAGCGTTCCCCAGATCTGGCCGCCCGGCATGGCGTTGAACACCACGGGCAGCGTGATGAACACGAGGCTCGGCCCCGACGCGGGCTCCACCCCGAACGCGAAGCACGACGGGAAGATGACGAGCCCCGCCATAAGCGCGACGAGCGTGTCGAGCGCCCCGACGCGCACCGCCTCGCCCGCAAGACGGTGCTCCTTGCCGATGTAGCTGCCGAAGATCGACATCGAGCCCATGCCGACCGACACGGTGAAGAACGCCTGGCCCATGGCGGCGTACACCGCGTCGCCGAAGGTGGCCCACTGCTCGGCCGGGGTCGACCCCGCGAAGAGCTTGCCGAAGTCGGGCATGAGGTAGAACGCGAGGCCCGCCTCGGCGCCCGGCAGCGTGACCGCACGCACGCACAGCACGATGAGCACCGCGAACAGCGCCACCATCATCACCTTGGTCACGCGCTCGACGCCGTTCTGCACGCCCGCGCGCGTGGTGAGCACGCCGATGGCGACGATGACGAGCATGTACACGCACATCTGCACCGGGTCGGCGAGCAAGGCGCCGAACGCGCTTTGCACCTCGTCGGGCGACGCTCCGTTGAACTCGCCGGTCGCGCTCTTCACCATGAAGGCGAGCATCCAGCCCGCCACCACCGTGTAGAACATCATGAGCAGGTAGTTGCCCGCAAGCCCGACGCCCTTGAAGAGGTGCCATCTCGTCCCTTCGGGCTCGAGCGTGTCATAGCTGCGCGCGATCGATTTCTGGCTCGCACGGCCCGCTGCGAACTCCATCACGAGCACCGGAAGCGCGAACACGACGAGAAACACCAGGTAGATGATGACGAACGCCGCGCCGCCGTACTCGCCGGTGATGTAGGGGAACCGCCAAACGTTGCCAAGCCCGATCGCGCAGCC
>CAKUIV010000163.1 GCA_934661105.1 uncultured Ellagibacter sp. | reverse complement strand
TGAAGCGCTCCCGTGTCGTTTTCTCGCAGGTTGTACATGCAGGGGATGTCGCACAGAAGGCCCGTCCAGTTGCAACGCAAGCGCGCACGCGGCGGCAAGTCGGCGCCGCAATGCGGGCATGCCCATGTTTCGTAGCGGCCCCGCATGACGAGCTTCCCGCACGAGGGGCACGTAACCGGCTTGGGATGGGGCGGCCGGCATTTCCCGCAGAAGGGATTGCAGCTCATGCAGCCCACGGATGCCTCCTTCTCTCGTCGCCTTTCGAAACGCCTAAAGGCCCCGATCGCGCAGATGACGCGCGAATCGAGGCCTTTAACGCACCGTTACTGTTCCCTACAGCGAATACACCATCGAATGAGGATATTTCTCGGCGAGCTTCGCCATTTCCTCAAGCGGGCCGAAATCCATGACACCCGCCTGGCAGTGGTGCACGCAGGTTGGCAGGCGCCCCTCGTTCACACGCTCGGCGCACAGATCGCACTGATGCGACGGGTACGGGATGTAGGTGAATTCCCACTTGCCGTCCACCATCTGGCGCGGCCCGTCTTGCAGCACATGCATGCCGAACTGCCCCTCGGGAAGCTTGTGCTCCTTCTTGCACGCCACCTCGCAGCTATGGCAGCCGGTGCAGAATTCGTAGTTGATGAAAAGTCCGTTTGCGCTCATTGTTCCATCCTCCTATTCGGCGTCCGCGATCATCTCGGCAACGACCTGGGTAGGAGTCACCTGGCTGTTCTCCGGCGTGACCGGGTAAATCTTGCACAGAAGGCAGCGGTAGGGAGCGCCGTAGCCGGTTTCGCCGACCACGCACTGGGTCGTCAGGTTGTTGATGTTGACGTCCCAGATACCCTGCAGGTTCGGCGCGGCTTCCTCGGTCTCGGGGAACGACCAGCCGTGATCGGCGCAGATCGAGCCTTCCTTCATCGTCGGCACCACGTGCGCGACCTGGCGGCAGCGCCCGCGCTGGTTCTCGATCCACACCCACTGGCCGTCTTTCACGCCGTACTTCTCGGCGTCGGCGGGATTGATGTCGAACGTCGGCTCGGGGCGGAACTCGCGCATCGTCGGCATGTTGCGATGCTCGGAGTGGAAGAACTCCCAGTGGCGCTTGCCGGTGGTGAGCACAAGCGGATACTCCTTGTAAAGCTCGGGTGCCGTGACCGGGCTCTCGGGCGGTTCCTCGAAGTAGGGCAGGTCGTGGTAGCCGAGCGCACCGAGCAGGCAGCTTTTAAGCTCGAGCTTGCCGGTCATCGTGTTGAAGCCGGGCTGTCCGTCGGGGCGAAGCTTGCCCGATTCGTAACGGCGATAGCCCTGGAAGTTGTACTCGTACATGATGTCCTTGAGTTCGGTCCAGGTACGCGGCGCGTTGTCCTTGGCGAGCACCCAGTTGAGCAGGGACTCGACATCGGTCCACGGCACGTTCTCGGCGTTCAGGCGCAGCGACAGATCGACCAGAATCTCCTCGTCCGACTTCGCTTCCTCGTACTGGGTGAGCTTGGTGATGGCGCGGCTCGGTGTCCACCACTCGCGGAACGAATCGCGCTCGCAGCTCATCGCGACGGGAAGAACAAGGTCGGCGCAGGCCGTGGCGGTCGGCGTCATCCACATGTCGGCAACGACGATGAAGGGGCACTTGAGCATGGCCTTGTACACGCGCGGCGCCTCGGCGGCCATGTTGACGATGGGGTTCGTGCCGGCAAGGTACATGACCTTGATCTGGTAGGGCTGCTCGGTTTCGAGCTGAACGAGGATCTCGTCGCCCACAGCACAGGCGGCCGCGCCGTACTTGTGCATCGGGTACTTCTCCACGCCGATGCGCTTTTCCTGCAACTCGGGCGAGATGAAGTTGTTGTAACCGCAACCGTAAAGAGCGTCGACGCCGTACGGGCCGGTAGCGAGGTAGTTGCCGCCGGGAACGTCGACATTGCCGGTGATGCCCTCAAGGCACATGAAGGCATGCGCCTGGCCCACGCCGTTCGGCGTCATGTCGGTCGAAAGCCCCCAATGGAATGCGGCGGGCTTGGCGGTGGCGTACAGGCGTGCCGCACCGCGGATGTCGTCGGCGTTGGTCCAGGAGACCTCGGCGGCGTGTTCGGGGGTCCACTCCTCAACGGCCTTCGCCAAGTCTTCAAAGCCGTAGGTCCACTTCTCCACGAAGTCATGGTCGTAGAGGTCTTCGGTGATGATGACGTTGATCATGGCCAGGGCGACGGCGGCGTCGGTGCCGGGGCGCGGCTGGATGTTGTATTCAGCGCGCGATCCCATCCAGGTGACGCGCGGGTCGACGTTGATGAGCTTGGTGCCGCCGTCCCTCATGCAGTCGACGAGCCAATGACCCAGGAAGCCGTCGGCGTTCGTCTTCACTGCGTTGCAGCCCCACTGGAGGATGACCTCGGGATATTCGTATTCGGGGCTGTCATAGCGGCGCGGATCGTACTGCCCGCAGTCGACCACGGCCGGACCGCCCATGACGCCCACGGAGGCCGAGCAACGCGGCAGATAGCACGAGTCGCCGGAGAGGAACCCGCAGCCGAAGTTCGGGCTTTTGAAGGCGGAGTACTCGAGCAGCGGCACCTGCCACACGACGTTGCGGCCCGTGCCTTCCAGAGCGACGATTGCCTCAGGTCCGATTTCATCCCATGCGGCGCGAACGTGCTCTTCGATGATGTCGTAGGCCTCATCCCACGAGATCTGCTCCCATTTGTTCTCGCCGCGCTTGCCCGCACGCTTCAGCGGATGGCCCAGACGCGTCGGATTGTTGATGGCCTCGTCGACCATGTTCAGGCAACGCATGCACAGGCGCCCGCGGCTGAACTCGTCGTTGGGGTCGCCCTCGATGTGGTCGATCTTGCCGTCCTTCACGTAGAACAGCACGCCGCACCCTTCATGGCAACCGGGACCCGTCCACTGCATGTTGCGGTAGACGTCGAACTCCCCTTCCTTCCAGTGCTTGTCCTTGCGATAGAGGTTCTCGTTGTACTTCAAGTCCATCTGCCCTCTCCTCTCTCCGTAAGATGGGCCTCTCGTCAGACCCTTCTTGACACGCAGTATAGAGAGCGCATTCGGCGCATAGTATGTGCTGGATAGACAACGAATGCCGATTGATTTGGTTAGAGTAGCTATATCAAATAAGAGAAGCCGTCGGGCGCACGGCAAGCGGGCGGTGCAGGCCCGACACCGCTTGCGAAACGCGTGATTGGACGAGCGCGATTCCCCACGCGCCCTTGCGCCCCGGCGCCCTGGCACGGCAAGCGTGCGCACGGCCGCGGGCGCCGTTATGCAGACGCAGGCGATCTCAATCCATCGTATGAGTGGCGTATTGGGGGTCGTCTTCCCACAGGCGCACCTCGCCTGCGGCGCGCGTGGCGGCAAGGTCGATCACGCGCTGGTTCGCCGAGCCGCGAAAGCGCAGTGAAATGTCGTGCTTTTCCTGCAGGAAGGGGCCGTCGACGAGCACGTCGATGAGCGCGAGCAGCTCGTCAGTCGCCTCGCAGCGGTAGGGCGACGCCTCGTCGAGCAGGTTCTCGTACACTTCGCCGGTGAAGCACCAGATACTCTTTTCGGGAAAGCGCTCGCGCACGCGACGCACGAAAGGAAGGAGCGAGCGCTGGTTCTCGGGTTCCATCGGCTCGCCCCCCAAAAGCGTGAGCCCGTCGATGAAGGGCGGCTCGAGGCTTTCGAGGATTTCATCCTCCACCTCACGCGTAAACGGCTCGCCCGCCGCGAAATCCCAGGCGGACGCGTTGAAACACCCCGGACAGGCATGGCGGCATCCCGACACGAACAGGGTGGTTCTCACCCCTTCGCCGTCGGCGATGTCGAAGTACTTGATGTTCGAGTAGTTCACGTG
>CAKUIV010000162.1 GCA_934661105.1 uncultured Ellagibacter sp. | reverse complement strand
TTCACGACGACGCCGTCGATCTCGTAGGGCAAGGCGTTGCGGCGCTCAAGCGAGCGCTCGCAGAACGCATGCACCTCTTCGGCAGAATGGACAAGCTCGATGTCGGGATTCACGTGGAAGCCCGCACGCTTCAACCACTGAAGAAGCTCCCATTGGGAATCGAGGGCGAGCTTGCGTTCGTCGCCGACGGCGTATACGAACGTGGACAGGTCGCGATGCGCCGTGATCTGGGGGTCCTTCTGGCGCAGGCTTCCCGCCGCCGCATTGCGCGGGTTCGCGAACCCCTGCTTGCCGTTCGCCTCGGCCGCCGCGTTCAGCGCCTCGAAGCTCGTCTTCGGCATGTAGCACTCGCCGCGCAATTCGATAGGGACCTCGGAGTCCTTGATGCCGTCCATCGCCTCTTCCCGTAAGCGCAGCGGCACATCGCGCACCGTGCGCACGTTCACCGTGATGTCCTCGCCGGTCGTGCCGTCGCCGCGCGTCGCCGCCTTCATGAGGCGCCCGTTCTCGAAGGTGAACGCCACCGACGACCCGTCGATCTTCAGCTCGCACACAAGAGGCGGGATCTCGCCGAAGAAGTCCTTCACGCGACCGAGCCACTCGTCGAGCTCGCCCGCGTCCATCGCGTCGTCAAGCGAGTACATGCGCCGTTCGTGCTGGATCGGGGCGAACTGGTCGCCCACGTAGCCGCCGACGCGCTGCGTCGGGCTCGATGGGTCGACGAGTTCGGGGTGCTCGGCTTCGAGCGCACGCAGCTCGTGCATGAGCGAATCGAACGCGCCATCGGAAATCGCCGGCGCATCGAGAGCGTAGTACAGATAGCTGTTATGCTCGATCTCGCGGCGCAAAGCCTCGATCCGCGCCTTCGGATCGCTTGACGTTTCAGCTAATTGTTCACCGCTGAACAGGCTGTTCTGCTCTTCAGCCATAGCATCCCCTTCACAAACAAGGCCCCGGGACTCGCCGGGGCCTTCCAGTTCTCATCGCATGCGGGCGCACGCCGCGCTCGTTACATCAAAACGCTGTCCGCGCGCCATCCGTATATGATAAGGGATACGCCGCGCATGATGACGAACACCGCCAAGAAAACAGCGAGCATCGCGGGAACCGCGAAGAAGACGATGCCGCAGAGCACGTCGACGATGCCGGAAAACACCATCCATCCCCACATCGGCATGCCGACCTTGCGGAGCTGCACCGCGCCGACGATCTCGATCACGCCGAACGCCACCACGAAGATGCCGACGAGCCATGAGATCACGCCCGAGAAAACGAACGGATGCAAGGCGAGCATCACGCCGATAATGATGTCGAGAATGGCGTACACGAGCATCCACGCTGACGGAGATTCAATGAAATCCCTCTTCAAGCGCACATATCCCACCAAATCGAGAACACCCGAAACAAGAAAGCCGATGCCTAAGATGGCCGTGATCGTCGCAAGCGTAAGCCCAGGAAATGCCGTGATGAACGCCGCGAGCAGCACAAGCAGCACGCCCGCAACAACCAGTCCCCAATCATGTCGCCGTACCGTCATAGATAATCAGCCTCCTTGATACTCAGATTCCTTTCCGCCTATTGTAACCGCTTCGGCAGCTCGAAAGGCACGACGCGAGCGAACCGTTTCGCGATCGCAACAGTACCGCATGCTTCCAACCCCGCATCGTCGCCCTCGAGAAGCGATGATCTCTTCCCGTCGCCTCTGTCGCAGCACTACAGCACGTCGAGGGGGCCGGCCTCCTTCGCTTCGAGACGCCTGATCGCAGCAGGCAGATAGCGCGGAATGTCCTCCGCAACCACGCACGTTTCCGTCAAGTCGACGGCAGCGGCGCAGCCGGCCCATGCATGCAGCGTCGCCCCGAGGACGCACGCGTCGAACGGCTCTGCCCCCTGGGCTAAAAGCGACCCGACCATCCCCGCAAGCACGTCTCCCGTTCCCGCCTTGGCGAGCGCTGCGCTCCCGTCGGACACAACCGCAATCCGCTCTCCGTCGGAAATGTAGCTTTTCGACCCTTTCACCAGGGCTGTCACGCCGTAAGCAAGGGATAAAAGGCGGGACAGCTCCGCCGGATCGGACGCGGGCAAGCCAAGCGGGTGAGCCAAGCGGGCCGCTTCTCCCGCATGCGGCGTCACCACCGTTTGCAGCCCGCACTCGAAACGGCGGCGCAAAAGCTTCCGCCCCCGTTCGCTAGCGAGGACGGAAAGCGCCCCGCCGTCCACGAGCAAAGGGGCCTGCGTCTTCTTCAGCGCATGCAGGGTCACCTCGACGCACGCGTCGTCTCTCGGGTCGAAGCCAGGCCCGACCACGCACGCCTCGGGATGCCCCTCGCGAGTGCAGGGAAAATCACCCGATCCAAGCTTTTTCCATGAGCGCACCACGAGAGACGGGCTCGCCGCGCGCACCGTATCGACCGCCTGCGGCGCGCAGACGACTTCGGTGTAGCCCGCCCCCATACGCTGGCTCGCCATCGCCGCAAGCGCAGCGGCACCCGGGTAGCGCTTGCTTCCGGCAACGACCGTAAGCTTGCCGCGCGTGTACTTATTCGCGTCCGCACGAAGCTTCGGCATCGCAGCGCGGAGCTTCGCATCAGAGTATTTCCAAATCAGCATGACCTTTCCTTCCGCATCACCGCATGAAACGGGCTTCGACGCCGCACGCGCAGCACAAGTGAAGGCTATCCACCCGTGCGCAGAACAACAGCGGCGTCGCTCGGGCCGGCGCCCCGTCTTCCGAATGCCTTTGTTCTCCAACACGATTCTAACGCGTTTTCGCTTCGATTTCTGGCTGATCGAACGGGGGCTCAACGGCAAGAATTGCCTTGAAAATGGCGGTTGACCAGGTAAAACGAACTGTTACAATCCGCCTATGGAAATCGTCCTCTCACATACCTCGGCCCTTGCTTTCTGGCTCGCGCAGCCCACGCGCGAAGACTATCTGCCCGCGCGCACAATAGCAGCGGAATCTCCCGGCCCGGCAACGACAGCGGATTTCGACTACGCCTCGATCGTTTTGCCCGGCGAGGCGACAAACGCGATTCACATCCTCGGCGACAGGCACTGCGAGAACGCTGACCGACGTTTCAAGATCCACACGTGTACCCTCCCCTTGCCGCGCACAGCCATCGTTCGCGTGGGCGACGATCTTCTCGCCTGTTCGCCCGAGCTCGCGCTCATCCAGTCGGCGACGATTCTTTCCGATATCGACTTCATTCGCGCAGGATACGCGCTATGCGGAACCTATCGCCTGCACGACGACGATAACGCCTATTCCGCTCGACCGCTTACCAGCCCGGCAAGAATACAGTCGCTCCTCGAGAAACTCGGACCGATTCATGGCGCGAAGAAGGCGCGCCTTCTCACGAAGCGCATCACCCCCGGTGCAGCTTTAGCGCGCGAAACGATGCTCGCGATGCATCTGACCCTTCCCTACCGCATGGGAGGATTCGGCTTGCCGGCGCCGCTTCTCAACCCAAAGGTGAGCCTCACGCCCTTCCAACAACAACTTGCAGGGAAGAGTTATCTCTCGCCCGACCTCTACTGGCCGAATCACGCCGTGAGCGTCGAATACGACAGCGACGAGTTCCATACCGGGTCGCGCAAGATCGCCCTCGACGCTCACCGGCGCGATGTCATGGCTCATCTCGGGATCACGGAGATTACCGTGACGAAGCAGCAGTTCAACGACCTCGTTACGTTCAACAAGGTCGCCCATATCGTTTCCGGGGCGATAGGTCATCGGATCAATCCTCGACGCAGCGATTTCCCGTCGCTTCAATTCGAGCTTCGCGCGCGCTTGCTCGCCCCCATCGACTTCAATGCATGAAAAACCGCTCCCAATGTTCAAAATCGACGATTTTTCCGGGCTTTAGG
>CAKUIV010000161.1 GCA_934661105.1 uncultured Ellagibacter sp. | reverse complement strand
CCGTAGGCGCGCTTGAACGCGTCGGTGAACGCCCCTTGGTTGCGGTAGCCTGCGCTTCTGGCGATCCCTCCGATCTCGCGGCCCCCATCAAGGAGGAGGCGCCGGCCGTATTCCAGACGCTGCGCGCGGATGTAGCTTTGCGGGGTGTCCCCCTGCACGTTGCGAAACGCCGATATCATCTTCCCTTCGCTCACATGGGCGATGTCGCACAGCGTCTTCGTGCTGAGGTCGGACGATAGGTTGCCGTCGATGTAGGAGCAGATGCACTCGACGCAGTCCCTGTCGCTTATGCGCACGGCGTCGGCTGCTGGGTCCTTCTCGGGGATGCCGCTTGCCAGCAGCGCGAAGCATTCGATCACCTTGGCGTGGTAATACGCGTCGGCCACCGATGCGGCGGGGTAGGCGATGTCGAGCCCTCGAAGCGCCGAGGGCAGGCCGGGCACGCCGTCCGACGCGGTGAGCCGCGCGATGGCGTGGCGCAGTTTCCCCTCGTCGCAGTGCAAGGCGTCCGCATAGCGACGTATCGCTTCAGGGGCTATGGTGATCGACGCCGACGACAGCCGTTTGTCGGGCTCGAACGAGCTTATGTAAGGGCCGCCATCCCAGTCGTGTCCCATGAGCTTGGAGTTGGACCCGGCGCACTCGGGCGAGCAATACTTGGGCATCGCATGCTCGTAGAGGCCGAACCCCAGGTAGGGAACGGTCTCTATGGCCGCTTCCACGGCGCGCCCGTACGTGATGTCCATCGACACGACGATGGTGTCGTTGTCCATGAGGTAGAACCAATAGGAGCCCCTGCCGTACCGGGGGTCGACGAACCACGTCTCGCCGACGCTTCGCACCAGGTCGGCCCGTCCGAATCCGCGCGCGAGCGCTTCCTTCGCGCACACGGTGTGCAGCTGCGAAAGCTGCGTGACGAACATGTCGTAAAGCGGGTTTCCCCGTCCTGCGGCATGGCTTTCGGTTGATTTTTCGGTAGAACTTGAATTCTTTTCGGCGTCGTTTTCCATCTTCCCGTTTCGTCTTTCGCATCGCTTTATCGAGCCCTATTTTAACGTGAAGAAGTTACCTTTGGCTAATTGACAGGAAGAAGGACGAAAACCGCATGGCTCTTTCGATGGATGCGCCTTTGCCCTTGGGCGCGGCGACGCAGGCGCGGCCCTCGGCGCCTGCCGACTCCGCCAACGCCGCGCCGCGCCATCTCGACCCGCGCGTGTCGCTTGCGGTGCTGGCGGCGATCAACGTGCAGATGGCGCTCACGCAAAGCCTGTTCGCCGAGATGGGCGTTTTGGCGCTTACCGTTGCCGTGATGGCGTATTGCCGCCGTTTTTCCGCGATTGCGCGCTGGCTTGCCTTCTATGCTCTGTTCGCCGTGGCGGCGCAGCTGTTCGTGGCGAGCGGGAACACCTTGCTTTCGCCCTTTGCGGCGTCGCTTCTCATGTACCGCCACGTTCTGCCCGCCTTCATGTTCGCTTTCAACATGATCGCGACCACGCGTTTGGGCGAGCTCGCCTGTGCGCTGCAGGCGATGCGCGTTCCCGCGAACGCGTCGGTCGCCGTGTGCGTGGCATTCCGCTTCCTTCCCACCATGGGCCGCGAATTCTCCGCCGTCGCCGACGCGATGAAGACGCGCGGCATCGCGCTCGCGCCGAAATCGGTGGTGCGCCATCCTGTCCAGACCGCCGAGCATTTCCTCGTTCCCGTGATCGCGCGTTTGGGCCAGATCGCCGATGAGCTGGGGAACGCGGTCGTCGTCCGCGGCGTGGGGGCGAGCGCGCACCGCACCTCGTATTACCGCTTGAGGGCATGCGCGGTCGACGCCGCATGCCTCATCGCCGCGCTGGCGCTTCTGGTGTTTGCCGTTTGCCTGAGAACGGGGGTGCTCTGATGAGGGAAAACGCCGCCGCGTCGCCCGCTTCGCCCTATGCCATCGAGCTCGACGGCTGCACGTTTCGCTACAAGGGCGCTTCCCGCCCGTCGCTTCGCGGTGTCTCGCTGAAGATACCCCGCGGCCAATGCGTCGTCGTGACCGGGCAGTCGGGGTGCGGCAAGACGACGCTCACGCGCCTTGTAAACGCGCTCATCCCGCTTGTGTACGAAGGCGATCTTCAGGGCGAGGTGCGTGTTGCGGGAAAGCCTGTTTCCTCGTGGACGACGGGCGAGCTTTCCGCGCGCGTCGGGTCGGTGTTCCAGAACCCGCGCAGCCAGTTCGTCAACCTCGACGTGACCTCGGAAATCGCCTTCGGATGCGAGAACCTCGGAATCGCTCGCGAGGAGATGGTCGAACGTGTGGCGCAGGCGGCGTCGGCGCTCGATATCGAGCGCTTGCTCGGGCGCGGTACCGAGGCGCTTTCCGGCGGGCAGAAGCAGTCGGTCATCCTGGCGTCGGCCTATGCGGTGCACCCCGACGTGTTCGTGCTCGACGAGCCGACCGCGTCGCTCGACGTGCACGCGATGCGGTCCCTCGCGCGAACGGTTGCGCTTCTGAAGAGCCAGGGGAAGACCGTGCTTATCTCCGAGCATCGTCTGTGGTGGCTTGACGGCATCGCGGACCGCTACGTGGTTTTAAACGACGGCGCGGTTGCGGGCGACTGGGCGGCAGGGGAGTTTCTCGCGCTGCCGTGCGAAATGAGAAGCGGCATGGGGTTGCGCGCCGCCTCTCTCGCGGAAATCGACTCGTCTGTGGCGGTGCGGCGCGCAGGCGATGCGACCGATCCGGCTGTTTCCGGCTCGCTTTCTTGCGAGGAACCCGTCGTGCGCATGAGCGGCGTGGGCGTTGGCTACCGCGGCGCGCCGGCGGTCTTGGACGGGCTCGACTTCGACCTTGTTCCGGGTCGTGTGGTCGGCATCGTCGGGCGCAACGGGGCCGGGAAAACGACGCTCGCCCGCTGCATGGCCGGCCTTCTCAAGGAGAGGGCGGGATCGATCGAGGTCGACGGCGTGCCGCTCCGCGCAAGGAAACGCGCGGGGCGCGTGTACCTGGTCATGCAAGAGCCGGGATACCAGCTTTTCAGCAGCACGGTCGACGATGAGCTCGCCAGCGCGTGCCGCGCGGATCGCGCGGAAGGCGGCCTGGGCAACGAGGAACGAATCGCTCAAATGAAGGCCGCGCTTGCCCTTGAGGGCCTGGCCGATAGGCATCCGCTCTCCCTTTCGGGTGGGGAGCGTCAGCGGCTCTCCATCGCGGCCGGTTTGCTCTCCCACGCCCGCGCCATGGTCCTCGACGAGCCCACGAGCGGTTTGGACTATCGCAACATGCGTCGGATAGATGCCCAGATCGCGCGCATGCGCGATGCGGGCGTCGGCATCTGCGTCGTCTCGCACGACTACGAGTTCCTCTGCTCGACATGCGACGAGATCGCCCTGGTCGAAGGCGGGCGCATCGCCGAGCGCTTCCCCTTGAACGTGGCAACACTTCCGAAGTTGAAACTCAATTTCGGGTTTGCGGAAATGCAGTAGCAAGAGAAAGGTTCCACAATGGAAAACAACGCAACGATCGGGTCGGCTGCGAAGGAACGCAAGGGCCTGAACCCGAAGGACTTTGTCTTCATCGCCGTGTTCGGCATCCTTTTGTTCCTGGTGTTCATGGTGTTCTCGATCATCTTCAGCATGAACGCCAACCTCTGCTGGTTCACCCATGCAGTGGGCGCTTTGTTTGCCGGCACGGTGTTCATGTACCTGGCCTATCGCGTCCCGAAGCGCGGCGCGATCGCCATCATGGGCGTTATCGTAGGTGCCGTCGGTCTTCTGATGGGCATGTTCTGGAGCGGTCCTGTCGGCATCGTCGTCGGCGGCATCATGGCCGAGCTTATCGCAGGCGATCCGCAAAAGCGCACGAAGGCCAAGCTCATCTGCGCTTTCGCCGCGTTCACGTTC
>CAKUIV010000160.1 GCA_934661105.1 uncultured Ellagibacter sp. | reverse complement strand
GAGCGAACGGTGCCGACGTTTTCCATGACGATTTCTCCCCTCAGTGCGAAAAAGGCCGCCAGTCCGTGCGGGCGAACCCGCGGCGAGGACTTGCGGCCTTTTGTTTATCTACCAACTAGCTAGGAATAATAATACGAACGGAGGATAAACGCAAGCGGGAATAATAGGGAAAAGCCGAGGTGCGCAGGTTGCCCAGCAACCCGCCCGCCTACCTCCCCGCTCGTTTCCGAGGAAGAAGCAGCATGCCCAAGACAACACCGATCGCGATGACGGCGGCCTGGACGAGAAAGCTCGCGCTGAACCCGTGCACGTCGACGCCTAGGGCGTTGCTCGAGAAAACGGACATGACCGTGATGAGCACCGACGCGGAAATCGACCCGATGATCTGGCGAAACGAGGTGATAATCGCCGTTCCCTGCGGCAAATCCTCGGGCGGAAGCGTCGTGCAGGCGTGTCCCGTCATGGGCATCATGATGCAGGCGATGCCGACGATGCGCACACCGTAGAGCATGGTGACGAGCCATTCCGGCACGGCTTCGGTGCATGCCGCGAACGCAAGCGTTCCCGCCACGATGAGCGCGCCGCCGACAAGAAGGAGCGGACGCGGGCCGTGCTTGTCGAGCAGGCGCCCGGTGACCGGGTTCAGGATGCCGAGCAAGACCGCGCCCGGCAAGATGACAAGGCCCGACACCGCGGCGCTTTGCCCCTGGATATCCTGGACGAAGAGCGGAACCATGATGGAAGGCGCCATGAACGAGATGTGCGCGAACACGACGAGCATCGTCGACACCGCAAACGTCCTGTCGCGAAAGCACGAAAGCTTAAGGAATGGATTCTCGACGTGCAGCTGCCTGCGAACGAACACGGCGAGCACGATCGCGCCGAGCCCAAGCAAGGCGATGGCGAGAAGGCTCGCCTGGCCGCTTTCCTCCATGAACGTCGCCCCGACGAGCACGAGGCAGAAACCGCCCGCATAGAGAAGCGCCGAGGCGACATCGAGCCGCCCATGGTCCTTCGATCGCTTCACCACGTCGGTGAGCAGGAAGAACGCCGCGATAGCGCAAAGAATCGCAACCGCGCCCAGGCACGCGAAGACGGCGCGCCACCCCCATGCATCGATGATGACGCCGGAAATGGTGGGGCCGATGGCAGGCGCGAACCCGATCGTGAGGCCCGCGACGCCCATCGCACGGCCGTACTCGCTTTTCGGATACACCGACAACGCGACTACCTGAAGAAGCGGCAAAAGGATGCCGGCGCCGCCCGCTTGCACGAGCCGGGACAGCAGAAGGAGCGGATAGTTGGAGGCCGCAAGGGAAAGCGCGCAGCCGGCGACGAACGTCCCCATGGCGGCGAAGAAAAGCGGGCGCGTTTCGAACCGGTTGATGAGAAACGCCGTCAGCGCCGATATCAGGCCGAGCGTGAAGATGTAAGACGTCGTGATGAGCTGCCCGAGCGAGGCGTTCACGTTGAACTCGTGCATGACCGCGGGCAGCGCGGAAATCATCATGCTTTGGGAGATGCACGCCGTGCCCGTGCCGACGAGCATGACCGCAAGGATGATCATGCGCTGGCGCTTCGGCAGGCCGTCGCCGTCGGATTCACGCGAGAGGGGCGCAGCAGCGGATGCGGCAGGCTTGGCCTTGTCCCGCTCGTCGCAGCAAGCACCACTTGCGTCCTTGGGTTTTTCCATATCGATATGTTCTTCGGTCGATTTCACGGCACTCGATAGTAACGCCCGCATGCCGCCTCGGCGCCGAAAGTGCAGAAAAGTCACAGAGAGCGGTGCCGTCGACCGAAGGCGGTTCGCAAGGCCCCGCTCGCAGCCCCGATGCCAGCGAAATAATTCGAAGGCATGCGAATCGGTCGCGCCGCGGCGGCCCAGCGAGAAAAACCGCAGCTGGACGCGATGCGCCAACTGCTCCGAAGCGAGCTCAGCGAAGCTTCGCCCGACGCGTCTTCCAATCGGGCATGAAAGCGTCCATGAGCTGGTGGAACCTGGGGCCGTGACCGCGCTCGAGCAGATGGCACAGCTCGTGGACCACCACGTACTCCAGGCATTCGGGCGGATAGAGCGCCAGGCGGACATTGATGCAGATGCGCCCCGTCGAAGGTTGGCAGCTCCCCCACCGGCTCGTCATGTTACGGTAGGCGACCGATCCGTGCTTCACGCCCATGATCGGCTCCCATGCAGCGATGAGCGCGGGCACGCAGGCGGAAACGGCCTCGCGCCATGCGGCGACCTCTTCGGGAGTCGCCCGAGAGGCTCGCGCCATGGGAGTATCGGCGGCCTGGGCCAGGTGCGATTCGATCCACAAGCGCTTCTTCCTGATGAACGCCTCGATTTCGCTATCCGATATCCATGCGGGCGCCGACACGTCGACGTGATCCCCGTTGCGCGAGATGCGCAGGTTCAGATTCTTCACCTGCTTGCGGGAAATACGCACCTCGATGCCCTCGACCATGCGCACCTGCACCGATGCTGCGGACGCTTTCCGCTTCCCTATCCCCTTATCGGTACCGGAGCGCCCTTTGCAGCACACGCCCTTTCGCCCGCCTTCACGCCCGGCCGAAGCGCGCTTCTCATTCTCAGACATGAAACGCACGCGCACGGGGCCCGACTGGTTGGAATATGCCACAGCGCCGCCCTTACGCTTCAAGCGCGATTTCGTATGCAACGTTGCGGGGAAGCCCGAATTCCGCTGCGATCGTCTTCGCGATTTCCTTGTTGCGCGCACCTTGCTCCTTCAGCTCAACCGCGCGTTTCGCGGCGGCGTCCTCGGCGCTTACCTGGGCCGCAGCCTCCTCTGCTGCGGGCGGTTCGTCGATGACGATCGCGATTTCCCCTTTGATGGAGCCCGCCCGCGCCCGCCGTGCGAACTCGTCGCGCAGGCTCGGCAGGGTGTCGCGCACCACCTCCTCGTGCAGCTTGGTGAGCTCGCGACACACCGCGGCTTCGCGCAAAGGGAACGCTTCTGCCATGGACGCGAGCGCCGAGGCCACGCGATTGGGGCTTTCGTAGAAGATGAGCGCTGCGTCGAGCGTGCGCAGCGCATTAAGCGTCGCTTTACGCTCCGATTCCTTGCGCGGGAAGAATCCACCGAAGTAGAAGCGGGGGCACGTGCATCCACTCGCCACATACGCAGTCGCCGCGGCGCTCGCACCCGGCAACACCTCGACTGGCGCACCGGCTTCACGAGCCGCCCGCACCAAGCGAAGTCCCGGATCGGACACGCCCGGCATGCCGGCGTCGCTGCAATATGCGATGACTTCGCCCGCGAGCACGCGGTCGACGATCGAGCCCGCGCGCGCTCCAATGAGCGCCTCGTCCAAACGTTCGATCCGCTTCCCGATGCCGAACGCGGCGAGCAGCTTGCCCGTCACGCGCGTGTCTTCCGCGCACACGACGTCGGCGTCGGCAAGGGCCTTGAGCGTGCGCTCGGTCATATCGCCCAAGTTCCCGATGGGCGTCGGGCAGATGATGAGTTTTCCAAGTGTGTTAGCCATGCGGGTAAGTATAGCGCGAGGCCGCCGCAGAAAGATCCACGGGATCGCGGCTTCACACACCTGCAGCACCTCTCTCGACAGCGGGCGTCAACTTCGCAGAAGGGACCCGTACGCCCCGCAGCGCTCCCCGTGGCGCCAAACGACGGCTTTGCAAACGAGAGCGCGGAAACAAGCACCCGGATGGCAGTCTGTGACGCTTTTGCAAAACGAGAGCTGAAAACATCGCGCCCGATGGCAGGCTATGACGGGTTTGCAAAGCGAATTGGGCATTTCACGAGGCAATAGCCCCCTAACAATGCACTTCTGGGCCCGCTTCCCGGCCTTTCCTCTTGCAAAAGCGTTCTTCGCTGCCATTTGGAACCTCTTTTCAGACG
>CAKUIV010000159.1 GCA_934661105.1 uncultured Ellagibacter sp. | reverse complement strand
AGGTTGCATGAGGCCGACGCGTTCATGGTGTACACGGTTTGCCGGCGGTCAGCCCCGATGAAGTCCTCAAGTTTCTTGCGGGCGTCGTTGAGGTACCCGGTCGCGTTCGCGGAAAGCTCGTAGCCGCCGCGGTACACGTTCGCGTTCTCGTGCTCGTTGAAGTTCGCCTCCGCTTGAAGGGCGCGAAAACAGCGCTGCGTCGTTGCGGCGGAGTCCAGGTAGGCGAGTGTGTTCTTCTGCCTCCTGTCGTTGAGCAGCGGGAAGTCCTCGCGGTTGCGCCAAGCCCAAGCGTCCGCCCAGTCAAGCTTCTCGCGCTCTTCCCGGGGAAGCTGCGCATGCCATGCGTCCATGCGGCTCACGATGTCGCGCGCCACTTCGATGAGCTCCTCGTCGGCGGCCGATCGCTTGGGGGTGTGGTTTTGCGAGGTCGGGGAGGCCTCGGGAGCCTTCAGTCGCTCAGACAGCCCTCGCTTCGCTGCGGAACTCGCTTTGTGAAGGCCATCGAGGCCTCCTTCCGCTTCGATGGATTCTTCGATATGGGAGTCGTTTTTCTTCGCCTCTTCCCGTGCGATCTGAATCGCTTCACGGGCGGAAAGCGTGCGCTCTTTCTTGAAACGCTCCAGCCTTTTGGGCACGACGTCGTTCGCAGCGAGCGTTTCCTCCCCGAAGACGACGTCTTTCAGGGCGATGCGCGGCAGGGGCCGGTTGATGCCGTCCGGCCCCGCTTCGCACAGGCCGCTTGCGCCGAGGCCTTCGAGGAAGCGGCGGGAAACGAGCATCGGTGTGCGGCGATACCACTGGATCCACGACGCCACGACGTCGAGTGTGGGGTCGCTTCGGAACGTCTTGCATACTTCGAACAGGTGAGCTGGGGTGATGCGAACCTGGTCGCAGGAAATGATCATGACGGAATCGGCTTCGGGCGTGGCGTCGAGCGTCCGCTTCGCGTAGTCGAGAAGGCCTTTCGGCAGGTCGTATAACGTGAAGCCGCACGCGTCGATGGTGGCGCGGTAGGCGGCATCGGCGTCGTAGTCGATGAAGGATATGTCTTGGCCGGCGAGGATGCGCTCGACTTCGGCGCGATCGGCGTTCGTCCCGCCGACGAGCGCGAACGTGCTTGCGAACCTCGCCTTCGCGACGCATTCGGCGACGCGGGCGACGAGCGGTTCGCCCTCGAAGCGCTGCAACGGGCGAGGGGTATCCGGCTCGCCCTTCTCGCTGGAGTCGCAGACGACGGGCTCCTTCTCGGGATCCTCGAACGCGACCTTCAGCGGGGTCGTCCCGAAGTTCGTGGCAAGCACGAGCGCAACGGTGCTGCCGCATGCTCGCGCCAGTTGCTCGTCGCTGGGGGTTGGATGGTCCACCGGACCCGGTTGGGGCTGGTGCGTCTTTCGGTCGTTTGCAATTCGGTTCATTGTTCCGCCCTTCGAGGGACTCTAAATTCGGTACGGCAAGTATAAGGCAGCGTTCGGCGGCTCGCTGCGTCGGTGGAACGGGACACGGCCGTCACATGCTCGTCGCAGCTTGCTGATACGTATCATATACTGGCATATGTCATATAATAGCCAATATATAATTAACATGCGTTCGATCGGAGAAACTTATGGACTGCACGATTGCCCAGATCATCGCCCGTGCACAAGAGGGGAAACCGCCCACCTACGAGGAGGTCATGGACCTGCTCGCGCTCGACGAGGCGTCGCCCGAGGCGACCGCGGTGCGCGGTGCCGCCAACGACCTCGTGCGCAGCAGGACGGGCAACGCGTGCGCCATCTGGGGGCAGATCGGAATCGACGTGTACCCCTGCGAGGCCGACTGCCAGTTCTGCTCGTTCGCCAAGTCGACCACCTGCTTCACCGAGCATGTGACCATGCCCGTCGAGGAAGTCGTCGAGCGTGCGAAGGAGTTCACCAAGGGTGGGGACTTGTACGGCTTGTGGCTCATGTGCATGAACAGCTACGACGAGGACTACTACCTCGAGGTCGTCAAGGCGGTTCGCGCTGCGATTCCGCCCCAGACGCTGCTCTTCTCCAACATCGGCGACACGGACGTCGAGTACTTCAAGAAGCTGAAAGCGGCCGGCCTTGCCGGCGCCTACCACGTGAAGCGCTTGGGCGAGGGCGAGCTCACCAAGATCAGCCCCGAGCGCCGCGAGGCGACCATCGCCGCAGCTCATGAGGCCGGGCTCATGGTTCAGGACTGCTGCGAGCCCATCGGCGCGGAAACAACGAACGAGGCGATCGCCACGCGTCTGTTCGAGATCAAGCAGCGCGACGACGACTACGGCATCCGCAACGGCTCCGGCGTCATGAAGCGCAACTCCGTCCCCGGCACGCGCTACGAGGGGCTGCAGAACGAAATCACGGACATGCGCCTGGCACTCATCGGGGCGATCCAGGTTTTCGTCATGGCCGGCCAGCCGGAGATGCCGTGGTTCGCCATCCACGAGCCGAACACCGTGAGCCTGCTTTCGGGCGGCAACAGCATCTGCGCGGAGGCGGGCTTCAACCCGCGCGACACCGCGGAGGACACCGCGGGCCATCATGGCCTCGATGTCCCCGCCGTTCGCCAGATGTTCTACCAGGCAGGGTTCCGCACCATCGTGTGCGGTGACGGCACCCGCATCCCTCTTACCCCCGAGTACATGGAAGCGAAGCTCGCCGAGTAGCGCTTCGGCGAAGGTGCTCTTCACGGCCCGTCTGCGGCATCGAGCTGCGGACGGGCCTTCTTTTCGCGCGGGCGGATCCGCGTGGCCCTACGCGCCGAGGGCGGTGAGCCGCTCGACGAGCTTTTGGGCGCGGGCGTCGAGCATCAGGGTCTCGCTGCGGTCGTAGTAGGCCTCGCAGGGATGCTTTGCGATGAACGCCGCGAGCACGCGGTTCATCGTCATCTCGTTAAGCGCGAGCGTCATCTCGTTGCCTTCTCCCCACGCGGCGTCCATGAAGGCGAGCGCGGCGGCGATCTCCTCCTCGACGAGCGCTCCTTGCTCCTTATGGGCGCCAAGGCGCGCGTTGTAGTCGGCGGCGAGGTCTTTCAAGGAGGCGGCGTTTCCGCGCAGCAGGGCAGCCCAGGCGCGCAGGCTCTTGATCAGGGCATGCTCGACGCCGCGCGCCATCGCGTCGTGCCTGAATCGCCCGGCGTCGGCGATGAGCGCCGACTCGTGCTCGGTCGCCGCCTGGTCAAGGAACGCCTCGGCGTCGGTCGCCCCTCGCGCCTCGACGAGCAGTTTTCGCAACGCGGCAAGCTCCCGTTCTTCCGCGACGTTGCTTTCCGCATGGGAAGCGAGCGAGTCGACGAGCAGCCCCGAGAGGGCCATTCTCTCGTCGAAACCGGCGCGGGCCGCTTTCGCGAGGGCGGGGGAATCCTTCCCGGCGGCCGTGCCCGAAAGGATATCCTCGATGCGGTAATCTTCGCTGTAACTTGCGAAGAGCCGCAGGTAAACGCAGAAATCAGCGGCAATCGCGGGTGTCTGTATGTATTGTTCGATCAGCGCGTCATCGATTTCCAGCCCGTTTTTCTCATAGAGGCGCATCATGCTCGAAAGGTCCATCCAGGCGCGGGCCGTCACGAACTCGCGGGTGCGGCCCTTGGTCTCCATGTGGTAGAACGCGTCCGGGCGCATGTCGAGGAAGCTCACGACGGCGGGATGGGCGCCGCTTGCGACGGCGTATTCTCGCCAGGCGGAAGGGTCGGGCTCGACC
This sequence comes from uncultured Ellagibacter sp., assembly GCA_934661105.1. Classification (GTDB taxonomy): domain Bacteria; phylum Actinomycetota; class Coriobacteriia; order Coriobacteriales; family Eggerthellaceae; genus Ellagibacter. The sequence continues at coordinate 197 of CAKUIV010000159.1, read as the reverse complement.
TCGATGAGCTTCACGCGGTCCATCGTGACCACGTCGAAGGAGCGGGCGCTCTTGTTGTACTCGAGCGGGTTTCCGGCGCTTGCGACCACCCAGCCGTCCGGTACGCGGTAGTTCCCGAGCATCTTGCTCTGCAAAAAGCGCAGCATCATCGGCATGAGGGTCTCGCTCACGCAGTTGATTTCGTCGAGAAAGAGGAT
>CAKUIV010000158.1 GCA_934661105.1 uncultured Ellagibacter sp. | reverse complement strand
CCTTTGAAGTACGCGACGCGCATCGAGTTCGCGATGCGCACGAGCCCGTCGACGTCGATAGGCTCGCACGCGTCCTGAATCGCCATGAAGTGCAGAAGCCCCACGTAGCTCGCCGCGATCGCCGCGACGTAGTAGGGGCGCATCGCGTCACGCATGACGCCCTCGTCGTCCATCATCGTATTGAGCTCGCGGCGCACGCGGGCGATCAAGCGCTCCTTGAAGTAGATGTCGCCGTTTCGCCCCATGACGAAGCGGAGCATCCCTCGACGCTTCTCGCCGACCGCGAACCAATGTCGGATGCTCTCATAGGGCTTGCCCTCGACCGCCGCGCCGGCAGAGTCGCGCGCAACGGCGCCCGCGGGTACCCGCTTGTACAAAACAAGCTCCCCGAGCAGGTATTCCTCGATGCGGTTCATAAGGTCGTCGACGTCCTCGAAGAAACGGTAGAACGTCGTGCGCGCGATGTGGCAGCGGCCGGTCAGCTCCTTCACCGCGACCTTGCCGTAGGGCTTTTCGTCCAAAAGCCCGAGAAATGCCTCGACGATGAGCAGCTCCTGCTCGCTGAACGCCTCGCTCGGTTCCATACGCTCCCCTTCCACGAAAAGCGGCCCTGTCGCATCATAGCGCGACGGGGCCGCATGCTGCCGAGCCTTCTAGAAAATGGGATGCGTCGGGTGCTTCTCCTCGTCCACCTCGAACACGTAATCATCGTCGTATTTCGGCAGGATGACGGGGATCTGGAGGAACGAGGCATGGTCCGCGCCCGTGTGGAACACGTGCTTGCCCGCGTTGTCGGTTTCCCACATGAGCGGCTCGATCCAGTGGGGGTCGCGGATGTAGCGGCCCGCGATCTGCACGCGGATGGTCTCGCCCGCATGCCAGATGCGGCTCGTGGGGTTGATCTCGACGTCGATCGGGACGATCTCGCCCGGGGCAAGCTTGAGCTCGCGCCTATGCGCCTGCACGGGCTCGAAGTCGGTTGAAAGTTCGGGGTCGAGCTCGCGATGGGACACACGCAGCTTGCCCCACGCCCCTGGGTGCGGCGCCGTGCCGTGGAACAGGGTGACAGGCTGCTCCACGCCGGTGCGCGAGAGCTTCTTCACCGTGACGAAGAGGTCCATGTCGTCGTGCCCACGGGCCTCCGCCCACGCGTGCAGCTTCATGTAGCCCGTGAGCTCGGTGTCTTCAGTGAACGTGTAGTCGAAGTCGATTTCCCCGGTCGCGGGATCGTAACCCGCCTCGACGGCCTGCTCGGGGTTCTCGCGCTTCATGCGCATGTCGGACGCGTCGAGGTAGAGCTTCTCGTAGCGGGTGCGCGCAAGCGGGAACTCGTCCTCTGGGCGGTCGACCCGGAAGTCATCGTCGAAGCGATCCTGCACGCTGATGCGCACGCGCGGGGTCGATTCCCACCCGTTGCGGATGTCCTTGCAGTAGCGGTCGAAGAATGCCTTGAGCTCCTCCATGTTATGGCGCTCGTAGAAGTCGGGCCACTCGAATTCGCGGTGCGCACGCAGCCACTTCTGCTTACTCGCGATCTTGCGCCAGCCGATAACGCTGCCGCGCAGGTGGAAGTGGTTCCATCCGGCGGTCACGTACGCGGGCACCGTGATCTTCGAGAAGTCGGGGATTTTGTCTTCCCAGTACGCGTTCATGAGCGGGTACTTCTCGGCCATGGCGCCCATGTCGTCGATGCCTTCGAGGCCGCAGGCGCCCGCCGTGGCGAAGTTCGTGAACTTGATGCACGGGATGCCGCCTTCGGAAAGCGACTCGCGGTACATGTCGCTCATGCCCTCCCACGGGGCGATGCACGCGAGGTGCGGCGGCTGCTCGGCGGCGATGTGCCACTGGCTGATGGCGAGCGCGGAGGATCCGGCCATGGTCACGCGCCCGTTGCACCACGGCTGGGCGGCCGTCCACTCGATGAAGTCGTAGCCGTCTTCGGCGTCCTGCTTGCCGAACTGCTCGTGATAGCCGCCGGAGTATCCGATGCCGCGGATGTCGACGTTGATGACGGCATAGCCGTTCGGGCACCAGAACTCGGGGTCGGCCGCCTCGAACTTGGCGGAATTCGAGATGGATCCCGCGGGCACGCCCGGTGTGTAGGCCTTCAGCTCGTCGGGGCGGTACTCGTTCGGCCGCTTGCCGTAGTTAGACCAGGCGAGGATGGCGGGCACCTTCACCGTGTCATCGGCGGGGCGGAAGATGTCGGCGTAGAGCACGACACCGTCGCGCATCGGGACCGCGACGTCCTGCTCGCAGATGACGCCCGGCATGACCTCGTAAGTCCGCTGGTCGAAAGGATACGGCTTGTGCAGCTTCTTCTCGTCTTCGGGAAGCTTCTCGTATTCCTCTATCGGCGTGGGGATGAGCTCCTTGGCGTAGACTTTGTCTATCACCTCCCCACCCATTTCAGCAGGAACGGTGAACTGCTCGCGTCCGAATAACATGGTTGTCTCCTTTTCTCGTGAACGCGTTTCTCGATTGCGCGGTTTATGCCTTATTTCTCTTCGGCGCCCTGCGGGCCGCCGGGAAGCTTCGCCATGACGAATTTCCCGATAAGGAAGTCGCCCAGCAAAGAAACGAAAAACGCTACCAGCAAGCCCCAGGTGAAGATGATCAGCATGTCGATGCCGTTAAGCGTCGCAGGCGGAACGACCTGTCCGCCGACGGTGAAGCCCGTCGTCATACAGGAGAGCGTGAGCGCGAAGCCGAGGAACACGCACGCGACCGCATTGGCAGGCGTTTTGTCGAGAAGCCCCTTATGGACGAACACGATGAGACCGCAGATGGCGAAGTTGATGACGACTCCGGGCAGAACCGGGTTCACCGGCGACAAGGTCATGATGACCCAGAGAGCGGGTAAGCCCCAGATCAGGCCGCACACGAACGAGACCCACATATTAATGAGGTACTTGCGGTCCTGATGTTCCCTCATGAAGAAAAGGATGAGGGGCAGGAAGGTGACCCAGAACATTCCCTGGTATTTGTTGAATGGCGCGAGGTCCCACAGAAGCCCGTCGACAAGGCAGGCGACGCCCGTGCCAAGGGCGGCAAAAACACCGATCTTGATAAGCGTTGACTTAGAAGGCATGACGAATCCTCTCTTTCGAGTACGAAGTCGTCGCGTTCGTATGCATCCGAAGCGAACATGGTTAACGCACTGCGCCTGATGCCTTCAAGTATTGTCAAAAGGAGCAGCGACGTCTACGACACGAAAGCCCAGATTGTCGCAGGATGGAAGAGTGCGACACGCGATTGCGTCCGAACAAGCGAATGGGCGCGCCCGCGAGCGCGCGAAGAGCGAAAGGCCTCGGGGAAAGCAGACCTGCAGTACGGAGCCATGAAAAGACGTCGGCGCTGTAGCGGCCCCGATGCCTACGAAACGGGAAAATCGCCCTCGTGCGTTCGAAAATGACGATATTTCGCTCTTGAGAGTGCCTTTGGGAGGCTTTCAAGGTGCGATTGAGGCTCGAAGGCGACGTGATACAAAAGTTACGCCCCATATCTATTAGATATGGGGCGTAACGCACGAATGAAATCGTGTCGAGAAGGCTAACGCCGCGAAAAATCGAAATTTTCGAACACGGCGGGCATTTTTTCCTGCATGGACGGCGTAATCGACCCAAGAAACCGCCCGCACCCCCAATCGCAGCACGAACGACAAGCGAACCAGCATGCCCGCAAGCGTACGCAATTCGAAAGTCCACCGCGTACGCTTGCGAAGCCCCGAACGCGCAGCCTAGAACGCCTCGAAGCGGCGGCGGCGCTGTTCGACCAGGTCGTCGGGGGAAACGTCCACAAGCTCGGTGAGCTCGCGGCGCACGTAATCGCGCACCACGGCGACGGCCGCGTCGGGGTTCTCGTGCGCCGGCGCCGGTCCTTCAGAAAGCACGTCGTCAACGATGCCCATGTCGTGCGCCTCGTG
>CAKUIV010000157.1 GCA_934661105.1 uncultured Ellagibacter sp. | reverse complement strand
GTTTCACATCGCCCTTCGACTTATAGGTCGCGTCGAGCGCGAGCGTGCCCGTCACCGTGCCCATCAGCGGCGAGGTAAGCGTGACGTCGCTTGAGCTGTCAGCAGCAGGCGCAGCCGTAACGTTCGCGGTAAGCGTATGGCCGCCGCCAGCGATCGTCGTAGCGACGATGGGATCGCTCGTCGTGCCCTTCCACGTGATGTCGAGCGTCGTATCCGCGGAGAGCTCAATATTGTTGAACAGGGGCTTGTTCAAAGCAATGGCCTTGCCGTTCATGGTGAAGGTGCCCTTGAATGGCGCGCTCGCACCGCCGAGCCCCAAGAACGAGAGGCCGTCACTCGTCCTACAAAGATTGAACTCGCTTTCGCCCGTGCCGCTGCCCTTCACGATAGAGGCGCTCTGGTAAAGCGAAGGTTCCGCATTCGAGAGCTTGATCAGGTCGTCGCTTGTCTCGATGGTGACCGAGGCTGCCTTGCCATTCTCGATTGAAACCTTGGAACTCCCGATAGCATTCTGCAGCGCTGTTAGCGTGGTGTAGGTATATGTCGCCGCCCGCGCGTCGGTTCCCCCGTCGGCAGTTGCATTGTCTTGCGTGGCGGCGTCATCGGCTGACGCTACGTCGTCGGTCGAGCTTGCGGCGCCGCCGCCCGCGACTCCGTCATCCGCGCCGCTTTCGGCGTTACCCGTGTCGGCTTCTTCCCCGGTGGAGCTTCCGCCTGTCGCGTTGCCTTCACCTGAGGATTCGCCCGTCGCGCCTTGATCACCCGCCGCCTGGTCGGCATACGCCGCCATGCCAACACCGAAATCGTGATACAGCGAGAAGGGACTCAGCTGCAACACCAGAAGCGCCGACAGGCATACCGCGAAGAGATTTCTGAATATGCGCTTAACTTTGTTCATGATCGTATTCGTTCGTTCCATGTTCTATGCACCGCCGCCCTGCGAGGCGCTCGGAATCGAAACGCCGATGCTGGCCCAACTGACGGGCTGCGTGGTGCCCTTGCGGTAGAAGGTGATGATCTGCGAGCCAGGGTCCATGGTGAAGGTAGCGGAATTGTCTTGGATGCTCGCCCCAGGATGATTCGCCTTGAAGAATGGGTCGAGCTCGACCCCCGATCCCCACGTGAGCGTAACCTGGGCTTGTATACCTGTGACGGTCACACGGTAGTTGTAGGCATCGAAATCGCGGATGTCCGATTTCTCGTCAACCCATTCGCCCGAGACGCCGGATGCCGTGACCTCGGCGCGCTCGGCAGGCGTGATCTTCGCCGCAAGCCATTTAAGATTGGTGCCGGGGCTATTCGCGCCCACCTTCGCTTTGATGGTGAACGAAGTCTGATTGAGCCTCGCTTTGGGCAACGTGACCGTATAGGTGTACAGCGTCGCCTGGCGAGCGCCGAAGGTGAGGTTTTCGCCGTCTTTCGAGATAGACGGGCTTACATTCCATTCGTCCGCATCCACGCCGCTCACCTCAATCGTCAGCGTCGCGTTGACTTCCTTGTCGTTGACCTTGTTCGCGTCGCCGAGCAGGTAGTTGTAGATGCGGAACGTGAAGGAGCACGTCTCGCCGTCGCCGCTCGTGTCGACGACCACGCTGCGCTCGGCGATATCGCCATCGGTGAGGTTTTCGCTCGTGTAGCCCGTAAGCAGGTCCGATGCGAAGAGCGCCTGCGATGTGCCGGAAACTGCCACCGATTTGAGGAAGTCGCCCGCCAGGTAGGCGGTGTAGGTAAGGTAGGTGCCCGCCGCCAACGCCACGATGCAGAGCAGAGCCGCCACAGCCCACAAGCCCTTGCGCGCTTGGGGCTTCGAGCCGAGAGCGTGTTTGCAAGAGGATGGAGCCGCGGTCGATGCCCTTTCGGCGTTCACTTCCGAAATCGGCTGTTGGCAGGCGATTTCCTGAGCGCTATCCAGTTGCTTGTTTCCGTCTTTCGGCATGCGGCGTCCCCCCCTCCTCTAGTTAGCGGTATTCGCACTCGCGGCACGAGCGATCAGATAGACCATGTCAGTCTCTTTGGCGTTCGAGACGGTCGATTTGGCCCCGGTTGAATCGCTCACCGTCACATCCCCAGGATTCCACGTGCATTCAATGATGAAGTTGGTGGCGTCGGCAGCCGGGGCGGTATCAGAGATATAGCCGTCGAGCTCGGACTTCACGAAGCTATGGTAGCGATAGAGCGGACGGGCGTTTTGCTGAACGTTCTTGTATTGTTGGAAGGTAGGGTCGTTTTCCTCGAGCGCTTTCGCGAGAGAGTCGTCGCCGGCCTTCATCGGGTTGATCAGCGTGAAGCCGATGGGGTCACCTTTCTTGGTCCACGCATAGGGGTTCGATCCGTTGAGGACGACCACGTCGCCCGTGCGCTGCTCCGTGGTGTCGGTCACGCGGTACACGTTGATCTTCAGCCCCTTGATGTTCGTGGTGTTCGCCAGCTGAAGCTCGAAGGCCTGGCCGCCAAGGTTTTTCCCGTCCTGGTCGGCGGTATTGCTTTTCACGCAGAACGCGCGGCGAATGGTCACCGTGCCGTCGTCGTTCTTCACATCGCGGTTCTCGTCGTACGAGATTTCGATAGACTCGATCGTGGTCTGGTTCGGGCCCATGATCTTGAGGTCGGCGGGCTTTTGGACCTTACCCACCGTCGAGAGGCTCTTGCTGCCCACGAACCACGTGAGCGAAAGCCCGATGGCCAAGATGATGGCGGCCACGACGGCGAGAACCGCAAGAACCCGGCGCGAGCGCTTCTCGCGCGCTTCGTCGATATTGAGGCAAGGCCGAGCGCTCATTGCTGGCCCCCGCCCTGTTGGCCCTCATCCTCTTGGGAGGCGATCTTTTCTTCGGAAGTGATGCGAAGCTGGATATACTGGACAGTCTTGCCGATGTACTCGTCAGCATTGTTGTAAAGCGTTGTGCAGGTGTCCATGGCGGCAGAAGACATGCTAGCGGAAACCTCGGGGGCGTTCGCGGCGGACACCCCACCCGCCACGCCGTAGAAGTACTTCGTCTTGGTTTCGGGGGCATTCATGCTCTCGTGAAGGGAAAGATAGTCAGCGTCTGTGGGCAACGCGAAGAGATTCTCATAGTAGTTCGTGTGGTCAGTGAGAACGCAGTTTTGGAAGTACTCGGGCCAGACCCAGTAGATGGCGACAGGCACCGGCTCGGTCGTGGCGGTCGAGCCGTCCTTGCAGAACTGGGCCCTCGGAATCGTTATCGTCCCGTCCACCACACGACCGAAGTAGAAGCCGCCAGCGTCCTTACCGGTGAAGAAGAGCACGTGGCCTTCGACCAGACCGGCGGCGGTGGAGTCAGTTGCTGTGTTCGACGTGGAGCCGTCTTTCATCTTGAGCACGCGCGAAAGGGTGAGCGTGACATCGTTCAAATCGGAGGCGATCGGCGTGACCGTGAGCGCGATCTGCCCGCGCGCGCCAGGGTAGATGGAGCCCGCAGTGTCGTTGTTGAGGTTGGAACCGAGCGTGACGACCATGGAGTCGGAAGTGTCCAGACCGGCGAGCTCTTTCTTTTCCTCGTCCGTCCGCTCAGCGCGTTCGTAATAGCCGACCTGGTCGTTCGCAGCGGCGCCCGTCACGGTCACAGCATAGCGATCGGCTTGCGCGCTGAGGCCTGCTGAAGTTGCCAGCACGCGGTTATTGCTGGCGAACCACGCCAAACATGCAAGAAGGACGGCGACAACAGCAAGCACGAACAGGCCGGACATCGCGAAGCGCTTCCAGAACGACTTCAGCGTCTGTGTGCGCTCGTCGGCGACTGCGCGATAGTCCTCCCCCGTTTTCGCCTGATCGTCGGTATGTGTCCAGCCGTTCGCCATATGCAAGTCCCACCTGGGAAAAAGCGCCCTTTCCGCTCCGTCTCGCGCTGACACGCGAAATAATAGAGTTTAACTGGATTATCATACCATCAAAGATTGGGAGACTGAATGGCAGCA
>CAKUIV010000156.1 GCA_934661105.1 uncultured Ellagibacter sp. | reverse complement strand
AGGTACGGCTGCGCGCGGGCTATCACGCGCTTGACGCGCGGGGCGAGCCTGGCGGCCATCTCGATGCGCTCGGCGAACGTCGGCGCGCCGACCTCCAGCTTGTCGAGCAGCGGGCTGGTCATGCTTATCTGGACCACGGCGTCACACTCGGAGAGCAGCGTCAGGTACGGCTCCTCCGCGACGAGGCGGCCCTTCGTGCTGACGATGAAGGGGTGCTGCGTCTCCTTGAGCACCTGCAGGACCTCAAGCGTGCAGCGGTGCTCCAGCTCCGCCGGCTGGAACGGGTCTGAAAGCCCTCCCCAGTGCAGCGGGATGCGCCAGTCGCACCAGCTGGTGGTGGAGGTCCTGTTCCCCGCGGCGAAGCGCCTGACCTGCTCGGCGCAGTGCAGCGGCTTGACATTGGAGATGTCGCGCTTCATCCGGGCGAAGCAGTAGCGGCAGTTGTGCGAGCAGCCCTCGTAGGTGTCGAGCCTGATGGGGTACTCGCAGAGCACCACCTGGCTCCCGCAGTCTATCCCCATGCCTGGGCCGCCTTCACGATCATGGCGACGGCCTGCTCCTTGCCGGCGTCGTCGAGCCATGCCTTGACGGCCTTCTTGGTCTCGGCGGGGAAGGTGAACGTGATGTTGTAGAACTCGGCGTCCGCCTCCTCCTTGAGGGAGACGAAATCGTCTTCGAGCAGGTCCTGGATGGCGTCGAAGCCGTCCTCGAAGCCGAACTCGCACATGTCGATATCGGCCAGGGAATCTATCTCGGAGTTCAGCCTGTCGAGGTCCCAGCCCGTGTTCATCGTGAGCTTGTTGTGCACCAGCGCGTAGAAGCGGCGCTGCTCGTCGGTCAGGCCGTCCAGGTGTATCACCGGCACGCTCTCAAGCCCCAGCTCCAGCGCGGCCATCAACCGCCCGTGGCCCTCCACGACCTCGCTCTTGCCCTCGGCGTTGGTCCACACGCCTATGGGGTCGCAGAAGCCCACCTGGCGCATGCTGGCCTTTATCTGCTCCACCTGCTCGGCGGTGTGCTCCTTTGCGTTGCCCGCGTACTCCTGCAGGCGGCCGACCGGCTCCACCGTCACCGCCAGCGTCGGCACGAGCTCCTGAATCTCGGCCACGGTCATGCCCTTGCCCACGGCTCCTCCTTTCGTTGTGCATCCATTCTCCCAGGGCCGTCACGGCCCCATAAACGCCAAGCGGCCCCGGGCCGAGGCCCGAGACCGCTCAGAAGGAGGTGCGCCATGGGGAAGCGCCCTATAATCATCCCGCACGCGTCACAGGGCGCCGAACGCCCCCAGCGCGAGCCTTGCCGCCCATGCGCAGGCGGCCGCCATCAGCAGCGCCGGGAACAGCACGACCATGACGCCGCACGCGCACCCCAGGCCCCTCATGGCCTTGTCCCTCAGCCTGGCCGCCGCGCACACCGCATCGCCTCCTCCGGCGGCGCGGTGCCTCAGCATACACTCGCCGTCGCCCTCGCGGCTAACCAGGCGGAAGTGCGCGCACTCCTCGCACCGCATGCCCTGCTCGTCAATCATTCTTCGACCTCCCTCATATCGAGCCACGATGGCGGGAACATGGCCTTTGCGCCGCATTCAGGGCAATAGCTCAGGAATGGCTTATACGGGTATTCCGGCTCGAACCAGCTGTATTCGCCACCCCAGTCAAACATCAGCATTTCGCCGCATTTCGTGCATACGAAATATTGGCAATCCTCGGACGGCTTGCCTATGCGAACGAGCCTGTCTTTCTCGTCAAAGAACTCCACGAACTCGTCTGGAACGAACTCACACTCTTGTTCCGGGACGTACTCGACCGCACCGCCGCGTCCCTCTACCCTGATGCGCTCCGGCGTGTAGCCGATATGCATGCCGTTGACCAAGTCCCATGAGTAGTTCGGTTTAACGGTCATCCTCATATCTACATTCGAGCGGCGTGCCGCAGAACGGGCAATGGTTTGCTTCGCTCTCTTCTTCGCAGCGAAACGCCGCCGGTACGCTGACGATGAAGCTAGCCCCGCAGGTGTGGCATTTCCCGTATCCGTCAGATTCTTCCGTTGCGATGCCTGTGGGGCGGTCAATGAAGTCGGCGAGCAGATGGAATATATCTCCCTTGCCGACGACCGCGCGGATTGCGCTGAGCGCCATGGCATTGTGCACTTGCGGTGAGAGCAAAGACGGCACCCCGTCAATGTGCTCGTCGAGACCGCGCAGCTTTGCCGCAACCTCTCTGCGTTCTTGGTCGCTAATCATCTGCATCCTCCTCGTCCTCAACCGGCTCGAAGTCGCACCAGCGCGTACCGCGCACGTTGCACGCGAGAGCCTTTGTGCATACCGTTCCTTTGAGCCTGTTTGCGTGCTCAAGGTAGCGTCCGCAGACGCAACAGCCCTTGTGTACGGTAGATATCGTCCCAATCCTATAGTTCGTGCATTTGTCGCAGGTCGGAGTGGTAACCAGCCGCCAGTAGCGGATTGGGTGCTTCCAGGCTTTAATCATCTCGTCCTCCTCGTTCGAGTATCTCAGCAATCTCCATCAGCTCGGCGGGACGCATCGGCACCAGCTCGTATGACGGCACCGATGCTAATTTGCGCAGGCGCTCGGCCTTCGCCATTTCCGGCTGCGAAGGTCCGCCGCATCGCTGCGGAGCGACGAGCTCCGCCAGCCTGGCGAACGACTTCAGCTTGCTAAGCGGACTCGGCGGCGCGTCGTCATCGAGCACGCAGTTGCAGAACCCGCGCCAGTCAGGCATGTCGCAGGCGTAGTGGATTGCCGAGAACATCGTCGAGACCCTTGCGCGATCGCTATCGTCGAACATCGAACCGCCCCCGTTTCTCGTTGCGCTCCCTGCAAGCGTTCATATACGGCGCGAAGTCCCTCTCCCCCATGGCATAGATGAGGTTGGCTACAGCCTGGATAACGTCAGCGCACTCGTTCAGCACGTCAACGCGCTTGGAGCTGCTGCACTCGCCGGCATCGAGCGCCTGCCAAGCGCCGAACACTTCGGCGGCTTCTTCGAGCACCTTAAGAGCCTGGGCCTTGTCGGCCCTTACGCCGGGAAAAGTAACGACCTTGCCGATTTTTACCGAATCGCCTGCTATGTCTCCGCGCTCGAATCTGATGTCGAATGCAACGTCCTCGCACCTGCGAACCAGGTCGCGTTGCATCTCCTCGTGGCACGTCACCGGGTCGCCGAACATGCAGCCGTGGCACGTGACGCAGTTCACCTGGCCGTTTCCGCGCCTGTACGCGTAGATACACGACGTGCATCGCGAATCGGCGATGATGTTCTCGAAGCTATCGCTCATAGTTAATCCTTTCGGCCAACAGGCTCCCGCACATGGGGCAATAGTTAATCGGCACCGTCATCACGTAGCCTTCCGGAAGCCCAACGTTGATGCGAAACTCGCAACCATCAAGCCTGCCCCTGCTGAAGCGGGTAATACATTCGATGCCGATTTCCTCGACCTTGTATCCGGTGCCATAGGCTGCTCCCCTCATGTCGCGGTTGCGGTCGCAGTAGATACAGCTCATAAGTAACCGTCCATCTCTAATCCCAGCAGCTTGCAGATATCGGCCAGCGCGTCATACGGGCCATGCTCACAGGAGCATGCGACCTCAAGGCTGCTCACAAGGTCTCCTTCGGCATCGGACGGAAACGCCAGGCACATGCATCCGGCCAAAAAACTCGCGTTGTCAGGCAGGAACTGCGCCCATGACACGAGGAAGCACGCGCCGTCCTCGCACCTCAGATGCCATGACATGTGATGGGCGAGGGAATCCGTGGATGCTCCGAGGTACGTGACCCTGCACTTCATCGCTGCACCGCCTTCCTGCGGCGCACGTTGCTGCCGTCCACTTCGTCGCGGCACCGTTCGCATACCTCGCCGACACGCTTCTTGTTGTCTTTCCAGAACTCGCGGGGGTAGCTCACAAAGAACGGATGGAGG
>CAKUIV010000155.1 GCA_934661105.1 uncultured Ellagibacter sp. | reverse complement strand
ACACCCCGTCGCCGAGCGTGTGAAGAGATGAGGGGATCTCGAGGTTCGCCGTCCTGATTCCCATCTGGGCACCTTCACCACGACCCGAAACGACGGTGCCCGAAACAGCGTAGCGCCGCCCGAGGAGCTCGTTCGCGTCTTCGACCTTGCCGCGCGCAAGAAGCCCGCGGATACGCGTCGCGCTCACCGGTTCGCCCGAAGCGCAGGTAAGCTTATGCACGCAGGCTCGGCAAGCGTGGACCATCCCCCATTTTCTCAGCGTCGATTCCGTTCCGCTCGCTTTCGCGCCAAAGCGGAAGTTCGTTCCCACGTGAATGCTGAAGGGAACGAAATCGCCGAAGGTCCATGCGAGGAACTCCTCGGGCGCCTTGCCGGCAAAGTCGCGGTCGAACGGCAGCACGGCGACGTAATCGACGCCTGAAGCGGCAAGTCGCTCGATGCGCTCTTCATTGCTGGAAAGCTTTTTGAGCGCGTCGGAACGGAAAAGCTCGTCGGGGTCGATCGAGAACGTGAGCGCAATGGCCTTCTCGCCTCGCGCATGCGCATCTTCAACCGCGAAGGAGATAAGAGCCTGATGCCCTTTATGGAACCCATCGAACACCCCGAACGCGCACGAGCTCCCGGAGAAGAACGAGCGATCGGCAGCCTCGTCAAGCTTGAATATCCGCGCCACGACGCACCCCCGTCTGGAAAACGCAACGCGATTTGAACGCGTTTCTGCTTGCATCGAATTCGTACAGCGCCACAAGGCGATTGTCGGCAACGACCGAAATGACCTCCCGATCATGCGGCGGTTCGCAACTCGTCGTCACGCCCGCCGTGCAGGCGCACAATTCGACCTGGGCAGACGCATGTCGACGCACGCACAATTCGACTTCGGAAGCGGGAAGCGCATTGCCGTTCGACACGCGTTTCGCCCCCTGCTCGTCGAGATAAGCGAAACGCAGCCCGAGCAGCATCACCGGGTCGAGCGCCGCGTCGACCTTCATCCGCTCGAGCACATCAAGCGTCACGCAGTCGTCGAGCGTGAGCAAGCCGGCACTCGTGCGGCGCAACGCGTTCACGTGGGCCGGACATCCGATGCGCACCCCGATATCGCGAACGAGCGCGCGAACGTAAGTCCCTTTCGACACATGAAGGTCGACGTCCCACAGCACCGGCGTGTCACCGCTTCCCTCGCGTATATCGACAAGGGTCGCGCCGTACACCTCGATATCGCGCGGGGCAAGGTCGATGATGTTCCCGCGTCGGGCGGCGTCGCAGGCCTTAACGCCCTGCACTTTGATCGCGGAATATGCTGGGGGAAGCTGCTTCTGCGGTCCGACGAAATGCTCGAGAACCCGCGCGGCGAACTCTTCTTCGCGCGCTTCAGGCGGAACGTCCCCGTATTTTACAGGTTCGCCGTCGACGTCGTCGGTATCGGTCCCCACACCGAACGCGATGCGAACGCGATAACGCTTGTCATGACCGACCATGTATGCATCGAGCCTGGTCGCAGGGCCCACACATACGCAGAGCACACCCGACGCAAGAGGGTCGAGCGTGCCGGTGTGCCCCACGCGCCGCTCCCCGAACACGCGCCTTGCGCGGTTCACCACGTCATGGGACGACATGCCGCTCGGCTTGTCGATGCCCACCACGAGGCTCAAACCCGAAGCTCCCCGCTTCATAGGCTCGCACCCGCGTTTTCGCATGAGGAGCCCGACAGGGCGGACACGATAGCGTTCTCGACGCGAACGAGCGCGCCTTCGATCGGCCCGTCGACGGAAAAGCCCGCAGCGGCCTTGTGCCCTCCCCCGCCGAACACGCTCGCGATCGACGCAACGTCGGTGTCGTCTTTCGCGCGAAGGCTCCCACGGATCGAAGCGCCTTGATCGCGCAGCATGCAGGCCACGCGCACGCCGGCAATGGAGCGCAAGACGTCGATCAGGGGCTCGGAGTCAGCCTTCACCGCATGCGCGCGCTCGAAGTCCTTCGCGGTGACGTAGCTTAAGGCAACCTCGCCGTTCGAAGCGAGCCTCATGCGCTTGATGGCAACCGCCTCGAGCTCGACCGAGGCACGCGTCCGATTCTGGTACAGCTCGCGCGACACAGCAGAAGCATCGACTCCGGCGACGATCATCTCGGATGCGGACGCGAAAGCGCGCGAGTCGGTGTTCTGGAACTGGAAACGCCCCGTATCGGTCACGAGACCGGTGTAGGAGCACAGGGCGATCTCGTTGGTGTTCTCGACGCGAAGGCATTTGCCGAGTTCCCAAACGAGCATCGACGTCGAAGCCATCGACGGGTTCACGTAGGCGATCGTCGTCATGCGCTCGGGATAGGCATGGTGGTCGATCGTGATCGAATACGATGCCGCATCGAGCAGCGGGGCGGCATCGGCGATACGTTCGCGGCTCGGCACATCGACGGCAACGAACGTGCCGACTTCGCCCGCGAAATCGCGCGCGTACACCATGTCGTCGAACCCCGGCAGAAACGACAAGCGCGAATCAGGCTTTTCGGCTTTGGCCAACACGCACGTCACGTGCTTGCCGAGACGCCGAAGGATGCCGGCCAGGGCAAGCTGCGAGCCGATGCAGTCGCCGTCAGGGCTCACATGACCGCAGATGACGTAATCGTCGTGGGATTTCAACGCAGCGGCGACCTCGGTGAGGGAGACGTTGGTCTGAGGCGTCACCGACATCGGGTTATTCATCTTCGGTTTCTTCCTTCACGATAACCGGCGGACGCTGGGCTTCGCGAGCGAGCGCACCGGCGATACGCTCGGCGGTGTCGACGCTTTGATCGAGCATGAATCGCAATTCAGGCGCAACGCGCCACGAAAGCTTCTTCGCCATGAGCGAGCGAATGCGCCCGCTTGCGCGCGAGAACGCCGCCGCGACCTTCTCGTAGCGATCTTTGTCGGCGGAATAGTAGACATTGCACATGCTGCGATCGAACGAGACCTCGCAACCGGTGATGGTGACGAGGTTGAGTTCGGGGTCGGAAATCTCGAAGAGCAGGATGCTCGCGATGACCTCGCGAGCCCGCTCGTTCACCTTGCGGCTCGAGGAATTCTGTTTCATAGGTTCCTCCTTGATCTCTTAGGAGAGCGTTGTATCGACGGTCGATTGCGATACCTCAGTGATTATAAAAGAAGCGAAGACCTTCTGCGGCGTCCGCAAAGTGAGTTCCGCACGAATGCGAACAGCCCAATGGACCGTTCGCGCGAGCAGGACTGCCGAGCGACTGGACGTTGCAGAAGGTCTTCGCGGACAAAGCGACGCGGTTGGATTACTCCGTGCGTTCGACTTCCTTGGTCACGTAACCCTCGATGGTGTCCCCCACCTTGAGGTCCTGATAACCCTTGATGCCGATACCGCATTCGTAGCCCTGCTTCACAGACTTGACGTCGTCCTTGAAGCGACGGAGGCTTGCGATCTCACCTTCGAAGATGACCGTGCCTTCGCGGACGATGCGTACCTTGTCCTCGCGGTGAATCTCGCCTTCGGTGATGTAGCAACCGGCGATCGTACCGACCTTGGGCACCTTGAACGTCTCGCGAATCTCGGCGACGCCGGTGTCTTCCTCGACGATATCGGGCGACAGAAGGCCGACGCGCGCGGCGTTGATGTCCTCGATGGCCTGGTAGATAACGCGGTACAGGCGGATGTCGACTTTTTCCTTCTCGGCCTGCTGCTTCGACTTGCCGGTCGGGCGCACGTTGAAGCCGATGATGATGGCATCGGATGCCGCAGCAAGCGTGACGTCGGTCTCGGTGATGCCGCCGACGGCCGAGTGCACGATGTTGATGCGCACCTCGGACTGGTCCATCTTCTCGAATGCGTCGCGCAGAGCCTCGATGGAACCCTGGACGTCGGCCTTGAC
Organism: uncultured Ellagibacter sp.; assembly: GCA_934661105.1. Lineage (GTDB taxonomy): Bacteria > Actinomycetota > Coriobacteriia > Coriobacteriales > Eggerthellaceae > Ellagibacter. Next base: position 110 of record CAKUIV010000155.1, on the reverse strand, counting down.
GATGAGGTTGAGATCGGTCTGCTTGCCCTCCTCGATGCGATTGAACAGGTCGTCGAGGCTCATGTGGGCCTTCGTTTCCTGCGCGGCGAGGCGAGCACGCAGTGCGCGCT
>CAKUIV010000154.1 GCA_934661105.1 uncultured Ellagibacter sp. | reverse complement strand
GCTACGGCAGCTCGACGGGAATCGTTTCGATGGATTCGTAGGTCGTCGAGTTTGCGACCTCGAACGAACCCTTCACGCCCTTCAAGTCGTCGACGCTCTTGACGCCGTCGTCGGTGAAGGACATGAACGTCTCCGCGTAGGCGCCCGGCTGGATCGACTCGTACAGAAGCGGGTCGATCATCTTGCCGTTCACCACCCAGGTACCGTACGCCGAGGCCACGTCGATGGGGGTGTCGGCGGTTTTGTTCGTGATGACGAGCGTGTAGCCGCAGTCGTCCATCCAGTCCTGCTTCTTGTTGACGACCTTCACCGAAAGGACGTCGTCGCTCACGATCTCCTTGTCGATGGCCGTCGTCTCCTTGTCCGCGGTGAGGTCGATCCCGTCCGAGGAGCTTGCCGCCGCGGTCAGGTCCTTCACCTCGTCGCTCGACTTCTTGAGCTTCATGCTGTCGCCCTCGACTTCAGCGGAAAGCACGCCGTCTTCGATCGTGGCTTCGATGGAGTCGCCATCGGCCTTCATGACGACCTTGCCGGCCGACGGGGCTTCCCAGGTGCCGTCGATCGTCTCGCCGAGCATGCCGATCTTGAACGTCCCGTCTTCGGCGAACGCCATCTCGACGGTCAGGCCGAACGCCTTCATCATGGCCATGTCGTCATCGGAAGCGCCCGTGATCTCGGTGAGCTCCCATGTTCCCACGACCGCTTTCTTGTAGTCGGCGCTTTTGTCGCCGCCGCCCGACCCGCCGCAACCGACGAGCGCCAGGCACAGCGCGAACGCGAACGCGGCGACTGCGAGGATCTTCCCTTTCGATTTCATGATGACACTTCCTTTCCGGTCTTTGCCTCTCGATGCATTTCCCATGCGCGTTGGATCGCCTGTGCCGAAGCCTGCCCGTCCCGGCGGGATCGGCCTGCATGCGCGCCTTCACGCCCCTATGGCACCGCCGCAGAACTCGCAACGCCCGCTCGCGTCGGGCGTGGTGGTCGCCCCGCAGAAGGGGCAGGTCACCGCCTGTTTCGGGGCCTTCGCCGCAGCCGCCTCATCGCGCACGCGCTCGCGCATGCTGGTGAGCGCCTCGCGGATCTCGTTCGCCTGGCGCTCGGCCTCCCGGAACTCGACGGAATAGCGCTCCTCGATGCGGTAGTCGTTCACCTTGAAGGCGATCTCGTCGAAGTACGGGGAGTTCACGTGGATGGTCAGGTACATGTCGTAGTCGATGTCGTAGCGCGGCGGGTCGTAGCTTTCGCGCTCGCCCTCGGAGCCTTCGCGGTAGAGTTCGGTGCGCGTTTCGCGAGTTTCGGTGTCGCAGCCGGTGACCTGCGAAAAGTCGATCACGTCGGGGTTCGCGTCGCGCCAGCGCGAGGCGGATGTCACCACGAAGCGCCCTGCGTCCTCGTCGAGCAGGACCTTGGTCGACCCGCCGAGCGTGCGCGTCACGTTCAGCGCCGCCACGCGTTCCTTGTTGGCCTCGCGGTAGTCGAGCTGCTCGCGAATCTGCTCGACGGTGCTTCGACGGCGCTCGCTGAAGAAGGGGGAGAGCTTGGCGGCGCATTCCTTGCAGAGGTTGCCGTCCTCAAGCTTCCTGTTTCCGAGCAGGCCTATCTCTCCGCCGCAGATATCGCAGGATTTCTTCTCGAAGATCTTCCCGAACAGTCCCATGGGATCCCCTTTCGCCGTTTGGTGCCCGCATCCTCTGCGAAAGATGATGCGGCAACGAACCGACAGGGGGAATGCCCCGGCGTCCCATGCGAACGGGTCGGCGCGCCACCTTGCGGCTCATTTCGGGTGCCTCGCGCGCTTGCGCTCGCTTTTCGCTCCGTTAGTGCATCTTGGGGACGATGAGCCCGCTCGACACCGCGTGCACGGCGAGGCGCAGGATGTTGTCGTAGCCCGTCTTCGCGAGGATCTCGGAGATGTGGCGCTTCACCGTGCCCTCCGACAGGTACAGCTCTTGGGCGATTTCCTTGCGCGTCTTCGTCTCGCAGACCAGCCGCAAGATGTCGATCTCCACGTCGGTGAGCGCGGAGGCTCCCGAGAATATGCTTTCCTGGGCGCGGGGGAACGTGGAATAGCCTTCCATCGTCGAGCGGATGATGCTCAAAAGCTCGCCCGTGCCGACGTTCTTGTACACGAAGCTGTCCACGCCGGCTTCCCGCGCCTGCTCCACGAAGGTGATCTCGGGCATGCCGGTCATGATGATGACCCGCACGTCGGGGTGCGCTTCCTTTATGCGGCCCGCGGCCACGATGCCGCTTGAGTCGTTTTCGGTGCACACGTCGAGCAGCGCGCAGTTCGCGCCAGCGCGTTCGACCTGGTCAAGCGCTAAGGCGGCGTCGGCCACGGAGGAGACGACCTCCATGTCGTCTTGCAACCCTATCGTGGCCGAAAGGGAATCGCGCAGCATGGCCTGGTCCTCGACGATGACGATCTTGATCATGGTCTTCCTCCTTGATCGGGGTCTCGATTTCCGCTTTCTCTCTCCGTTGGGGCCTTTGCGACAAGCGTGAACGGCGACGTCGATGCCACGCTCAAGCTGCCCCCGACCTTCTCCATGGCATCGCGCATGAGGGGAAGCCCCGTTCCCTCATGCATGTTCTTCACGGGCGGCGCCCCGTCGTTTCCAACGACGAGGCGGGCGGTGCCGTCGCGCTCGGAAAGGGCGACGGTTATGCGCTGCGCTTGGGCATGCTTGGCGGCGTTGGTGGACGCCTCGCGGATGACCTGCACGAACGCCTGGGCGACGGCATCGTCGCTTGGCAGCTTCCCGGTCACCTCAAGCGCGATGCCCACGAGCGAGAAGGCGTCTTCGATGGACGCGAGCTCGAGCGCGCGGTCCTCGGCGCTGGACGGGTCTTCGGGCGACGCCAGGTCGTCGACGATGCTGCGCAAAAGGGCGATCACCTGCGAGAGCCCCTTCTCTTCCGCGTCGTCGTCTTCCAGGTAGCGGTGCAGGATGGACAACCGCTGGCCGATCGTGTCGTGCACACGTGCCTTCATGTGCAGGAGGGCCTCGTCGCGCGCGAGCTCGGCCACGTTTCCCATCGATTCGGAGAGCTCGGCGTTCGCGGCTTCCATCAGGCGGTTCGTCTGCTCGATTTCCACGTTCACCGACTCCTCCTCGGTCACGTCGATCGCGACCATGCGCCGGTACTCCTTCTTCCCGAGCAGCACGCGGTCGCGCACGAACAGGCGCGTTTGCGCGGGGGATATCTGCAGGCGAACGCCTTCCGGCAGGCTTGCGTCGGCGGGGCAGGTGCCCGCGCGCGCCATGCGTTCCAGGTCGTCCCACAGCGATGCCGTGTCGGCGAGGTCGGTCGCGAATCCGAGCGACGTCAGGCATTCGCGCATCGAATCGTTCATGAAGAGGATGCGGCCCCTCTCGTCGGCGCAGATGACGCCCTCGGGCAGCGCGTCGACCGCGTTCACCACCGAGATGAGCGAGACGTTTTCCCTGTTATAGCGCACATCGATCGCGAGGGAGAGCCCGGTGCGGAACGCGAAGTAGCACGCGTCGGCTATGACGAGGTATACGATCGCCGGGCCCGCAAAGGACACCGCCGCAGGCGTGCACGCGCCGAGAAGCACGGCTTCGAACAGGCGCTGCGGGTTCTTTTGCCGCCATGCCAGGAGAAGGGCGGCCACCGCCGCGGCAGCGTTCGCCCAAAGAAGCGTTTCGACGGGGAGGGCGATCGCCTTCATGCGGAAGAGGGCGGTGCCGTAGCCGTTGTAGAGCGAATCGGCACCGGCGCAGCCTATGAGCAGGTGAGCGAGCACCAAGAGCTCGAAAAGCGACGCGACCGACGCCGCGCGCGTGTCCCTGCGGCACAGGAAGAAGAGCGCATGAAGCGTCTGCGCCACGGTGAGCAGGTAGAACAGCACGGTAAGCGCCAAGGCGACGGGGGCTTTCGCGTCGAAGAGGAAGCCCATGGCTCATTCCTCCCAACGGATGACGACGGCGAGGCTCGCGCCCGTCTCCGAGGCGGAGAGCGTGAAGCGCGCGCATCGCTTCCCGAGCGCGCGGCGCAAATCGCCAAGCGCCTCCTCGTAGCGCGGTGTTCGCGCGCCGGTCATCTCGAG
>CAKUIV010000153.1 GCA_934661105.1 uncultured Ellagibacter sp. | reverse complement strand
ATGAGGCTTTGGTCGGGCATGGGGATGTCGCGCGCGAGCACGCCTTCGTCGTTGGAGTGGAAGCGCATGCGCGGCACCGTGACCTCGGACAGGGCGACGTTCCCGTGCGTGAGCGACGACACGACGCTCACCGACCCCATGAGCGCCTCCTCCTCGATCATGTTGGCGATGAGCGTGGTCGACGACACGCTCTCGATACCGACCTTGTGGAAGATGCGCAGGTTCTTCGGGCTGTTCACACGCGCGATGCAGCGCGGCACGTTGAACACGCGCTGGGCGATCTCGCACGAGACGAGATTGTTGTCGTCTTGGCCGGTCGTGGCCACGAAAACATCGGCCCGGCGGATGCCGGCGTCTTCTTGGAACTTCGAGTCGCACCCGTCGCCATGGATGATGAGGTAGCGCCCGGTGAGCTCGACGGAAAGACGATCGGCCGTACGCAAGTTCTGCTCGATGACGGCGACTTCGTTTCCGCTTTTCAGAAGGACGTTCGCGAGGTAGGCGCCGATTTTGCCGCCACCGTTGATAACAACGTACATGAAGATCTACTCCTGGATATACTTCGAGAACGAGGGGATGAGCTCGTGGCGCACGCATGCAAGGATGGAATCGCCCTGGTAGAGCACGCTTTCGCGGTTGGGAATGGAACTTGCCGAGCCGTCTCCGCGCTCGAACGCGATGATGCGGATGTCGTGATCGCGCTCAAGTTCCCCCACACGTATCGTGCGCTTATCCTCGCGCGACGACAGATCGAGCGAGAAACGGAGCACCTCGAACTCGCCGAAGGTGTCGATGTGGGCACCATGCCCCGACACCACCTTCGAGAACACGTCTTCGGCCACAAGCGACGTGCCGCAGACGTAGTCGATGCCGAGCTGCATGTAGGCGCGCTCATGATCGGGGTTGTACAGACGCGCGATGACATGAGGCACGCCGAACAGGCGGTTCGCGACTTCGGCGACCATAAGGTTGGTGTTGTCGAGCTGGGTCACCGCCGCGACGACGTCGCATTCGTCGACGCCCGCCTTCACGAGCGTGTCCTCGTCGAAGCCGACGCCTTGGAGCGTCGACCCGTTGAAGTTGCGCCCGAGGTTGCCGAACGCGTCAGCCGATTTGTCGATGACGCATACGTTGTTGCCGTTGTCGGAAAGCATGTTGGCGAGCTGCGAGCCCACGCGCCCGCACCCCACCACGATGACGTTGCTCATGCCTCGCCTTTCCTTTTGATCGTGATTCGCGCCACAAGGATACCGCAAATCAAAAGAGCCGACCCTAAAGGCCGGCTCTTCGGTTCGCTAAATCCTTGCCATCTCGGCGAGCGTGTTGTGGAACCAGTTGTCGTAGTTCGGCGGACAGTATTTCATGGCGTTCGAGTAGCTGATGGTGTAGCCATAGCCCTTCGCAAGGCCGGCGACATGTGCCCAGATGGCGTCTTCCCATGAATTCCAGCCGGTCGAGCCCCAGCCCCATGCATTGTGAGGGAGGAAGCAGTGCGAGCCCTTGGTGCTCTCGGTGTTCGAGATGGCGGGCGACCAGCGCGGATCGACGCCGTTTTCCCATGCGGCCGCGGCGAACACGGAGCCCATGCCCGCGAGGGGCGACCCGGAGAGATAGTTGTTGATGCGCAGCGTCCATTCGTCGATGAAAGCGGTTTTCCCGCACGACCAGTCGACTTCGGAAAGCTGAGCGATTGCGTTGGAGGAGTCGGTTGCGAGCTGCTTCGCACGAGCGTTTTGAGCAGCCGAGATATGAGCCTGCTCCTCGGCGCGGGCGGCCTCTTCGGCCGCTTGGCGTTCGGCAGCCTGTTCGGCTTCGATGGTGGCGACCCCTTGGGAGATATCGCGGGAAGCAGGCTTGGAAAGCGATGACATTGCGGGTTCGTCCGAGACTTCCTGCACGAGCGCGGAAGCGGCGGACGACGATTCGACCGAAGACGAGGAGACGCCCGACGATTCGAACGAAGCTTTGCCGGAAGAGCCAGCGGCCGCGAGACCCGCGCCGAAGCATCCGACGGCGACGACGGAAGCGAGCCCGACCGCAACGACCTTCGCGACGATGCCGCTATTTTTCTTCTGTTTAGAACGTGTTACCACGTAGAAAACCTTTCTCGAACAGCATTGAGCTAGACCGCATAAGCGGCGACAGCGTGTTGGATTGTGGGTGGGATTGCTGTCTGAAAGCAGATATGCTGTTGTTTGCAAGGCGTAATTTTACCGTAAGAGCACGTTCAAGCGCAAAATCGTATGGAGGACGCTTCATAACTTGTTCGCTTGACAAGATTAAAAAACGTCTTTTACCTGATAAGTATTATTCTTATTTCGAAATTATAGGAACGTGCGCCTTTTTACCTTCTGAAGGCAGCGGGCGGTTCGGGCGGCAAATGGCCAACGCCTTCGCATGCGTCGCGCCCGGTTTTCCCGCCGGCGCGAGGCGCTCCGCACTTCATGGGGCCGAAGCGATCGGACGTTGCCGACTCGGGTTCCACGTCGAAGACGTCGCTTCCCGTGCTCGACCTGGGAAGCGCGAGAACAAGAGCGAGATACGCGATCGCAAGAAGCCCGCCCGTGAGCAACGTCCCCCCGACGAACACGATGCGAACGATGACGGGATCGACCCCAAGGCGCCGCGCGATGCCCGAGCAGACGCCTCCGAGCCTCGCGTCGCGCGCTCGTTCAAGCTTCCTTCCCGTCACCTTGCCCCTTTCGCTCTACTCGTCTTTTTCGGAGGCGGTGCCCCGTTCGCCCTCTTCGGGAAGACGCTGCACCTTGATCGTCGAGATGCGCGACCGGCGCATGCGCTCGATCTTGAACGAGTAGCCGCCGACCTCGAACTCGTCGCCCGTTTCGGGCACGAAATCGATCGTGTCGATCAGCCAGCCCGCGATCGTCTCGTAGTCGTCCGACTCGGAAACCGGCCAGCCGAGCGCGATGGCGCGATCGACGGGGAATCTGCCGTCGACCCGCCATGCTCCGTCGGAGAGCTTGGTGATGTCGCGACCTTCCATGTCGTACTCATCGACGATTTCGCCTACGATTTCCTCGACGATGTCTTCGATGGTAATTAAACCATCGGTTCCACCATATTCGTCGACGACGATCGCCATCTGTTGCCGTTTCGTTTGCATTTCCTTGAGAAGCGGGAAAATGTCCTTCGACTCAGGGACGAACATCGGCTCGAACGCGTATTTCGAGGCAGGATCATCCTCATTGCCGTCGATAAGCGGGCCGATGAGGTTCTTATAGTGCACGATGCCGACGATGTGGTCGGCATCTTCGTGGTAAATCGGCAAACGCGAGTAACCGGTGCCGTGCATACGCTCGACCGCGGCGCGCACCGTTTCGGTGTCTTCGGCCATGATCATGTCGACGCGGGGCTGCATGATCTCGTGCACCGACATGTCGCCGAGGTCGATGATCTCGTGGATCATACGCTTCTCATCTGCGCCGATTTCGTCGTTATCGGCAACGATGTCCTTGATTTCCTCTTCCGAGACCGCCTGCTTCTTCGCAGCTCCGAAGCGCGAGAAGAACCCTGACAGGCCCTTTTGCGAATCGCCGTCCATTGTTTCGTTCCTTCACTCCTTATAAGAAGCACGGCACCCAAAAGCCGTGCGACCTTCGATTTTTTCGCGCCCCAGGAAAGGGGGCCCGAGACGATTTCCCTACATGACGTACAGCACGATGGAAAGGAATTGCAGCACACTCGCCGCAACCACGAACACGTGGAAAACCGAATGCATGTAGGGGATCTTCTTCAGCACGTAGAAAACGCAGCCCACGGTATAAGCGAGACCGCCCGCAACGAGAAGCCAGAAGCCCGCAGGCGCAAGGTTCGCCACAAGCGCCGGCAAAAACCACACGACGCTCCAACCCAAAAGCAGGTAGAGCACCGCCGACACCCAACGGGGGCGAAACACCCAGAACGCCTCGCAGGCAACGCCCGCAAGCGCTACGACCCACACGAACACCGCCAGACCGATGCCTCCTGAAGAACCGAGGGTGACCAGGCAATACGGCGTATAGGTTCCCGCGATGAACAGATAGATGCCGCTGTGGTCGAGCACCTTGAAGACGCGTTTCGCGCGATCGGCGGCGATGGCGTGATAGAGCGTGGACATGAGGTATTCCACGAGCATGGTGATAGCGTACACGAGCGCCGCCGCAAGCTTCACGC
>CAKUIV010000152.1 GCA_934661105.1 uncultured Ellagibacter sp. | reverse complement strand
GATGTCGACCAGAGCGCCTGGTACGCACGCTCGGTCAATTGGTGCGTCGCGCACGAAATCATGACCGGCTACGACGACGGGGCGAACCTGTTCGGCGTCGACGACGCGCTTACCCGCGAGCAGATGGCGAAGGTCATGGCGCTCGCGTCGGGAGCCGACTACGAAAGCGCCAACAGCGCCAAATTCGACGCCCTACCCGACCGCGCCGACACGAGCACCTGGGCGCGCCCCTTCATGGTCTGGGCGACCGATGCCGGCGTCATCAACGGCATCGACAACCCCGACGGCTCGAAATCGCTCGCGCCCACCGGCCCAATCGAGCGCTGCCAAGCCGCACAGGTCATGGCGAACGCACTTGCCGCCAACATCATGTAAGCGAACAAGTACAATAACCGATAAACGAGCACAAGGCCCCGAGAGCGCAAGCCCGCGGGGCCTTATTCACAAGGAGAGGAAGAGCAATGGCACGCGTAGACTTGAACAGCGATTTGGGCGAAAGCTTCGGGCGATACACGCTCGGTCTCGACGACCAGGTGATTCCCCTGGTCACAAGTGTGAATGTAGCATGCGGCATGCACGCGGGCGACCCCGTTGTCATGCGACACACGGTGAAGTTCGCAGCGGAATCGGGCGTGGCCATCGGCGCGCATCCGGGGTATCCCGACCTGCAGGGGTTCGGACGGCGCGACCTTGCGCTCTCCCCCGACGAGGCATACGCGTTCGTGTTGTATCAGGTAGGCGCCCTTGCCGGGTTCTGCCGCGCCGAAGGCGTGCGCCTCGCGCACGTGAAACCCCATGGCCAGCTGTACAACCGCGCCGCCGTCGACGCGCCCTTCGCCGCCGCAATCGCACAAGCCGTCGCCGACTTCGACCCGAACCTCACCCTCGTCGCACTCGCAGGCGGCAAGCTCGCGCAAGCCGGCAGGGAAGCAGGCCTTCGCGTGGCGCAGGAGTTCTTCGCCGACCGCAATTACACCGACGAAGGAACGCTCGTGCCGCGCTCCCAGGCAAACGCAACCATCGCCGATGAGAAGTTCGCCGTCAAACGCGTGGTGCGCGCGGTGCGCGAGGGCACCATCGAAAGCGTGACCGGCAAGACGATCGAGATTGCCGCCGACACGATCTGCGTGCACGGCGACAACGCCCATGCGCTCGAATTCGCCCGCGACATCCGCACCGCGCTCGCGGAGGCCGGCGTCGAGCTTCGCCCCGCAAGCGAGTAAGTTGCGAAACTCGAGGCTCGCCCCCTTCGGTTCTCTCCTCCAAGCGGCCCGCGCACAGAGCGTTGGGCCGCTTCCCATTCCTCGAGCAGTATCCGATGATTTGCGGGCAGCGCCGGATTTGCAGATCGACAAAAGACCTGACCGCCGAATATTCCCACCCGTCGCACTTTGTTAACCTGCTTGTCATCTAGAAGACCACTACATTCTGCTAAAGTGGAACACGTTTTCTTCACAACCGCTCGATAGAAAGCGGTTCGAGACTCCAGGAAAGGAGCGGATATGGCAAGCTCGATCGTTCAAAAGTTCAAGAGCATCGGCCCTGGTGCGCTTGTAGCCGCCGGCTTCGTCGGACCGGGCACGGTCACCACATGCACGGTGTCGGGCGCAAGCTACGGTTACACGATGCTGTGGTGCCTTCTGTTCGCCACGGTGGCGACCATCATCTTCCAGGAGATGGCATCGCGCATCGGTATCGCGACCCAGGAAGGCCTCGGTGAGAACATCCGCGATCGCATTTCGCATCCAGTGCTCAAATGGATTGCAATCGTGATTGTTATCATCGCCATCTTCATCGGCAACACCGCTTACGAGACCGGCAACATCACGGGCGGCATCCTGGGCATCCAGGCAATCGCCGACATCCCCATGATCCCCGTCGTCATCGTCATCGGCATCCTGGCGTTCATCTGCATGTGGATCGGCTCCTACAAGCTCGTTGAGAAGATCCTGACCGCGATCGTCATCTTCATGGGCCTCGTGTTCTTCATCACCGCGCTGTTCTCGCCCGTCGACTGGGGCGCGGTCGCAGCAGGGCTCTTCACCCCGGCGCTGCCTGAAGGCCAGGACGCATCGAAGGGCATCCTCACCGCAGTCGGCCTCATCGGCACCACGATCGTTCCGTACAACCTGTTCCTTCATGCGTCCGGCGCCGCCGAGCGCTTCAAGGACCCCGAGCAGATTTCCGACGCGCGCTTCGATACGGTGCTCTCCATCGGTCTCGGCGGCATCATCTCCATGGCGATCCTCATCTGCGCCGCCGCGAACATCCACGCGGCAACCGGCGTCACCGTCGCGAACGGCAAGGACATGGCCGTGGCGCTTCAGCCGCTGCTCGGTTCGTGGGCGACGGTCATGATCGGCATCGGCCTGCTCGCCGCCGGCTTCTCCTCCGCCATCACCGCCCCGCTTTCCGCAGCATACGCGGTAAACGGCGTGCTCGGCTGGGGCAAGACGCTCAAGGACATGAAGTTCAAGGTCATCTGGATGATCGTGCTCGTCCTCGGCTGCATCATGGCGGTCACCCTGGGCAAGAGCCCCACTGAGCTCATCCTGGTTGCGCAGGCGGCGAACGCCATCCTGCTGCCGATCATGGCGTTCTTCGTCATGTACGTCGCGAACGGCAAGGACCTCGGCAAGTGGCGCAACCACGCCTTCGCGAACGTCTGCGGCGTCGTGTTCATCGTGATCACGCTGTTCATGTGCTACCGCAACATGTCGAGCTTCCTGAACTCGCTTTCCGCCCTGCTCGGTTTGTCGTAACGCACCCGCACACTAAACGCTCGAACGGAAAAGCCCCTCGTAAGAGGGGCTTTTCTTATGCGTGGTGCAATGGCGGTCCGGTTTTCGCCCCACCTCGAGAACAAGGACGCTTCTCTCCCCAAGAGAAGAAACGCATCGGGGAAGAAGCCCTCGCAGAGGTACCGCCTGAACGCATCCGCCACTAGCGCCGTCCCTGGCGCAGCGCGTCGAAGACGACGAGCGCCGCTCCCGCCCAGATGCAGGCGAAGCACACCACATGGGCACTCGTGAACGGCTCCCCCAGCACGAACACGCCCGAGAGAAGGCTGATGGTCGGGCTTATGTACTGGATGAAACCGATGAGCGAAAGCGGGGTCTTATTCGCCGCCGTCGCGAAGAGGATGAGCGGCACCGCGGTGATCGGGCCGGTAAGAACCAAGAGAAGACGCGTCTGCCACGCGACGAGCGATAGATCAGGCGAGAAGAAAGCGCTCTGACCCGCTACCGCGATCACGACAAGAGCCGCGATCGCGAAGGGCAGCGCGACGATGCCCTCAACCGCGATGGAGGGCACCGCGGGATACCCGCCGCGTTTCTTCACAGCGCCGTAGACGCCGAACGTGAGGGCAAGCGCCAAGGCCATCCAGGGGAAACTGCCATAATCGATAGCAAAGTAGACGACGCCCGCCGCCGACAACGCCGTCGCCGCAACCTGCAACGGGGTCAGCCGTTCGTGAAACACCACAAGTCCGAGCAAAATCGACACCAGCGGATTGATGTAGTACCCAAGCGACGCCTCGACCACATGGTTCGTGACCATAGCGACGATGTAGATGCTCCAGTTCGCCATGATGAGCAGACCCGACGGGATGAGAAAGCGCCGCGCGCGAGCATCACGCAGAAGCGAAATGAAATCGGCTTTCAGGACGAACGTGCATGCGAGCACGGTCAGGACGAGCGACCACACGATGCGTTGCCCGATGATCTCGATCGAGCTGACATCACCGAGCAGCGACCAGAACAGTGGGCAGAAGCCCCAGATACAGTAGCATGCCGCGGCGGCAAGCGCCCCGCGTTTCGCCTCCGATCGATTCGCTTCCGTCGACAGTTCCATCGCCTTAACCTTTCGCAACGTTCGTTCTTTCTTTCACCACCTCAAAATAGGAAAAAGAGGGTGTCGCGTTCGAAACCGACGGTTTTTCCGTCCTTTCAGCAGCCAGGAGACCGCATTCCCATAGTTCAACACCTCGTTATGCCACGTATTTGCATGATATGTGGCATAACGAGGTGTTGAACCAAAGCATAAATGCCAAATGAGGGAGAAAAAACCTCTTTCAGGCGAAAAACGAACTTTTCGAACATTGCCCTCGATTTTTCTTGTCGCGAGCCGAAAAAACACCCCTTTATCGGATATGTCCCAAGAAGTCCTTCGTGCGGTCGCTCTTCG
>CAKUIV010000151.1 GCA_934661105.1 uncultured Ellagibacter sp. | reverse complement strand
AAGCCGAGGTCGTCGATCCGTGCCTCGATGCCGCTCGGTACTGCATCGAGCGGCTGCTGGAGAAGGGCTATGCTCTATAAGCATCTCTGATGAGGTGAACCTTTCGGGCGGCTCGTTGCATGCGGCTTCGTTTCCATTTTGGAAAGCGCCTTTCCTTTAACGACAAACCCCCAGCTTAGGCGGTACCTATACTTTTAGACAGGGACGGTGAGACCGACGGAGCGATCTGCTGGTTTCGATGGAGGATTCGAGAGGAGAAAAGCATGGCAGAATTCAAAGACGTGTCCCATGAGCGTCATGCGGGGGAGAAGATCGGCAGGCCCGACAAGTACGAGTACGTCGAACACGAAAAGCCCTGGCGTTACCAGGAGGGCGAATACACGGTTACGCGTGGCAGCGCATGGTCTGGCCCCGGATGCCATCTTGGGTGCGGTCTGCTTCTGTACACCGACAAGGACGGCAAGCTTGTAAAGGTCGAGGGCGACCCCGAAAACCCGTTCAACAAGGGACGCCTGTGCGTGCGCTGCCTCGACTTGATGGAGTCCGCTTACAACGAGAATCGCGTCGTGTACCCCATGAAGCGCGACCCGAAGGATCGCGGCAAGGACAAATGGGAGCGCATCAGCTGGGATGAGGCGTACGATCTTATTGCTGAGAAGTTCCTTGCCTACAAGAAGGAGTTCGGCGCCCAGTCCGTGCTCTTCTTCAAGGGCACCGGCCGCGACATCGCTCCGTGGATCAGCCATTTGGCCTGGTCGTTCGGTAGCCCGAACGTCGTGTTCGCGCTTTCCGGCTGCGCGTGCTTCGTTCCGCGCATCGCAAGCTCCATGTGCACGTCGGGCTCTTTCTGGGTCGGCGACTACTCGCAGCAGTTCACCAAGCGCTACGACGATCCTCGCTGGAAGGTTCCGGAGTGCATCGTGCTTTGGGGCAACAACCCGATCGTCTCCAATTCCGACGGTCTGTACGGGCACTGGGTCGTCGACTGCATGAAGCGCGGCTCGAAGATCATTTCCGTCGACCCGAAGATGACCTGGCTCGGCACGAAGGCTGAAATCTTCCTACCGCTGCGTCCCGGCACCGACGCGGCGCTTGCCATGGGCATCCTGCACGTCATGATCGAGGAAGAGATCTACGACAAGGAATTCGTCGATTGCTGGTGCTACGGCTTCGATCAGCTGAAAGAGGCATGCGAGCCTTACACCGCTGAGAAGACCGCCGAAATCTGCTGGGTGAAGCCCGAGAAGATCATCGAGGCCGCTCGCATGATCGCGAACGCCGACGGCGCCATCATGCAATGGGGCGTTTCGACCGACATGTCGAAGGAAGCCGTTCCGTCTTGCCAGGCGCTTTCCGCCATCTTCCAGATCACGGGCAACGTCGACAACCCGGGCGGCATGATCGCTCCTCCGTCGATTCTTCCGTACTACGCCGGTTGGGGCGGTGAGAACCTCTCCGATGAGCAGAAGGAGAAGCGTCTCGGCATCCACAAGTACCCGCTGTATCGTTACGGCTTCAAGAACGCTTCGACCGACGTTACGATCGAATGCCTCGAAACCGGCAAGGACGAGCTCGGCAACGATTACCCGCTCAAGGCGGCTTGGATGCAGACCACCAACCCGCTCGTGAACTCCTCGCCCGACACGCGCCGTACGTACAATGCGCTTAAGAAGCTCGAGTTCATCGTGTCCGTCGACATGTACATGACCCCGACCGTTCAGGCGCTGGCCGACGTCTTCTTGCCGGCTTGCACGTTCGCCGAGCGCAACGGCATCCGTATCGGCGACGGCGTGCAGCGCGGCGAGACCATCAACAAGGCGATCCAGGTCGGCGAAGCGAAGTCCGACATGGTGATCAACCTCGAGATCGGCAAACGAATCTGCCCCGAGTTCTATCCGTGGGACACCGAGGAAGAGATGTTCTCCCATATCCTCGAGGGCATGGACATGTCCTTCGAGGAGCTGCGCGAGGCGGCACCGACCTATCTCGACTTCGAGTACTACAAGTACAAGAAGGGCCTTCTGCGCTCCGACGGTCAGGTCGGCTTCCAGACGGCAACGGGTCGTATCGAGCTGTGGTCGAGCTACTTCAACAAGATCGGCATCCAGTGCGTGCCGTCGTTCGACGAGCCCTCGCCCGGTCCTATCGCCGACCCCGAGCTCTACAAGGAATACCCGATCGTGCTTACCACGGGTGCTCGCAACTGGTCGCTGTTCCACTCCGAGCATCGCCAGGTTCCGAAGCTGCGTGCCATGCGTCCCGACCCGATCGTCCAGATGAACCCGAAGACCGCTGCCGAGTGCGGCGTTCGCGAAGGCGACTGGGTGTGGGTCGAGAACCAGCGCGGCCGTGCCAAGCGTCGCGTCGAGCTCACCGAGGCGCTCGATCCTCGTTACGCGTCGACCGATCACGGTTGGTGGATGCCCGAGCAGGAAGGCTGGGAAGACGGCGGCTATTCCGGCATGCTCGATTACAACATCAACCAGCTGCTGGCCTACGATCCGGGTCGCTCGGGCTTCGGTTCGAACTACAAGACGGTGCTGTGCCGCATCTACAAGTGCGAGGAAGGCGACCACAACACGCTTTCCAATCCGCTTGGCTACGAAGAGAAGGCGGGGGAATAAACCATGGCTAAGGGTATTTTGGTCGATTACGAATGGTGCTCGGGCTGCCATACATGTGAGATGGCGTGCACGGTGGAGCTTTCCCATAAGGGCTTTCCCGAGGGCCACTGCGGTGTGAAGCTGCACGAAGAGGGCGTTTACCAGATCGGCGAAGACAAGTGGACCGACATCAACATGCCGATTTTCACCGATCTGTGCGATCAGTGCGCCGAGCGCCTGGCTCAGGGCGAAGCCGAGCCGACTTGCGTGAAGCACTGCCAAGCGCATGTGCTGAAGTACGGCGACATCGCTGATCTCGCCAAGGATTTGGCCGAAAAGCCGAAGCAGGTTCTCTACTGCTTGGAAAAGTAACGGTTTGACGATTCGGCGGAGCCGCTTGCGCTGAGCGGGACTCCGCCGAAAAGCCTATGCGGGCGACGGTCCGCTAGGCTGCGATAAGAAAGGGGGATGAGGCCATGTGCGCGGTCTGCGTCTCATGCGGGAAGTGCGAAGGGAAGCCCATCCCCCTTCTCGTTCGCGGGACCTGCCCGGTTTGCGGGACCGACAACGGCGAGGGCGCGGAAGTCTGCTCGAAGTGCGGGGCCGCGCTCCCCAAACCTCCTGGCGGTCCGAAAGTCGGTCCTGGTGTGAATGACCTGGCGAAATAAGCGTCGGTGCATGCCGGCATGTCGTGCGACAGCATTCCCTCCTGTTGTCGCACGGCGCGCGAGAGCACGCCGATCTCCACACGCCCGAAGCCCTTTCCCCAGGGCTTGCGGGTTCGCGTAACGCTGTTGTTTGCGCGTGGATCCCCCGCATGGCCCCTCCAATGCGGGGGATTTCTGCATCTTCTTCCGTAGGTGCGTTGCTCTGCGCTATCGGTGCGCTGCCTGTGCCGGGAAAAACGCGGGGCCGATTTAGGCGCCATGGGCCGTTTTCGGCTCGCCCGCGCGCTACCCGAATGCCTTTGCGGTGCGTTCGATCGCGTGTTTCACGTCAGGTTTTTCCAACTTGCCGATCAACTTGCGGTAGATGCGCTCGCGAATCCACGGCTCGCTCGATAGCGCGATAGCATCAGCCAGAGGCACCCATTTCACGCCGCTGTTCTCGTCGGGTTTCACGCGAATCGGCTCGTCGAGCGAGGCGACGGCCAAATACGTCACGTTCAGGTGCAGGTGCGACCCGATGTATCGCCTGCGCTTCTCGTGCCCGTCGACGGTGAGCACCTCGAGCGAGTAGATGTTCCCTGCGGGAAGCGGCACCACCTTCGCGTGCGAAACGCCGGTCTCCTCCTGCAGTTCGCGCAGCGCCACGGACATGAGGTCCCGCTCGCCGTCGGCATGCCCGCCGATCCATGACCAGGAGTCGTAGATGTTGTGGTACACGAGCAGCGTCTGCGCGCAATCCGGGCTCACGACCCAGATCGAACACGCCATGTGCGCGAGCGCCTCGCGGCTGAAGGCGCGCTCGTCGCGCGCAAGCACGCCCAAGATGACGGCCTTGTCCACTTCTTCCTGCTCGTTCTCGGGCTCATACGCCTCGATGTGTTTTGCGATGTCCACGCGTCCTCCTTCGCGTTCGCCTCTTTACCGCA
>CAKUIV010000150.1 GCA_934661105.1 uncultured Ellagibacter sp. | reverse complement strand
ACGGCGTCCCTGCGCTTCTCGTACGGGTACACTTCTCCTCCGATCCCTACTCGTACGGAAAAACGTCAGCACCCCCGGGGGTCGAGGAGAGCGGCTTTCGTGCAAAACCGTCGCAGGCTGCCATCCTGAGGTCGGTTTCTCGCTCTCGCTTTGCAAAACCGTCGCAGGATGCCATCGGGAGCTTTCTTTCTCGTGCTCGTCTTACGAAATCGCCGCTTGACACCAGCTGCGTTCGAATCGCCGATTGCTCCCGCGACTGCCTAGCGAGCTCCGAACCACCTCTCTCGCATACGGATACAAAAAACGGGTTCCCGCACTTTCGAGGGAACCCGTTAACCTGCAAGCCTTAGCGTTCGAAAGCCCTACGCGGTGTAGACCATGCCCATGGCCTCACGCACCTCTCCCAGGGTCTCGTTGGCGATCTCATTCGCGCGGCGGTTGCCTTCGGCCAGGATGTCGGCGATGTAAGCTGGATCCTTCGCCAGCTCCTCGCGGCGCTCGCGGATGGGCGCCAGGTAGTTGTTCACGCTCTCGGTGACGTACTTCTTGAGCGTGCCCGAGCCGCCGTTGCCGATTTCCTCGGCGATCTCGACCTCGGTGCGGCCGGTGCAGAGCGCCGCCGTGGTCAGAAGCGCCGACACGCCGGGGCGGTTGTCGGGGTCGAACGTGATGAAGCGCTCGGAGTCGGTCTGCGATTTCTTGATGAGTTTCGCGGTTTCCTCCGCCGTGGCCGAAAGGCTGATGGCGTTGCCGTAGCTCTTCGACATCTTGCGGCCGTCGAGGCCGGGGATGAGCACGGCATCGGTCAGCACGCCGTCGGGCTCGGGGAACACCTGCGCATAGCGCTCGTTGAAGCGGCGCGCGATCTGGCGCGTCTGCTCGATGTGGGGCAGCTGGTCTTTGCCGACCGGCACGATGTTGCCCTTGCAGAACAGGATGTCGCACGCCTGATGGACGGGGTAGGTGAGAAGCAGGCCCGTGAGCGCGTGCCCTGAGGCTTCCTGCTCGGACTTCACCGTGGGGTTGCGCTCGAGCTCCGCCTCGGTGCACAGCGACAAGAACGGTAGCATGAGCTGGTTCAACGCGGGAATATGGGAATGCGTGAAGATGATGGTCTTCTCCGGGTCGATGCCGCACGCCATGTAGTCGATCACCATGTTACGCACGTTGTCGGCGATGTTGGCCGTGGTGTCGCGGTCGGTGATGACCTGGTAGTCGGCGATGACGATGCGCGTGGTGATGCCCATATCCTGCAGAGCGACGCGTTCTTTGATCGTGCCGAAGTAATGGCCCAGATGCAGCCTGCCGGTCGGGCGGTCGCCGGTGAGCATGGTGTATTTCTCGGGGTGCACCGCGAAATCGGCGCGGATCTCGTCGCTGCGCTTCTTTGAAGCGAGGAAGCTGTCTTCGTTAGCCATGGATCTTCTTTCCTGTGCACATGCAACCTGCGCAGCGCGGCGCACGGTTCGCTTTTTATACGGCAGTCTTGCGCGCTAGAGCGCACGAAATGAAAGTATAGCATTACGCTCGTCGGAAAAATCGCATGCTCGCCCTCGCGATCCCGTTCGGAAACAAACGCATGCTGGAATCGGCCACCGAAGACAGCGCAAGGGGGCAATGCGTGACCTGCTTCTCCGTTTCGGGGATTCCCTCTCGACGTTCGAGGGGCTCGTTCCCGAAGGGCGGCAGCTCTATTATGATAAGCATTTCTGCGAGGGTACGGGCATCGTCGAGCCTTCCGACACCTGGCGGGGGCGCGTGATCGGGCGTTTCGGGGGAGGGGGGAAACTCCTCGTCGACGCCGCCGATAGCGCGCACGACGCGCTTGCCCGCATGGGACGCGCTCGCGCTTGCCGGGCGCATGTCCGACGAGAAGCTGCTCGAAGAGGGGCGTGAGGGCCGGGCCACGGCACGACCCTGCCGCAAAATTTTTCAAAATCGCCCCTTGCGCAAGATCGACGTGAGCGCTATTATATTTCCTCGCATCAGGAACTTTTAAGCCTCATGCAAAACATATGGTCGCTTGGCTCAGCGGGAGAGCATCGCCTTCACACGGCGGGGGTCACAGGTTCAAATCCTGTAGCGACCACCATGAATGCGCAGGCCGGAGGTTTAAACCTCCGGCTTTTTTTGTGCGCTCTCTCGCTTTGCGGGATCGGCGCGCCCCGCACCATCGTTGCGCAGGAACATTCCAACCAATCGAAAGGAAGTGCGTGTGAGCACGAAAAACAAGCCGGTACCTACCATGGGTGCCGCCGACAGCCCCGACGCCATCTACGACGCGAGGACGCTCGGCAAGCCGAAGATGCTCGTGTTCGGCCTCCAGCACATGTTCGCCATGTTCGGCGCGACCATCCTCGTTCCCGTGCTCACGGGCCTTTCCGTTTCGGCGACGCTTCTGTTCGCCGGCCTGGGAACGCTTCTGTTCCACTTCCTCTCGAAGGGCAAGGTCCCGGCGTTCCTCGGCTCGTCGTTCGCGTTCATCGCGGGCTATGCCGCCATCGCGCCGAACGGGGAGGCGGAGCTTCTGCCCTACGCCTGCCTCGGCGTCGCGTGCGCGGGCTTGCTCTACCTCGTGCTCTCGGCGTTGTTCCGCGGCTTCGGGGCGCTGCGCGTCATGAAGTTCTTCCCGCCGGTCGTCACCGGCCCGATCGTCATCGCGATCGGCCTCATCCTGTCGAGCTCCGCCATCGCGAACGCCTCGACCAACTGGCTCGTCGCCGTGGTCGCCATCGCCGTCATCGTCGTGGCCAACATCTGGGGTCGCGGCATGGTGAAGATCATCCCCATCCTGCTCGGTGTGCTCGTGTCCTACGCGCTTGCGGTCGCCCTCGGCGAGGTCGACTTCTCGGGCGTGGCGAGCGCGGCCTGGATCGGCTTGCCGGTCGCCTTCGAGAACACCGTGTTCGGCCTTGCCGGGCACTTCGACGCGGGGCTCGCCATCACCGCCGTCATCACCATCATGCCCCTCGCGTTCGCCACGATGATCGAGCACATCGGCGACATGTCCGCCATCTCCTCCACCGTGAACCGCAACTTCATCGCTGAGCCCGGCCTTCACCGCACGCTCCTCGGCGACGGCCTTGCCACCATTCTGGCGTCGCTTTTCGGCGCGCCCGCCAACACCACCTACGGCGAGAACACCGGCGTGCTCGCGCTCACCAAGGTGTTCGATCCGCGCGTCATCCGCATCGCTGCCGTGTTCGCCATCTGCTTCTCGTTCTGCCCGAAGTTCGCTGCGGTCATCGAGGCGATGCCCGCCTGCGTCATCGGCGGCGTGTCGCTCGTCTTGTACGGCATGATCTCGGCGGTCGGCGTGCGCAACCTCGTCGAGAACAAGGTCGACTTCATGAAGAGCCGCAACGTGCTCGTGGCCGCCCTCATCCTCGTGCTCTCGATCGGCATCGCCTACAGCACCGCCGGTGCCATCGTGTTCGCTGTCGGCGGCGTCACCATCTCGCTTTCCGGTCTGGCCGTGGGCTCGATCGTGGGCATCGTGCTGAACGCGGTGCTCCCGGGCAAAGACGAGTACTCCTTCGGGGAGGAGCCGCCGGCGCGCGCCGACGAACCCGAGATGCGCTTCCCGCTGGAAGGCGAGCTTCCGAAAGATCTGGAGAAGGAGCTGAAGAACGCCTAGCGCGAAGATCTTCGAGCAAGGTCGCGGCAGGGGGGCGGGGCGCGGTGGAATACGCCGCGTTTCGCCCCTTTTTAGTTTTTCCCTCATTTGCGCAGGTTTTCCGCTTCAAGGTGGGAAGACCACGAAAAGCGATCTCGCTCACCTGGCGTTTTGCCGGCGAAGACTGAGGATGTGCGCGAGTCGCACTCGAAAACCTGCGCAAATCGGCCGGTTTTTCGATCCCCGCTACGCACCTTCGCTTTCCGGACACGTATCTTCGCTTCTCGGCTCGCCTCTGTGCGCGCATGGCGCGCGTCGACGCTGCGACGGGGAGGGGCGGGGCGCCGCGTTTCACCCCGAATTTGTCGGGAATGTGCATTTATGGGCTGCGGGAACCTTATCTCGATTTACCCCTTGCATCCGTTTTCGAGCGGCGTATACTAGCGCCCAGTTCAAAACCACATACGACGAAATGCGTTGACGAGGAAAGTAAGGACGAACCCATCTCACAGAGAGCCGGCGGTTGCTGCGAGCCGGTGGTGGGCGGCCCCGAATGCCACCTCCGAGCAGTTCGGCGCGAACGTTTTGCGCG
>CAKUIV010000149.1 GCA_934661105.1 uncultured Ellagibacter sp. | reverse complement strand
TCGCGAAATACGGATTCTTTCGCTCAATCGGATTCGAGCATCTACTCATCCGTAAAAGCCTGTCCTATAATCGCCCATGGTTTTTTCGGCTGCGCGATTGGAGCGCGCAGCCATAGGGGATGCGCCTCGCAGCTGGGGAGTTGCGGCGCGCGGAGCGAGAAAAGAGATTGAAAGCATGCAAACGAAACAGGAGCTGTTCCTCGACCTGCTCGGAACGGACGAGACCCAGTTCGTCATCCCGGTTTACCAGCGCGTTTACTCCTGGGGCATCCAGCAGTGCAAGGGGCTGTGGCAAGACATCAACCGAAGCGGCCGCACGGGCAACGCGCACTTCATCGGCACGGTACTCTACGCACCCGACCGCTTCGCCAAGACGGCGCGCCATCAACTCGACGTGATCGACGGCCAGCAGCGCATGACCACGCTCACGATCGTGATCGCCGCGCTCGTGAAGTACCTGCGCGCGCACGGCGGCACGGTAGACGGCATGACCGCCGACGAGATCGACGAGAAGTACCTGCACGTGAAGGCCGGCGACGAGCACGCTTGCAAGCTCATCCTGTCGCTCAACGACTGCCCGACGCTCGAAGCCATCGTCGACGCCTCCGAGCTGCCCGAACGCCCCTCGGAGCGCATCACCGAGAACTTCGACTACTTCCACGGCGAGATGGAGAAAGAAGGGTTCGACGCCGAGACGTTCTGGAACGGCATGAAGGTGCTCACCGTGGTCGACGCGGAACTCGACAAGAACGACAACCCGCAGCTCATCTTCGAGAGCCTGAACGCGCGCGGCGTGCCGCTGACCACGGCCGACCTCGTGCGCAACTACCTGCTCATCGCGATGGACCACGACGAGCAGACGCGCCTGTACAAGGAATACTGGGAGCCGATCGAAGTCATCTTCGGCGACGACCCGGGAGCGGAAAAGCTCAACGCCGCCATCCGCACGTGGCTTTCGATCCGTTTCCCGAAGGTACGCATCCACGACAAGAGCGAAACGTACTCCGTGTTCAAGACCTACATCGAGGACGAGCATGCCGGCACGCCCGAAGAGCTGCTCGACGAACTGCGTGGCTTCTGCTTCATGTGGGGCGAAAACTACAAGTTCCACGAGGTGAAGCAGTTCCGCTGCATGAACTGGGCGAAGGGCAAGCGCCGCACCCTCGTCCCCGAGCGCGCGAGCCAAGGCGGGTTCTAAGCGCACTCTCGAGCGACGAGAACTCCGATCGGACCGGAACGCAACACGTTCCAACCCGCCTTCCGAGCAGCGAAACGCCAACGAAAGGCACAAAAGCAGAAATGTGGTCACAGATTGTCGTTCTGCGTCAAGAGACTCTGGCTGAACGCGAGCTGAATACTTAAAGGACGATTTATAATCCCCATTTTCATTGAAAGTGGGGATTATTTACGTCCTGTAGCGGATCACCGATGCAATCTTCGCCCTCGCAAAACGCAGATCGACGATTTGTGGCCACATTTCGGCATTCTTGCCTCTCGAAGACAGCAATCGGGCCCCTTCCGCACGGCAGCCGAACGGAAGGGGCCCGAAAAACTCATAAGGAGCGGGGGCCGGCGAGGCGAAGCGCCTCGGCTGCGCTTTACGCCATGAGCTTCTTGATGCGCTCCATGGCTTCCACCGCAGCGTCAGCGTCGCCAAACGCGGTCAGGCGCACATAGCCTTCGCCGGAGGGGCCGAAGCCGGCGCCCGGCGTGGTGATGATGTTCGCCTCGGTGAGCAGCTTGTCGAAGAATTCCCAGCTGCCAACGCCTTCAGGCGTCTTGCACCAGATGTACGGGCTGTTCACAGCGCCGTACACGGTGAAACCGGCAGCCTCGAGGCCTTCCTTGATCACGCGCGCGTTGTTGCGGTAGTAGTCGAGCGTCTCCTCGATCTGACGCTCGCCTTCCTCGGTGTAGATGGCCGCGGCGCCGCGCTGGATGATGTAGCTCGCGCCGTTGAACTTCGTGCACTGACGGCGGTTCCACATGGCGTTCAGGCTCTGGCCGTCGCGCTCGAGCTCCTTCGGCACCACAGTGTAGCCGCAGCGCGCGCCGGTGAAGCCCGCGGTCTTAGAGAACGAGCGGAACTCGATGGCGCAGGTCTTGGCGCCGTCGATCTCATAGATGGAATGCGGCACGCCCTCTTCGGTGATGAAGCGCTCGTAGGCGGCATCGAACATGATGATCGAGCCGTTGGCGTTGGCGTAGTCGACCCACGCCTTCAGCTGCTCGGCGGTGAGCACGGTGCCCGTGGGGTTGTTCGGGCTGCACAGGTAGATAACGTCCACCTTGCCTTCGGGAAGCGCCGGGCAGAAGCCGTTTTCGGCAGTGGTGGGCATGTAGGTGATGTTGGTCCAACGCTCGGCGTCGGCATCGTAGTCGCCCGCGCGGCCGGCCATCGCGTTGGAATCGACGTACACCGGGTACACCGGGTCGCACACGGCGACGACGTTGTCGACGTCGAGGATGTCGCCGATGTTGCCGCAGTCGGACTTCGCGCCATCGGAGATGAAGATCTCGTCGTCGGCGATGTCGACCCCGCGCGTATGGAAGTCCTTCTCGGCGATAACGGAGCGAAGGAAGTCATAGCCCTGCTCAGGGCCGTAACCGTGGAAGGTTTCCGAACGCGACATGTCGTCGACGGCGGCGTGCATGGCCTCGATGACCGCGGGCACGAGCGGACGGGTCACGTCGCCGATGCCCATCTTGATGAGTTTCGCCTCGGGATGAGCCTCGGAATAGGCTGCCGTGCGGCGCGCGATCTCGGAGAAGAGATAGCTGCCGGGAAGTTTCTGGTAATTCGGGTTGACCTTAGCCACGGGTTCGCTCCTTGTCGTTTCGTTTTCTTCATGCGGCGACTACTGCGCCGCGCAGTTCGCTTAATCAGCTCCTATTGTGACGCAGAAAGCCTGGATTCGCCCGAGAGTTAACGCCATCGGCAGCGATTTAACATTATCAGACGACGCGAATGCAAAGAGCGATCGCGCAAGGAGCCTTAAGGAAAGGCGACGAAGCAGGCGCCCCGGGACCGCTAATGCGTGCGGCGGTAGTCGCGCACGCGTTCCGAGAACGCGGCGAGCTCCTCCGGTGTCATCTCGTCGAGTCGCTCGAGGTTCGCCGTGAAGTTGGAAAGCGTCCCCTCTTCGCGCGCCTTGATAGCGGTAGTGCAGTAGCTCACCACGACGCCGGTGAGAAGCGCGATGTAGAAGATGCTGAGGATGCTGAGCACGACTGCGGCCACCCGCGCAACAGGGCCCGCCGCGTTCACGTCGCCGAACCCGATGGTCGACACGACCTCGAAGGAGAACCACGCACCGTCGCCGAAGGTAAGGTTCTGCGGGTCGGCGAGCCACACCGCGCACGAGCACGCGAGGAACGCCACTGCGAACACGCAGGTGATGGGCCCGAATCCCGAATGCCTGAGCACGTCGAGGAGCATGCGGAAGTTGATCATGGGCGCCTCCTATCCCTCGGAGACGCCCATGGCGCCCTCGGCGGCTTTGCGCCCATCGTCGTCGCGATCCCCTGCATTGCCGGCGCCTTCTTCGCCTTGCGCGGGACGAAGCGCGCGCGGCAGGGGAATCGCCGAGCCGATGGCCGCGGCGGCTATCATGACGACCACGCCCTTCACGGGGAAGCACATGATCAAAAGCAACGCCGCCATGACAGGCTGACGCATGACCGCGCCCATGCACGCCGCGGTGCAGATGGCCACGCAGGCAACCGGATCGGCGCCCGACACGAGAGCGAACCCATATCCCAGGCTCACACCCGCGAAAATGAGCGGGAAGAAGTGCCCGCCGCGCCAGCCCATCTGGATGCAGAACGGCGTGATCGCCGCTTTCACGAGGCCGGTCGCGATAAGCGCCGCCGCAGGGATGGACAGGTAGCCTTCCATAAGCATATGCGTTTGCGACTCGCCGGCGAACATGGTGTAGGGCAGCGCCATGCCGCAGAGCGCGAGCACGGCGCCCGCGAGCACCGCCTTGCCGACGGGCCGCTCCCCCATGCGCCGCGAAAGCGCACTCGAAGCACGCGTGGAAGCGTGAAACGCCCAACCTGCTGCGCAGCCCGCCAGAGAGAGCGGCACGACAAGCGCGGCTTCGAGGGCGCCCACTTCCATTCCCGTGAAGCGCGGAAGGCCCATTCCGCCGCCGAATAAGTCTCCGAGCAAGAGAAACGCGCCGAGCGCACCGACGATCGCGCACAGGTACACGAAGGTTTTCTGGGCGCGCGGGAGCTTCAACTCG
>CAKUIV010000148.1 GCA_934661105.1 uncultured Ellagibacter sp. | reverse complement strand
CTCGTAGATGCCGCTCGTCACGGCGGATGCATCGCGAAGCGGCATCGCACATACCACGGCGCTTTTGTCGCGCGGGTCCTGCACGCCGATGTTCCATGGTGCGCCGCCCGGCTTTTCCCCGTGGGCCACCACGTTACCGCCCAGGTTCACGATGAAGTCGGAAAGGCCGTGGGCTCGCAGGATGCGCGTCAGCTCGTCGGCGATCCATCCTTTGGCGATCCCCCCGACGTCCACCGCGGCGAGCGGGTCGTCGAGCTGCGCGAACGCGCGCCCGCCTTCCCGCCACACATGCAGCCCGCGCCAGTCCACATGCGCGAGCGCCTCGTCGAGTGCCGCTTGCGAAGGCACGATGCCGCGGCGCAGGTCCCACAGGCGCACGGCGGCGCCCATCGTGATATCGAAGCGCCCGCAGCTATCGGCGCAGTAAAAGAGCGCGCGCGTAAGGAGGTCGGCCGTTTCGGGCGCGATTTCCACGGCAGTCCCCTCGGCTGCGTTCAATCGTGCGATGTCGGAATGGGGAAGCGTGCGCGAGAACAGGCGCTCGAAACGCCGCGATGCCGCACGTGCCTCGTCGAAGGCGGCGAGCGCGCGGCGCTCGTCGCCGAACGCCTGCAACGTGACGATCGTGTTGAACGCAAGGAACCGCTGCCGCAGCATGCCCGCGTCGTCGGGGCCGGTCGTTTCCAGAAGCTTCTCGTTCGGGATGGTGTCGAGCACCTCGCCTGCGGGATTCCCCATGGACTACCTCGATCCTTTGTAGAAGGCGACGGCGATCTGCGTGCGGTTCTTCAAGTGCATCTTGGAAAGGATGGAGCTGATGTTGTTGCGCACGGTGCCTTCGCTCAGGTACGCCGTCGCGGCTATCTCGCGGTTGTCGAGCCCCTCGGCGACAAGCCGCGCCACCTCGTATTCGCGTTCGGTCAGGCAGGCGAAGGCGGCAGGGCGCGCGGGCGCGGCTTCGATCCCGTCGACGCCGCCCTCCTGCGCTTCGTGCAGCTTGCGGACCTCGCTGGCGAGCTCCTCGTTTTCGCTGCGCAGCGACCGGGCCTGCAGTTCCATGGAATCGCGCGTGATGTGCGCGATCGTTTGCCGTGCGGCGGCGCGGGCCGTGCGCACGGAAAGCGCGCACGATGCGGCGAGCGCGCACGCGAGCACGCCGACGCTCAGAAGCGCAAGCCCTTCTTGCGCGACGCAGGAAACGAAGACGACCGCGGGCAATGCGCAGAGCGCGCGCGAGTGGTCGGCCGCGTGCGCCGCCCGAACAAGATCGTAGGCGACGAGCGGCGAGAACGCGGCTGCGGCAGGCGCGAAGCACGCGGCAGCGCAGTATGCGCAGTGGGCGGTGAGGCTCCAAGGGCTCGGGGCGATCTCGCTTACGAGCGCGCAGCCCGTTGCGGTGAGCATGGCCACGGCGAAGGGGAGCAGGCTTTCCGGGGCGGTCTGCCCTGTTGCGGCGAATTCGCAGCCGGCGACCGCCAGGCAGCACGCCAAAACGATGGCCTTGTCGACGATTCTTTCCATGCCTGCATGGTACCAAACCCGCGCAAGCCCTTCCCCCTCGCGTGTCTCTCCGTTTGTTGCGGCGCTTGACGGATGGGGCTGTTTTCCTGCGGAAACGCGAAATCGTGACAAAAGTCACTACTTCGCGGGCGGCCTTTGACGCACTATGGGCGAAAAGGAACGCGGCCCGTTTGGCCGTCCAAGGGAAGGAATCGCGATGGAAGACGGAACGGGCGCGCCCGATGCGCGGCAACGCGTGGTCGAGGTGGTCGACTTGGTGAAGCGCTACGGAGACGTGCTCGCGCTCGACCACTTCAACCTGGACATCGAACGCGGCGAGGTGTTCGGGCTTCTGGGGCCGAACGGCTGCGGGAAAACCACGACCATGAACTGCATCCTGCAGCTGCTCACCTACGATTCGGGTTCGATCCGCCTGTTCGGCGAGCCTATGTCGCCCGCACGCTACGACCTGAAGCGTCGCATCGGGGTGGTTCCCCAACAGGTGGCCGTGTTCGACGAGCTTTCCGTTGCCGAGAACATCGACTGTTTCTGCGCGCTGTACGTGGCCGACCGCGTCCGGCGCCGCGAGCTGGTCGAAGACGCCATCGACTTCGTGGGGCTCGGCGACTACCGCAAGATGCGCCCGAAGAAGCTTTCGGGCGGCCTTCTGCGCCGGCTCAACATCGCGTGCGGCATCGCGCACAAGCCCGAGCTCATCTTCTTCGACGAGCCCACCGTCGCCGTCGATCCGCAAAGCCGCAATTCCATCCTCGACGGCATCCTGCGGCTGCGCGACGAAGGCGCCACGGTGGTCTACACGAGCCACTACATGGAGGAAGTCGAGCAAATCTGCAGCCGCATCATGATCATGGACGGCGGGCGCGTGCTCGCGCAAGGCACGAACGACCAGCTCAAACGCATGATTTCGCTGGGCGAGAAGATCGTGGTGGAACTTGTCGGCGCTTCCGCCTCCCGCGGACGCGCGGCGGCGAGCACGGTGCGCGAGCTTCCCCATGTGTTGTCGTGCGAGTTTTCCGACGGAGAGCTCAAGGTGGCGTGCGAGGCGAGCGAGCGCAACCTCATGGACGTGCTCGGGGCTCTCGGCGCGGCGCGGATGCAGGTGGGGCGCGTGTACTCCGACCCGCCGACGCTCAACGACGTGTTCCTCGAGATTACCGGCCGCGAGCTGCGCGATTAGGAGTAGGCGATGAAGGCTTTGTTCTGCCATACCGTGCGGATGCTCGTGCGGCAGCGCGATATCCTTATCTGGGTCGTGGCGTTCCCCCTTATCCTCGCGACGCTTTTCCACGTGATGTTTTCCCACTTCGACGAATACTACCGCGCCGACCCGGTCGATTGCGTGGTGGTCGCCGACGACAACTACACCTCCGAGCGCGCCGTGTTCTTCCGCGAGATGATCGGCGAGCTTTCGAAGCCGGGCAGCGACGAGCAGCTGTTGAATGTGACCGAGGTGGAAAGCGCCGACGAGGCCCAGCAGGCGGTTCTCTCGGGCGCGGCCGCAGCGTCGATGTCGCTCGACGACGAGGCGCTGCCGTCTTTGCAGGTGTCGCCGCTCGCGACGAGCACGCTCGACCAGACGGTGGTGCGCACCGTGTGCGACCACTATCGGCAGATTTACGGCGAGATGAAGCAGTCGTTTCTGAACCAGGCTTCGGGCGACGCGGACAACGCGGGCGCGGAAGGCGCGCTTGGGGAAGGCGGTTCCGGCAGCGGCTCGCCCGACGGCGTTTCGCCTGATGGAAGTGGTTTTGCGTCCAGTGGCGACGACATCTCCTCTTTCGCGCAAAGCCCCGAGGCCGTACAAGCCGCGAAGGCGTTCGTGTCGGACGCGGTCAAGACGCAGCAGGTTTCCGTCCTGCGCACGGGATCGAGCGGAACGGTGCGCTACTACTATGCGCTTCTGGGGTTCGCCGCGGTCATGAGTATCACCACGGCGATCGCCGCGGTGTCGGCCGCCCGGGCGAACACGGCGGCCGTCGGTGCGCGCCGTCAGGTGTCGGCGATGTCGCCCGCCCGCCAGCTTTTCGTGTGCGTGGCCGCGAGCTTCACCGTGTCGTTCGCCGCCCTGTTCCTGGCGTTCTTGTTCATGCGCTGGGTGCTCGGCGTCGACTTCGGCGGGCGCGAAGGGCTGGCGGTGGCCGCTCTCGCCGTTTGTGCGCTCATGGCCACGGGGCTCGGCGCCGTCATAGGCGCTGTCCCGAGAATAGCCCTTCCCGGGAAGATGGGGATCGCCACGGGACTTACCTGCCTTTGCTCTCTGTTCGCGGGGCTCTACGGTGAGCCGGCGATGCAGCTGGCCGACCACGTCGCGCAAAACGCGCCCTGGGCGTCGCTTGTGAACCCGGCCGTGCAGGCGGCGAACGCGTTTTACGACCTTACCTATTACGATTCGCTCGAGCCGTTCTGTTCGACGCTTGCGGTGCTCGCCGTTATGGCAGTCGTCTTCTTCGCGGCGGCGGTCGTGCTCATGAGGAGGCAGAACTATGAACGTCTTTAAGCTTGCCCTGAAAGTGGCGGCGCGGCATTGGCAGTACCTGCTCGTCTACCTTGCCGCGTTCGTCGTCATGGCGCTCGTCGGGTCGGGAGCTATTCAGGTCGCGACGTTCGACGAGTTCCACGAGGACATGCCGAAGGTGGCGGTGATCGACCGCGACGGCAGCGCCTTGTCCTCGGCGCTTTCCGACTTCGCCCTGCGCGACTCGGTCGCGGTCCAGGTCGAGGACAGCACGTTCGGGCTGCAAGACGCCGCTGCGAAAGACCTGGCC
>CAKUIV010000147.1 GCA_934661105.1 uncultured Ellagibacter sp. | reverse complement strand
TCCTCTTTCGCTTGACTGAACAGGTATAATAGTTTTTTGAAAACTATGCATAGAGAGGATATGGTTACGTGGCAGACAAAGTTGAGAGCATTAAGAACATCGCTGAATCCACTCTTTCCAACCCTGAGCTTCTTTCTAAAATCGCAAACGCCTTGAAAGAGGGAACCCGCCGTTCTCGTCAGCACGCAGCTCAGGTGCTTTCCGCTGTAGCTGCTTTGGATGCGCAGAAGATCGCGCCCTATGGAGAGATTCTTGTCGACAGCCTTTCCCGTCCGGAGGCGCAAACTCGCTGGGAATGCCTCGATGCGTTGACAAAGCTTGTCGATATTGATATCGACACATGCGCTCGTGCAATCGATGGCGCTGAAACGGCGCTGTTCGACGAGGAAAGCGGTCCTTTGCACCTTGCCGCAATGCGCTTTCTTTGCAAGTTCGGAGCTTCCTCCGAAGAAAACTCGGAGAAGGCATGGCCGCTCATCGACGAGGCCATTCAATGCTGGCACGGAGATCTTGAATTCCAAGATATGCTTAATGCGTTGATCGAGTTTTCGGAGGGTGCTCTTTCCGGATCGGTCAAAAACGAGTTCGCCGACCGTATGCGCTTCGATTCCGCCAATGGGCGCGGTGCGCTTAGGCGCAAGGCTAC
This sequence comes from uncultured Ellagibacter sp., assembly GCA_934661105.1. Classification (GTDB taxonomy): domain Bacteria; phylum Actinomycetota; class Coriobacteriia; order Coriobacteriales; family Eggerthellaceae; genus Ellagibacter. The sequence continues at coordinate 3,712 of CAKUIV010000147.1, read as the reverse complement.
TTTGATCGTCGAGAACCTTTCGTAAGACAACGTCGCCGTCGGCTGATACGACATCGGCTTTTGCGGCCGCTAACGTATCATGGGCGTGTATTCCTGTTTCCAGTAGCTAGTGCGAGGAGAAAAGATGACACGACATACGGTAACCCTCATTCCTGGTGATGGCATCGGCCCTGAAACCTCCACTGCGATGCAGCGTGTCGTTGAGGCGAGCGGGGCTGAAATCGATTGGGAAATCGCCGAAGCGGGCGCTCATTGCGTTGAGACGGAAGGAACTCCTCTTCCTGATTCGACGATCGAGGCTGTGAAGCGCAACAAGGTCGCTATTAAGGGGCCGATTACCACTCCCGTCGGCACTGGCTTTCGTAGCGTGAATGTTGCGTTGCGCAAGACGCTCGGGTTGTATGTCTGCCTTCGCCCTGTCGTGTCGCTTCCTGGTGCGGGTGGACGCTATGATAACGTTGACCTTGTCATTGTTCGCGAGAACTCCGAAGATCTGTATGCGGGCGTTGAATTCGAAGAAGGCAGCGAGGGCGCTCGGAAATTGATCGACTTGTGTGCTTCGGAAAACGCGGGGATTATACGATCTGACTCCGGTATTTCGGTCAAGCCGATTTCGATCACGGGTTCTGAGAACATCGTGCGTTACGCATTCGAGTATGCGCTTAAACATGGCCGGAAGAAGGTTACTGCTGCGCATAAGGCGAACATCATGAAATACTCCGATGGTCTGTTCTTGCGTGTTGCTCGGGACGTTGCTAAGGAATACGAGGGGCGAGTGGCGTTTGATGACCGCATTATCGATGCGTTCTGCATGAACATGGTTACCGATCCCTCGCAATTCGATGTGGTTGTCTTCCCGAATCTGTATGGCGACATTGCGAGCGATCTTGCTGCCGGCCTCGTTGGCGGGCTCGGTATCGCTCCTGGCGCGAATATCGGTAAAGAGTATGCGGTGTTCGAGGCGGTTCATGGATCCGCTCCTGACATTGCCGGGCAGGATAAGGCAAACCCGACGGCGGAGATTCTTTCCGCTGCGATGATGCTCGACCATTTGGGCGAGCTTGAAACTGCGGCGCGTATTCGCAAAGCTGTGGTCGACGTATATGCCGATGGCTCGTGTCTGACGGGCGATATTCGTAAGCTGACCGGTTCGGACAAACCTGCAGCGAGCTGCACTGAGTTCACGAACGCTTTGATAGAAGCGCTCGGATAGGTTGCCCCTCTGTTGAGCCAAGTCGTGATATTCGCCTTGAACATACGGCTTCGCTTTCGGCGAACGTAAGCGGACGGTAACGGAAACGCCTGGTTTCGCAAGGAACTGGGCGTTTTCGTGTATAGTGAGGAAAATTCAATCACAAGGAGGGATACGTTTGAAGCAATCATCGGGAATCGACGCATTGCTCGAGGCATTGAGGCAGTCGGGGATGAACACCGACGGCATGGGCTCGCCTTTCGGGGGAAGTGCGCAAAGCGATGGCGCACAGGGAAACTCAACGGAAGGCGGCAACGGCGGACGCGGCGGCAAACGCGGACCCCATATCGAGACTCCGCATTTCATGGAGAACATGAAATCGTGGGGCAAACGGGCGATCATCGTCGCATCAATCGTGCTCGTTATCGTGGTCCTCGCTGCATATTGGTGGTTCCATCCGCCGATTAACATCCACAGCACCGATACATGGCTCTTTATCGTCATCTTCATCTTGCTCCCGCTGTTTCTGCTCTTCAATGCGAAGCATGAGAGCTACAAGAAGGGCACGGCGAAAAAAGAGCGCAACGAGGGCAAGGCGAAGACGTTTCGCGCGCTTTCCTTCATTCCCTTGGCCGTTGCCGCGGTAGGCGTAGTCGGGGCGCTTGCGTCGCTTTCCATCTTCCCTGGCAATGCGGCGAAATACGCAACCGTTCTCGATACGGTTGATCATGATTTCGCATCGGATATCCAGGAAGTGAACTACTCGGAAATTCCTGTCATCGATCGCGACTCGGCGGTTCTTCTCGGCAATCGCGAGATGGGCTCGATTCCCGAGTACGTGAGCCAGTTCGAGATCTCGCCGCTTTACAGCCAGATCAACTATCAGGGTACTCCGGTTCGCGTGAGCCCGCTTGGCTACGCCGACCTTTTCAAATGGTTCACGAACCGCGAATCCGGAATCCCCGCGTATGCTCTTGTCGACATGACGACGCAGGATGCGCAGATCGTGAAGCTGGGCGACAACGCGATCTTCTATTCGCAGTCTGAGCCCTTGGCGCGCAACATCGACCGATACGTTCAGCTGAAATATCCCTTCTACATGTTCGATGAGAAGTCGTTCGAAATCGACGAAAACGGGGCTCCTTGGTGGATTTGTCCTGTTCAGTCGCGCACCATCGGGCTTTTCGGCGGTACGACGATCAGCCGTGTCGTCATGGTGAATGCGACGACGGGCGAGTGCACCGACATCGCGATCGACGAAGTGCCCGAATGGGTTGACCGCGCGTATCCTGCTGAGCTGTTGATCGAGCAGTACAACTGGTCGGGCAAGTACAAGGACGGCTGGCTGAACTCATGGCTTGGTCAGAAGAACGTGGTGCAGACGACTCCCGGCACCGACGGCAATGTGGGGTACAACTACATCGCGAAGGATGACGATGTGTGGGTGTACACGGGTGTGACGTCGGCGACGGCGGACAACTCGATCGTCGGCTTCGTCCTCGTCAACCAGAGGACGGCGGAATCGCACTTCTATTCCGTCGCGGGTGCAACTGAGCAGTCGGCGATGGAATCGGCGGAGGGTCAGGTGCAGAACCTGCGCTACACGGCAACGTTCCCGCTGCTCATCAACGTGTCGAATCAGCCGACGTATTTCATGGCGTTGAAGGACAGCGCTGGGTTGGTGAAGAAATTCGCGATGATCGACATCCAGCGCTATCAAAACGTTGCAGTCGGCGATACGGTGGCTGAGTGCCAGAAATCCTACGAAGCGCTCTTGGCGACGAACGGTGTGGTGACGGATGCGTCGAGCGATGTTGCGGCTTTGGAAAAGCAGGGCATCATAGCGCGCATGACTCAGGCGGTCATGGAAGGAAACTCCCACTTCTATGTGAAGCTTGAGGGCGACGACGAGATTTACGATTTCGGGCTGCCCGCTCAAATCGAGATCGTCGGGTACGCTCCGGGCGATACGATCACGTTCACCTACGTCGATTCGGGTACGACCTATCCGGTGCAATCGATTGAAAAATAAGCCTTGACAATGCAGCCCTTATAGCTATCATATAAGGGCTGCATTAAGTAGCTAGGTAAAAAAACGTTCCGCTGCCCTAGACAGCAGGTACCGAAAGGTTTAATCGCGCATAACGCGGCCCGCCGAGGTGGTTATCAAGCTTCGCGCTTTGACGACCCCTGCTGTCCTGGTGACGGTGGGGGTCGTTTCGTTTCTTCGAACGCGACTCCACCCCACGGGGCGGAACTCGAGTTTTGAGGAAAAGGAGGTGTACGAATGCCCAACGCAAAGAACCAAGAGATGCTCGCCAACGTCAAGGCGGACCTCGATGGCACTTCCGCTGTGTGGGTCGTGGATTACTGCGGCCTTACGGTGAAGCAGATCCAGGAGCTCCGTCGCAGCGTGCGCGAAGCCGGCGCCATCATGAAGGTCTACAAGAACACCCTCATGCACATCGCTCTGGCTGACGCTGAGCTGCCGACGCTCGACGACATGCTTCAGGGTCCGAG
>CAKUIV010000146.1 GCA_934661105.1 uncultured Ellagibacter sp. | reverse complement strand
TCGACGCGTCGAAGCTGCAGCCCGTGACCACGTCGGACTACGAGAACTTCACGTTCGAGGACGGTTCTACCGCCACGGCGCAATCGGGGGCGTATCTGGAATTCACCCTGCATTTCATGAGCCTTAACGACTGCGTTGTGCGTCTGACCGGCGAAAACGGCAATTCGGGAGAACCGGGCACGGCGTTCACGTCAAGCGTTTCCGACCTGCCGGCGTGCATGCGCCTAAGCTTCACCGCAGACGGGCAGACGTGGGTGTACAGTCCCCGGTCCGCCCCAGGCGCCGCCGCATCAAGCGGGTCGGCCACCGTGTTCGGCCTCGATTCGGGTGCGGCCACGGACGCCTCGAGCATGTTCAGCCTTATGGCCTCCGTCGATAAATCGGCGGTAGTTCGCATTTGGCTCGAAGGGACCGATGAAAATTGCACTAATATGGTTAAGGGAGCAGACTATTCCGTTTCGATGCGATTCGAAGGCGTCGAGGGCTAAAGCGGCAGGGAAGCGCCTGGTCGCACAAAAGGGGAGACATGCAAACAGCGAAAAAGATCGGTACCATCGTCATCAGCGTCATCATGTGGATCATCATCCTCGTGTCGGCGCTCTACGCGTTCACGACGCTGGCGACGAAAGACGACGGTAGCGTCTCGAACCTGGCGGGTTTCACGCCCATGACGGTGCAGTCGGACTCCATGTCTCCAACGTTCAACCAGGGCGACCTCATCGTCATCAAGCAGTGCGACACCGCCGACTTGCAGGTGGGCGACATCGTCACGTTCCATACCATCGTCGACAACCAGTACGCCCTGAACACGCACCGCATCGTGGCCATCGACGAGCTCAACGGCATGCACAGCTTCACCACGAAGGGCGACAACAACGACATCGCCGACCAGCACGTCATCTCCGACGGCGACATCGTCGGCAAGTACGTGCTCAAGATCCCCTACCTGGGCAAGGTCATGGACATCCTGTCGTCGAGCGCGGGCTTCTTGGTCATCATCGTCATCCCGATGCTGCTCTTCTTCATCTACCAGGTGTATCACCTGGTCATCGTGGGAATGAACTTGAAGCGCGCCATGGCCGAGGAAGATCGGCAGAAGCTCGCCGCCGAAATCGTCGACGGTGAGGGCGAAAGCGCAGCGGAAGACGCGATCGCGAAGGCCGCCGCCGCGCAGGCCGAAGCCGAGGCGAAACTCGCCGAGGCGAAGCGCCTGAAAGCCGAGGCGGAAGCGGCGCTCGCCGCGAACGGCGCGCAACCTGTCGCGTCCGCCGAGGCCGGCGCAGCTGCGGAAGCCGGTTCGTCCGCCGCGCCCGCCAAATCCGCCGGCGCTGACGAGGGAAGGGGCGAGTAGGCCATGAGCGAGTTCTTGAGCTTCGCATGGGAGCTGCTGTCGAAGGTCGTCTACAACGTCGTGGCGGTGTTCGCGAGCATCGCGAATCTGCTCGTGTTCGGTTGGGTCGACTACTTCAACATCTTCGCCACGTACTTCACCACGTTCGACGTCGTTGGGAAAGTCGGCGCGGTTTTGCTGTTCGCCCTGCTCATCGCCGTGCCGGTGCTCATCGTGGTCATCATCGTGCACCGGGTCCGCACCAACCGCGCCCTCAAGCGCGACAACGCGTCCAACAAGACGCTTTACCGCGAGATCGGGCGTCTGAACAAGCAGGTGCTCGACCTCATGGACGAGAAGAACAAGCTGCTCGCGCTCAAGGTCAACGCCATGGGCGGCACGGCGCGCATCCCGTACGTGGGTGCGTCCGCGCTCACTGACGACGCGCTTCCCACGGTCGGCAACGTCGTGGGCGCGGCGGGCGCACCCGCCGAGGGCGCCCCGGCTGTTCCAGGCGGCGCCGTTTCCGGCAACGCGTCGCTGTCGATCGACAGCGAGAGCATGACCGAGGCCGCAGCGGCCATGGCGAAGGCCACGGTCGAGGCCAAGACGCTCGCCGAGGAACGCGAGATCGCGCAGGCGAACCGCTTCCCGAAGCTCGCGCTCGTCGACCTCAAGTACCGCGACTTCGTGCCGCCGGAATACGACGACGCGATCACGCTCGAGGATTTCTCGGAAGGCTACCGCGCCTATGCCTGCAGCCAGATGAGCCTCTACTACACCTCCGAAACCGTGCGCCGCTACGTCGCCGGCATGGCGGCCAGCAAGCTGCTCATCTTGGAAGGCATCTCCGGCACGGGTAAAACATCGCTGCCGTATTCCTTCAGCCGCTATTTGGACAACCCCGCCACCATCGTGTCGGTGCAGCCGTCGTACCGCGACCGCACCGAGGTCATGGGGTACTTCAACGAGTTCTCCAAGCGCTTCAACGAGACGGAATTTTTGCGCGCCATGTACGAAGCGGGCTTCCGCCCCGACCCGTCGACCATCGTGCTCGACGAGATGAACCTCGCGCGCGTGGAGTACTACTTCGCGGAAATCCTGTCCGTGCTCGAAATGCCGAGCCACGACGAATGGGTGCTCGACCTCGTGCCGACCGCGTGGGCGGGCGACCCGAAGGGCCTGCACGACGGCAAGATCACCGTGCCCGACAGCCTCTGGTTCGTCGGCACCGCCAACAACGACGACTCCACGTTCACCATCACGGACAAGGTCTACGACCGCGCCATCCCCATCGAGCTCAACGACCGCGCCGACGCGTTCGAGTGCCCGGCGCACGGGATCGTCCACGTCACGGCGGAACATCTGCAATACCTCTTCCAGAAGGCGAAGGTCGAGCACGTCGTGTCCGAGGAGATGCTCGCCAAGATGCACAAGCTCGACCAGTACCTGCAAACCCGTTTCAAGCTGGCGTTCGGCAACCGCATCCTCAAGCAGATGTACGACTTCATCCCCGTCTACGTCGCCTGCGGCGGCACCGAGCTCGGCGGCATGGACTACATCATCGCGCGCAAGGTGCTCAAGAAGTTCGAGTCCATGAACGTGAGCTTCGTGCGCGACGAGATAAAGGGCCTGATCGAGTACATCGAGAAGACGTTCGGCGAGGGCGGGTTGCCCGACAGCGTCTCGTATTTGCAGCGCATCCAGAACCTGTACTAACGCGGGGTTTTCGCGCCCGGGCCGCATCCGCGCACCCGGGCGCGCCCCGCTTCGAAACGATCACGGGAGTTCGCCATGTCGGACACAATCGAAGACCTCTACAACAGCTTCTCCGAGCAGATGGAGCCCATCCAGGAGGACGATCGCTACTTCCGCTACCTCTTCGAGATGGCGCAGGCGTCCGACACCACGCTCGAGCAGAAGCGCGAGGAGCTGGTGAAGGTCATCGACGAAGAGTGGATCTCGATGATCGAGGATTCGCTCGACGCCATCAACGCCATCATCGAGAAGCCCCGTCGATTCATCACCACCGAGGAAGAGGTCGTGCCCGTCTCGCTCGCGAAGAAGATCTCGGCCGACTCCGTGCGGCACTTAAGCCAGAACACGCAGTTCATCGCCCAGTCGGACGACGGCGGCATCCACCCGACGAAGATCCTGAACGTCAACACGGTCGAGACCTACGACCTCTACGAGAACCGCTTCATCTACCACCTGATCCAGCGCCTGCTCACCTTCGTCGACAAGCGCACCGACGTCATCTTCTGGTCGACGGGCAACGAGATCCAAAACCACCTCAAGATGCACAGCAAGATCGGCGACGCGTACGAGGAGATCGAGTACACGGTCGACATGACGGTGAAGAACCGCCAGAGCTTCGCGGAAAACGACGCCGACAACATGGAAACCTTCATGCGCATCGACCGCGTTCGCCGTCTGGTCATGGCGCTGCGCAACGCGTCGTTCTGCCAGATCATGGCGGGGTGCGCCGCGGTTCGCAGCCCCATCCAGCGCACGAACCTCATCATGAAGGACCCGAACTATCGCAAGTGCTACCAGCTGTGGCAGTTCATGGAACGCTACGACAGCGTCGGCTACACGATCGACGTCAAGGACTCGGCGCTCGCCTTCGACGACGAGTACATGGTGCAGATGTACACCAACCTCATCAACAACTACACCGTCTTCAAGAGCCTGACCTCGGACGACCGCAATCTCGAGGAGCTCGCGAGCGTCCATCGCGACCCGGTAACCCCGAAGTTCGTGAAGGAAATCAAGGAGGAGATCGTCGACTCGCCCGACATCCCCGACGTCGAGGTGCGCCGCGTGTTCGTGGAGGAAGTCACGCAGGCCCAGCTCGACGCCGAGGCCGCCCTTGAGCGCGAACGCGCCGAACGCGAGGAGCTTGAAGGCCAGCTGAAGGCGTGGAAGATGCAGGTGCGCGTGCTCACCGACGAGCGAGACGACCTGTCCGACGAGCTCGACGAGGCGAACGCCCGCGAACAGGCGCTTGAAGAGCGCGCGCAGACCGCCGAAGCTGCCGTGCGCAAGGCGAAAGACGCGCTCGCCGACGCGGAGGGCGTCTTGCGCGAGGCCGAAAAC
>CAKUIV010000145.1 GCA_934661105.1 uncultured Ellagibacter sp. | reverse complement strand
CACACCGTGTCGGTCGAGGAAATCCAGGACATGGTGGAAGACCAGATCATGGCGCAGGGCCGCTACACCGTGGCGCGCAAGTACATCATCTACCGCTACGTGCAGTCCCTGAAGCGCCAATCGAACACCACCGACGACAAGATCCTGTCGCTCATCGAGTGCAACAACGAGGAAGCCAAGCAGGAAAACTCCAACAAGAACCCCACGGTGAACTCCGTGCAGCGCGACTACATGGCGGGCGAGGTGTCCAAGGACATCACGATGCGCCTTCTTCTGCCCCCCGACGTGGTCCGCGCTCACAACGAGGGCATCATCCACTTCCACGACTCCGACTACTTCGCGCAGCATATGCACAACTGCGATTTGGTCAACCTCGAAGATATGCTGCAAAACGGTACGGTCATCTCCGGCACCATGATCGAGCGCCCGCATAGCTTCTCCACCGCGTGCAACATCGCGACGCAGATCATCGCGCAGGTGGCGAGCTGCCAGTACGGCGGGCAGTCTATCTCGCTCACGCATCTGGCGCCCTTCGTCGACGTTTCCCGCCAGAAGATCCGCCGCCAGGTGCTCCAGGAGATCAACCAGCTCGGACTCGAGGCCAACGCCGACCGCATCAAGGGGGTCGTGGAGAACCGCCTGCGCGACGAGATCCGCCGCGGCGTGCAGACCATCCAATACCAGGTGGTCACGCTCATGACGACCAACGGCCAGGCGCCGTTCGTCACCGTGTTCATGTACCTGAACGAGGCGCGCTCCGAGCAAGAAAAGCACGACCTCGCCATGATCATCGAGGAAACGCTCCGCCAGCGCTACGAAGGCGTGAAGAACGAGGCGGGCGTGTGGATCACGCCGGCGTTCCCGAAGCTCATCTATGTGCTCGAGGAAGACAACATCCACGAGGGCTCGCCGTTTTTCTATCTCACGCAGCTCGCCGCGAAGTGCACGGCCAAGCGCATGGTGCCCGACTACATCTCCGAGAAGAAGATGCGCGAGATGAAGCTCTCGAAGGGCGAGACCGAGGGCAACGGCGATTGCTACACGTGCATGGGCTGCCGCAGCTTCTTGACGCCCGACCGTTCCGGCAACGGCTACGACAACGTGGCGAACGCCGGCAACTACGAGCCGGGCAAGCCCAAATACTATGGGCGCTTCAACCAGGGCGTCGTCACCATCAGCCTGCCCGACGTGGCGCTGTCCTCGCATGGCGACATGACGAAGTTCTGGGAAATCTTCGACGAGCGTTTGGAGCTGTGCTACAAGGCGCTCATGTGCCGCCACAACCGCTTGAAGGGCACCTTGTCCGACGCCGCGCCGATCCTGTGGCAGTACGGCGCGCTTGCGCGTCTGAAAAAAGGCGAGCCCATCGACAAGCTGCTCTATGGCGGGTATTCCACCATCAGCCTCGGGTACGCGGGCCTCTACGAGTGCGTGAAGTACATGACCGGCCACAGCCACACCGACCCCGAAGGCACGCCGTTCGCCATGGAGGTCATGCAGCACATGAACGACAAGTGCAACGAGTGGAAGGCCGCCACGAACATCGACTTCTCGCTCTACGGCACGCCGCTCGAGTCGACCACCTACAAGTTCGCGAAGGCGCTGCAGCGCCGCTTCGGCGTGATCCCCGGCATCACCGACAAAGGCTACATCACGAACAGCTACCACGTGCACGTGACGGAGGAAATCGACGCGTTCGACAAACTGAAATTCGAAAGTGCCTTCCAACGCCTGTCGCCGGGCGGGGCCATCAGCTACGTCGAGGTTCCGAACATGCAGGACAACTTGAAGGCCGTCATCCGCGTTATGCAGTACATCTACGACAACATCATGTACGCCGAGCTCAACACGAAGAGCGACTACTGCCAGGTGTGCGGCTACGACGGGGAGATCCAGATCGTGGAAGACGACGGCAAACTCGTGTGGGAGTGCCCGAAATGCGGCAACCGCGACCAGGAAAAGCTCAACGTTGCCCGCCGCACCTGCGGATACATCGGCACGCAGTTCTGGAACCAGGGCCGCACGCAGGAAATCAAGGATCGCGTGCTGCATCTCTAGGCTAGCCGTCGACTTTGAAAACGAAACGCGTTGAGACGAAGCGAGCCGTCCGTTGCCGGGCGGCTCGCTTTTCTATGCGGGGTGCGGACGGATTTACGGTCGCTTGTTCGCGGCGAGCGCCCTCGATCTTTCGAGGACCTGCGCTTCTAGCGCGACGGGATGCCGTTTCGCGCCTTGCGCTCCTTCTTCTTGCGGTACATGTCGTCGTCGGCGTTCTTGAAAACGATCGCCTTGTCGTCGGATTTCGGATTGTAGAGCGCGAATCCAACCGACACTTCGGGGAGCTTCTCCCAACGCCTGCGCTCCAGTGCGAGCTCCAGATCGAAGCGCGTGCTCAGCTCCTCGATGCGGTCGATGTCGCGCGTGATGATGGCGCAGAACTCGTCGCCGCCGATGCGGTAGCAGCAGCCGTAAGGGCTGAAGACCCGGTAAATCGTGCGGGCGATGAGCTGAAGCCCCTTGTCTCCCATGTCGTGGCCGCACATGTCGTTCAGCTGCTTGAAGCAGTCGACGTCGAAAAGCATGAGCACCGCCCTCTCGTCGAGGAACTCGATGGCCCCCTCGTAGCTTCGGCGATTGAGCAGGCGCGTGAGCGCGTCGGTCTGCTGGATGATCGAGCAGTAGAAGAGGTAGAACATCATGCCGCTTACGGAAAGGGCGAGCCAAGTGACGCGGATGCTTGAATCGGCCATCTGCACGGAGATGCTTATCGTCAGGAAAACGAGGATGAGCCAGGGGATGTGCCTGTTGCGGTATTGGAAACCTTTCGAGAAGCGCGACGTTTCGACGAGTAGGAACAGCCCGCTTGCGAGAAAGGCGGCGATATAGGCGAAGTAAAGCCTGCCATGATGGTAGATTCCCTGATCGTCGACGTAGAACACGATTCCGAACGGCGCGCAGGCGCATTCGAAGACCGCATGCGCCAAAACCACGGCGTACGCGATGCGCATGGCTTTCGAGTCCCTCTCGGCGATGACGCCTACATAGAGCACGCCGAGCAACGGCGCGAGCGAGAACTCGACCGCCTTCAGGATGGGGATGGCAACCTGGCACAAGGGCGCGCGGCCTCCCAGCTCCAAAGCTGCCCATTCGCAGGTCGCACCGACGACGATCGCGGCGAAGATGGAGATGAAGTGCCGCTTCTCGCGACGCGGTAACGCGGCGTTGCCGTGGACGCTGAAAATCATGATGATGGCGGCTGTTGCCGCTATGAACGTGATGAAAGAGTAGTACATGATATTTTCGTTCTCGTCTTTTCCCGATGGGCATTCTACCATGAGCGTATGCATTTCCTTGTCAGGCGGGTGCGGCGCCCCTTTCGCTACAATGGGGGGACGATTATGGGAGCGGAGGTGCCGCATGGCTGGTGGGAAAAGCAAGCAGGATGCGATCGCGGGATGGATGAAACGCGTGCCGAGAGGCGTTTGCGAGAAGACGGAAGCGCTTCTCACCCAGGTCGACGGCTTACGAGAAGAGGAGACTATCTACCCGCCTCAGGAAGATGTCCTGAACGCGCTTTCCTTCACCGCCCCCGAGGACGTGCGCGTCGTGGTGGTGGGGCAGGACCCGTATCATGGCCCGGGGCAGGCGATGGGGCTTGCGTTCTCGGTGCCCGAGGGGCAGAAGATCCCGCCGAGCCTTCGCAACATCTTCAAAGAGCTCGCTGCCGATGAGGGCTGCGCTGTTCCTGCAAGCGGCGATCTCTCGCCATGGGCGCGCCGCGGCGTATTGCTTTTGAACACAACGCTCACCGTGCGCGAGCATGCGGCGAACTCGCACGGCAAGCTGGGGTGGCAAACGCTTACGACAGCCGTCGTCGAGGCGTGCATGCGCCTGCCGCAGCCGGTGGTGTTTTTGGCGTGGGGACGCCCGGCCGTGAAGCTTATCGAAGGAGCGAAGACGCGTGCGGAAAACGCTTCGAAGTTGCTCGAAGGCGATGAACAGGCGACCGCCGACGCGGCGCTTTCGCGCAAGTTCGTGCTGGCGAGCACGCATCCGTCGCCCTTGTCGGCATCGCGCGCGGCAGGGGATTTGCCGGCGTTTCTGGGGTCGCGGCCGTTTTCGCGCGCGAACGAGCTTCTATGCGAAAACGGCGAGGAGCCTATCGATTGGTCGCTGCCTGCTTAGGCGGGCCGGGGTTCCGGGTCGGGGAGTGCGTCGGGCCGGGGAAGTTGCCAGGGTTGCACGCGCAGGCGGCCGGGGCCGTTGCGTGATCGATAGGCTTAGGGTTGGTCACGGCCGCAACGCTCGGTTCACTTGCGGCCGTCGCCGAGGGCGTCCGCTTGAGTGCGTTAAGCCGGAGCGCCGTCTTCGCGGGCGACGTCCGGCCAGCTTGCGCACCAGGCGATGCCGCGCGCCATGCGCAGCGCCGGCTCCTTGAAGTGGTT
>CAKUIV010000144.1 GCA_934661105.1 uncultured Ellagibacter sp. | reverse complement strand
ACCTGGGAAAACGCCGAGGCGCCGGGAGATGAAAAGGCGGCGAGCTTCGCAATCGACCCTAAATTCCACTTTGTTGGCAGAAACGAGACCTTTCGCTTATCTTGCTGGTTCCAGGGCCGTGGACGCGGTCCTCTCTATGCGGCGATCATCGCCTTGTCGCTCTCGTTTCCTGCCCAAGGCGCCGGGAAGGTTCGTACTGGTTTTTCAACACGCTCGAGGAACCGAGGAGCTCGACGCGAAGAGCGAGGGCGCGTTCGGAATCCGGTATTCGCTGTCGTTTCCCTTGCTGCTTGAGGACGTGGCGCGCAACCAGCTCCATTGCGTTTGAGCTGCGCGCCTGCTTCGCGGTGAGTGTCACGGTCTTGTATCCTGCGGACAAGAGGGCGTTCTTGCGTCTGGCGTCGTTCGAGGTGCGCCATTCGTCCGAGTGAAATTCGAAGCTGTCGTATTCGACGCAGACTTTGCCCTCTGGCCAAAGGATGTCCGGCTCGAGCGTTTCCCTTCCCGTCGCCTTTCTATCTGCGGCGCCAAGCCTCACGCGTTGGTTGACGACTGCTCCCTGCGCTGCATATCCGCCGTAGTTGCGCGGGAGCGTCATGATCAGCCCGATCGCCGTTTCCATAGGGGAGCGCGATCGGTCGAAGGCGTAACGGACGGCTCGCGCCGCCGCCTGGCTCCCGTTGATCTTCCCCGCTCGTTCCAAAAACGAGGAAAGCCGCTCCGTCGAAGCAAGCCGGTCGCGTTTGACTAGTCCGCTCATCGTGCCGTCAAGCGGAGAGTAAAAGCCGCAGAATTCGCTTGCGAGCCCTGCGATTTCGGGTGTTGTGAAAGCCGAGGCTATTTGCACCAGAGTAAGCTCAGGGGAAGTGATGGCGACGTCTTTTCCGAGAAGGTAAATCGACCCAAGGGGAAGCGGGGCCGGTCGATAATGATAGACGGCGCGTTTGCTGCGTTTGGCCTTTCTCGACGTCGTCGCATGCAATGGGTAGCTGAGAAGCCCCACCTCGGCGAGCTTCTCGATCGATCGGACCGACGCCGAAGCAGGGGGCACGCGCGCCGCCGATTTCTTCGGAACCCGTATGCCGGACATCCCGACGAGTCGCCAGTATTCAAAAGCTGTCGCGTGGCTTATCAGGCATTTCATGGGAACCTCGCATTCCGGCTGCTTGGTAAGTATGCTTATTATGCAGGAGGGTCGACAAGAAATTTCGAATAGACGGTGTTTTCGCCAACAATTTTGAATTTAGGGTAGGTTCCTTCCGCAAGAAGGGCGATAGAGACGCAATCCGCCGAAGTTACACCCCACTTTTATCGATAGTGTGGCGTAATAAGAATAGAAGAGAAGCTCTTCTTGTAGCGACCTACCCTAAATTCCACTTCGTTGGCGAAAAAGAGCGGGGAAGGCGTTTTCAAGATGCGGGGAAGGGCCATTTCGAGGTTCGAAGCGCTGGAGGCGCACTTGAGTGAGGGGCCTCCTTTCCCTCCCCGAAACGAGAAGAGGCGCCTCCCCGGTTGGGAAGCGCCTCTCAAGCGAAGCGCGGAAAGTTCCTTTTCGCGCAGTCTGTGGTTTCAGGTTTACTTCACCGCTTCGAAACCCTGCTCCAGGTCGGCCAAGATGTCCTTGATGTTCTCGGTGCCGATGGACAGGCGGATCGTCGTGGGGGAAATGCCCGCGGCGGTGAGCTCTTCCTCGGTGAGCTGCGAGTGCGTGGTCGAAGCCGGATGGATGACCAGGCTCTTCACGTCGGCGACGTTGGCGAGCAGGCTGAACAGCTTCAGGCTCTCGGTGAACTTGCACGCGGTTTCCGCCGTGCCCTTGATCTCGAACGTGAAGATGGATGCGGCGCCGTTGGGGTAGTACTCATCGTAGAGCTCCTTGGCGCGCCCGGTTGCGAGCGACGGATGGTTCACGCGCTCGACCTGCGGGTGGTTGTTCAGGAACTCGACGACCTTGAGCGCGTTCTCCACATGGCGTTCGACGCGCAGCGACAGCGTCTCCAGGCCTTGGAGCAGGATGAACGCGTTGAACGGGGAAAGCGTCGCGCCCTGATCGCGCAGAAGCGTTGCGCGCGCCTTCGTGACGTAGGCCGCCTTGCCCGCTGCCTCGGTGAACACGACGCCGTGGTAGCTCGGGTTCGGCTTGGCGACGCCGGGGAACTTGTCGGCGTTGGCTGCCCAGTCGAACGTGCCGCCGTCGACGATCACGCCGCCCATGGCCGTGCCGTGGCCGCCGATGAACTTCGTGGCGGAAGCGACGACGATGTCGGCGCCGTGTTCGATCGGGCGGAGCAGGTACGGCGTTGAGAACGTGTCGTCGACGATGAGCGGCAGGTTGTGCTTATGGGCGATGGCAGCCCACCCTTCGATGTCGAGCACGTCGGAATTGGGGTTGCCGAGCGTTTCGGCGTAGAGCAGCTTGGTGTTGTCCTGGATGGCGGCCTCGACCGCGTCGAGGTCGGCGGGGTTCACGAACGTGGTGGAAAGCCCCTGCTCGGAAAGCGTGTGCTCGAACAGGTTGAGCGTGCCGCCGTAAAGGTTCGTCGAGGAGACGATGTGGTCGCCCGTAGTCGCGATGTTCTGCACGGCGATCGTGATAGCCGCCGAGCCCGTGGCCACTCCAAGGCCGCCGATGCCGCCTTCAAGAGCGGCGACGCGCTCCTCGAAGATGGAAACGGTGGGGTTGGTCAGGCGGGAGTAGATGTTGCCCGGCTCGGTCAGGCCGAAGCGGCCCGCGGCGGTCGCGGCGTCCTTGAACACGTAGGAGGACGTGAGGTAGATCGGCACTGCGCGAGCGTCGGTCGCCGGGTCGGGGTTTTCCTGGCCGGCGTGAATCTGCAGGGTCTCGAACGAGTAGGCGTTCTCTTTTTCAGACATGTGGTTATCTCCTTAATCGATTGCGATAGCATTCATAAAATCAGATAGCGCTCGTAGTTATACGGTGAATAGCCGACATGGTCAATAGGTTTTTGGGAAAAACCGCAATTCTTTTTCTTGACCTGCCCAAACGCTGATAACGGCTTATCGACTGCACCGATAATGGAAGTGGGTGCGCAACGCCGTCAAATTGCCGGATATCCAGGCGAGCAGCCTCTGAAAGCTTTGGAGCTAAACCGTAAACTATAAATTTCACCTGGGGAAACGATTCGTTTCCTTTCGGTTTCGCCTCCGCCCGTCGCTTGCGCGGGAAAAGCGTTGGCGTTACTATGGACATTATATGGAACAGAGGTAATCGCAAAGGCGCGCAAAGCGTCGCGTTTGAAAAGAGGGGTCGCCATGGACTTGAGTTTCATCCCCGACAACCCGGGAGTCATCGCCGGCATCGTCGCGGTCATCGTTATCATCATCGTTGCATGCATCGCGAAGGGCTTCATTGACGAGCTGAAGAAGAAGTAGCCGGTTTGCCGCATCGGCGTCAGGTCGCGAAGACGGTCGCCGATGTAATTTGCATAAAAGCGTATGCGCGCCCCCTTTCCGGGGGCGTTTGCTTATTATAGTGAGGTTTCACAGGGCGCATCCGACGCGAACCCACGCTCGCTTCGCGTTTCGCCCCTCGTTCGCGAAAGGGAGACATGGTCGGGGATCATCGCTCGCACGGCACGGCATCTGCGCAATCGCGCACGGCGCCGTCGCATACAAAGCAGGCGGGGCGCCGCAAGCTGTGGACGGACATCCTCGTCGCCGCGATCGCCGTCTTCGTCGCCGCGGCCTGCGCGCTCGGCGTCGTGCTCTTCACCTACTGGCAGGGCCAGAAATCCTACGACTCGCTTGCCGAAAGCGCCTTCATGCCCGACTCCGACCTGTCGGACGTCGAGGGCAGCTCGCTTTCCGACCTCACCGTCGACTGGGACGCGCTTCGCGCGATCAACCCCGACGTGGTCGGCTGGGTCTACATCCCCAACACGAACGTGAATTATCCCATTGTGAAGGCTCCCGCCGACAACCCCGACAAGTACCTCACCACCGATTTCGAGGGGAACGTGGGCGGCCGGTGGATGCCGACCTACGGTACGCCCTATCTGCTTTCGACGAACGCCGACGACTTCTCCGACAAGAACAGCATCGTGCAGGGCCACCATCTCCAGAACGGCGAGATGTTCGCCGCCCTGGCCGACTTCGCCGACAGCACGCAGTTCAACGCGCACCGCAACGTGTATTTGCTCACCCCGAAGGGAAATTACCGCCTGAACTCGATTTCCCTCGTTCATTGCGCAGGGTCCGAACCGATTGCTCAGACCCAGTTCGCGACTGATGCCGACTTCACGGCGTACACGCAGGACAAGATCGACCGCAGCATCGTCTTGCCCTACCCTGCGGCCCCGTCGGCGCAGGACGTTTCCCAACTCTTCATGTTTTCCACCTGCGACAGCAATTCCGACGCGCGCTACGTCCTGTACTGCGTGCCCGTTGAATTCGCGGAGGCCGGAAGCGGCTCGAGCACCTTGCTCGACGGCTCGGCCGGCCAAGCCAACGCAAGCGAAGGGGGCTCGGGCGCTGACTTGGTCGACCCGCAAGCCGCCTCGAACATAGACGATGCAGCAAAGGAGATCGTTTCATGAGCACTTCGATACTGCCGGGCGAGCGCCCCGACCGCCTCGAAGAAGCCTGCGCCGTGTTCGGCGTGTACGCCCCGGGGGAAGATGTGG
>CAKUIV010000143.1 GCA_934661105.1 uncultured Ellagibacter sp. | reverse complement strand
CTACCAAGCTGAGCCACATCCCGAAGTGCTGTTTGCGACAGCAAACGGTATATTAGCACAACGGAAATTCCTGGCAAGTCCCTTTTTCGAAAGAAATGGGAACTTTAGAGCACCGCCTCGATGAAAACCAGTACGCACGACGAGGCGACCACCGTCCAGTCGAGCACGGCCATCCGTCTCGCATGCAGCTTCGTTCGCGCAACGCCCGAGCCGAAAGCCCGCGCCTCGATCGCGTACGCAAGCGTGTCGGCGCGGCGAAGCGCGTTTGAAACGAGCGGTGCCACGACGCTCGCATGCGCCTTCGCGCGCGCCGCGGCCGACCCCACCTCGAGCGGTGCCGATCGCGAAAGCTGCGCCGCGCGGATGCGCTCCATCTCGCCCGCCAAGGTGGGCACGAACCGAAACGTCATCCCCACGGCGAGCGAGGCCGCTTCGACGTTCAATCCCACATGAGAAAGCGGGCGCATGAAAGACGCGGCAGCATCGGCGAGCTCGGTCGGGGTCGTGGTCCGCATAAGGGCGCCCGTTCCCAAAAGAACAAAGGCGAACCGGGCCACCGACTCCACCGCGTAGGTGACGCCGCCTTCGGTGACGGCAATCGGCCCCCAAGCCAGAATAACCGCGCCCGACGAGGTGAAAAGCGCGTTGAAGACGAGGACGAAGGCCATGAGCCAGCGGAAGGGCTTAAGGAGTCCGAGCGCCTCGCGTGCGCGCATGCCCGAGGCGGCCGGCGCGATCGCGGCAACGATCGCGACAAGACCGAGCCCCGCAGCATCCTTCGCAAGGAAGGCGCCGACAATGAACAGAAGCGCGAAGGCCGTCTTCGCTCGCGCGTCGAGCATATGGGCGAACGACGTGCCCGCACGATAGACGCCGAATGCCGCTCCCCTGGTTCGAGGAGCCTGGGACGCACGGCCCCGTTTGGCCGGCCTCTCCTTCACGCGAGTACCGCCTACGCTGCGCGGAACAGGCCCGCCTGCGATGGGAACCGGGGTATTGCCCTTGCGGCGCCGAGCCCGAGCAGACGGACGCGCGGCCGTCCCGTCGCCCGCGACCACCGCTTTAGCGACCGCGCCCGTCAAAGCCCCCGTCACGCACGCGCACAGAGCGAGCGGCGGCAAGCTGAGGAACACGGCGGGCGTTTTGAGGAAACACGCCGCAACGGCAAGCTGTCCCGCGTTGTGAAGGATCGCCGAGGCCATGCTCACGGGGACGCACCCCACACCAGGGATGCGATACAGCGCGAGCATCCCAAGAAAAGCGCAGGTCATTCCACCGAAACTGTACGCAAGCATCATCGGCGAGCCGAAGAGGAACCCCGAAGCCGCGACCTTCACCGCCGCAACCCCCAAAGCGCATCGCGCATCGATCGCATAGAGCGCCGCGATCACCGCCACGTTGGCGAGCCCGAGCTTCACGCCCGGCAACGCCACGGGAAGGGGAATCATCGTCTCGAGGTAGCTTAAAACGAGCGCGCACGCGGCCAGAAGCGACGTGCGGGCCAGGCGCATGGCCGACGCGTGGTCCACGGCCCTACGACCCCATCACGTCGTAGCCGGATGAAGTCCCCTCGCCCGCCGAAGCGTCGACGACGGTAACGACCAGTTTGTGAGGCAGGCAGATGATCTGCTGGCCGGCCTGGGAAACCTTCCCCTGATGCACGCAATCGAGATTCGGGCAATCGGCCTCGACCACGGAAACGCTCCCGTTCGACACCTCGATCACGTTGACGCCCTCGCTCGAATCCACCCGAAGCGTCGTGTCGACGGAAAGCGGCAGCTCGTAGGTCTTGCCGTCGGCGTCGGTCATCTGGGCGACAAGGCCGCCCTGCGCGCCCGCGGCCGCGCCGAACGCGTTCGTCGCGATAACGGCGGCAAGCGCCACAGTGGCGATTCCCGCCGCCAAGATCACGTTGAGATAGCTTGTAGGCTTTTTCGATTGCTGCACGCGCACCGTCATCGCTTCACTCCTCCTTAAGCACTGACCAGCTTGAACGCCGATCCCGAAGATATCGTCGCCACATCATCGTCGTCGACGAGCACCGCCTCGAACCGGTCGTCGGCGTTCACCAAATCGAGCGCACGGTCATGCCCCATGAGGAACAGGATGGTGGAATAGGCGTCGCCATCTATCGAGCGATCCGACTTAATCGACGCGCTCGCCAGGTCGGTCTTTACCGGGTAGCCGGTCTTCGGGTCGAGGATGTGGTAGTAGAGCACGCCGTCCTGCGTGAAGCTGCGCTCGTAGAGGCCGCTCGTGACGAGCGAGGCATCCTCGGCAGGAATGCTCGCAATGACGTCGTTCGCTTCGCCGTTAGGGTCCTGAACGCCGACGTTCCACTCGTCGCCGTCAAAGCTCTTCCCCATGACGTAGACGTTGCCGCCAAGCGACAACGAGGCCTGGCTGCACCCGCCCTCGCGGAGCATCCGCACCAAGTCGTCGGTGATGTAGCCCTTGGCGATGCCGCCCAGATCGAGCGCGGCCAAGGGGTCGGAAAGCGTGACCACGCATCCGTCGACCGAAACGTTTCTCCAGTTCACGTGCGGAAGGGCGGCAGCGATTTCCCCATCTTCGGGCTTCACGCCTTCGGTGAAGTCCCAAAGGCTCGACACGGCGCCGATGGTTATGTCGAAAAGCCCGTCCGAGGCCGCCGCGTACTCAAGCGCCGCCGAGATGACCTCGGCCGTTTCGGGCGCCACCTCGACCGGCGAACCCGCCGCATGGTTGATGTTCCAGACGTCGCTTCCCTCGACGGTGCGGGAAAGCTTACCCTCGAAGTAGTTGCACCGATCGACGAGCTTTTGCATGAGCTCGGGCGAGCAGAGCGCCGAGAGTTGCACCACCGTATCGAACACGAATATCGTGCGCGACTGCACCTGGTCGGCCGCAGATGAGGACGTATCGGCGACGCCGGCGCCTTCGTCCGCCACCGACGACGAGGCTTCCTGGGTCGATTCGCCCCGAGAGCACCCGAGAAGCGACACGGCCGCGGCGAGCGAAAGCGCGCAGAATCCCCGGCGCGTCATGGCAAGACGGCTGGCAAAAGCCCCATTGGAAGCACCATGCGCGCCGTCGCGCCCCGCGCGACCTCCGTCGCGAGCGTTGATGATCATGCGTTCTTGCCTTTCCAGCATCGCGATCCCCTAAAGAAACATCCAGCAAAGCGCCGCGAGCGCGGCGGCCTTGACCAGAACGACGATGATTTCGGTGCCGCGGACGAATCGCGGCGAGCGGATGACGCCCACGTTCCCCGCCGGGCAGCCATCCGCGCAGCGCCCGCACGCGATGCATTCGCCCGAAAGGAATGCATCGGGGTCGGGGTGCACGGCAACGGGGCACGAGCGTTTGCACTTGTCGCATTTCGCAAGGCACGACGCGCGTTCCCGTCGGAACGCCGAAAACGGCAGCACCGGCAAAAGCGAGAGCAGAGCGCCGAGCGGGCAGAGGAACTGGCAGAAGAACCGCTCGATGAACAGCATGCCCACCGCGATAAGCGCGAGCAGCACGCCTCCCGCAACCGCTACGCCGCCCACGTTCCCCGCGCGAAGGGACGCGAACGCCGTCCAAGGGCTCCAATCGGAGACGCTGTCCCACGCTCCGGCGAAGCACAGCGCGCAGATAGCCGCGAGAACCACGTACTTCAACCCTTGAAGCGCGCGCCACGCACGCGGAGGAAAAGGGCGCACAGGCAGGTGGAATCTCCTGCGCACGGGCGCGAACAGCAGGAACAGCACGTCGCCGAGCGTTCCGAACGCGCAAGCGTAGCCGCAGAAGAACCGACCCGCGACCACGGTGTAGGCGGCCAGCACAGCCAGAAAGGCGACGAACCCCGAGAACGGCACCGGTTGCATGAGCCCGATCTGGGTGAATATGGCCTTCACGCCGTTTTCCGCCGCGCTGAACGCAGCAGGGAACAGCAGGAAGAACGCGATTTGCACGGCCAGGCGAACACCGCGGTTCACCCGCGCGCGACGGGCGCGAGCAGACATCTTCGCCATGCTAGTTCCCTCCTTCCCGCAAAGCCTCGACGCAGCCGTTGATGATGCCGGCGGAAGAGAACGTGGCGCCCGTGACCGTGTCGACATTGGGCGTCTGCGCTTCGACGATGCGGTCGGCAAGCACGCTCGCCTGGGCAAGGTAAGGCGCGTCTTCGCCCGGCGCGTCGACCACTTCGACTCGGGCGATGTAACCGCCCTCCACCGTGACCTCGACCGTGACGGGGCCGCCGTAGCCCTGCGCCGTACCCGTGAAGGTGCCGTCGTTCGCGTAGGGGCCGAGAGTTTCCGCGCGCTCGGCGGCGAGCATTTCCTGGCGCGCAGCCGCGTCGGCTTCGTTGCGATCGGCCATCCAGACGCTGAACCCCGCAACAAGGCACGTCACCAAAACGGCGTTCGCGGCTTTGACGATGAAGTTGCGCTTGCGAGCGAGCAGGCTAGCCACGCGATGCCGCCTTTTCGGGAAGGCCGGAAGCGGGCAAGGCCGCCAGGGCGCCTTGGAGCCCTTCATTCGAAGGCCCCTCATCATCAGGCAAGCGCCCATCCGACGACGCGGGCTCATCGGCCGCGCTTGCAGCATCATCCTTCTTGCCCGGGACGACGGCATCGACAGGAGATTCGACCTGGTCAGGCCCATTGCCCTTTCCCGTGTCGCTTTCCCCTTCCTGCGCGCCGG
>CAKUIV010000142.1 GCA_934661105.1 uncultured Ellagibacter sp. | reverse complement strand
TGTGGCGCAGTTTGGTAGCGCACTTGACTGGGGGTCAAGGGGTCGCAGGTTCAAATCCTGTCAACCCGACCAGCTTAATCAAGCGGGTCGAAGGCATTCCTTCGACCCGCTTTTATATTCTCAAGCTGCTTTCTCGTGCCTCTTCGTTTCGCTTCGTTTTCTCGTACCAATAAGGGGACATGGCCTTGCTGAGTGGCGATATACGCAGGTGGACGGCTTTCCCGCATTAATTGTTATCTTTCTTGCCCCTTTTACCGAGCAAATGAAGCCCCGCGCGTACGGTTGCGAAACGGGCGCACTCCCTTTTGCTAAAGTGCATTTTCGACGGAAGTTTTCCGTTTCTTCCTGCTGATTCGGGCTTCGTCCCCGAAAACGCGCGGGAGCATAAGAGAAAGCAAAGGAGTATGCGATGGAGTTGATAGCCTCCCTTATCCTTGTGCCGTGCATTGCTGCGCTGCTGCTGCTCGTCGTGCGCGCCGATCGGGCTCGCGACGTTCTCACGATCGGCTTCGCCGCCGTGATCGCAGTGCTTTCCATCGTGTTCGCTGTTCAGTTCGCGGGTCCCGATGCCGCGGTCATCGAGCTTCCCGCCGAATTCGCAACGCCTCTTTCGTATGTGAACCTCGCGATCGATCTCACGGTCGCCCTGTTCGTCGTGTGCTACGCCGTTCGCTACAAACGCTCTCTCGCGTTCGTGCTCGCGGCCGTCCAGATACTCGTCACGCTGTGGTTCGAGTTCGCCGGCCCCGGCGGCCACGGCTTCTCCACCACGATGCGCGTCGACGCGCTCGGCGTCATCATGGTTCTCATCATCGGCATCGTTGGCTCGGGCATTTGCGTGTACGCGCTCGGCTACATGAAGGATTTCCAGGCGCACGAAAGCCACGACGGCAAGCCCGCCCGTGATCGTCGCCCGTGGTTCTTCGCGCTCATGTTCGCGTTCCTCGCTGCCATGTACAACATCGTGCTCGCCGACAACATGTCGTGGATGTACACGGCGTGGGAAGTGACCACGCTGTGCTCGTTCCTCCTCATCGGCTTTACCAAGACCGACGAGGCGATCGACAACGCGTTTCGCCAGATCGTCATGAACCTGCTCGGCGGTATCGCCTTCCAGGTCGCTATCGTGTATCTCGGCGTGTGCGGCCTGCCTCTGTCGTTTTCCACGTTCGTCTCGCTCGGCACGACGCTTCCCGCGCTCGTGCTTCTGCCGACGACCTTGCTCGCGTTCGCCGGCATGACGAAGGCCGCCCAGATGCCCTTCCACACCTGGCTTCTCGGTGCGATGGTCGCGCCCACGCCGACGTCGGCGCTGCTCCACTCCTCGACGATGGTCAAGGCGGGCGTCTTCCTTTTGGTGAAGCTTTCGCCGATCTTCGCGGTGAGCGCCGTCCCGTCGGCCATGGTCGTGCTCGTGGGCGGGCTCACCTTCGCGCTCTGCTCGTTCATGGCCATCTCGCAGAGCAACGCCAAACGCGTGCTCGCGTACTCGACGATCGCGAATCTCGGCCTTATCACCGCGTGCGCCGGCGTGGGCACGCCTGAAGCGGTGTGGGCGGCGATCCTGCTCATCATCTTCCATGCGGTTGCGAAGAGCCTTCTGTTCCTGTGCGTCGGCACGGCCGAGCACCACATCGGCAGCCGCAACATCGAGGATATGGACCTGCTCTTCGAGCGCATGCCGCGCCTTGCGCGCTTCATGATGCTCGGCATCATGTGCATGTTCGTCGCGCCTTTCGGCATGCTCATCGCGAAGTGGGCGACGCTCGTGTCGTTCGTGAACACCGGCAACGTCGCGCTCATCATCTTGCTCGCGTTCGGCTCGGCTGCGACGTTCATGTTCTGGGGCAAGTGGCTCGGCAAGCTCTCCGGCATCGCCGGCAGCCCTGAAAACGTCGAGGTGACCGTCCATAAATCGGAATGGGCGGCGCTGCTCCTCATGGCGGGGCTTGTCTGCGTATGCTGCGTGCTCGTGCCCGTCCTTTCATCTGGGCTTGTCGTTCCCTACATCGAAGGCGTCTTCGGGGCGCCCGGCCAGGATATCTCCGACGGCAACCTCTGGATCGCCGCCATCTGCGCCGTGCTCGTCATTCTCATGCTGTTCGTCGGCGTGGGGAAGGGCGGCAAACAGAAGAAGGTCGATGTCTATCTTTCCGGCGCGACCGCCGATAGCGCTGAGCGCGCGTTCCGCGGGTCGATGACCGAGCCGGTCGTCGCCACGTCCCGCAACATGTACCTCGACGGCATCTTCGGGGAGAAGCGCATCGCGCCGGTCGGTTCGGTCATGTGCGCCGTCATCATGATCGCGGCCATCGCTTGGGCGCTCGCAATGCTCGCGAGCTTGATGTAGGAAGGCGGATTCACCCATGACGATCATCGCCACCATTCTGGGAACCATCGCGTTTGCTGTGTTCGGCCCCATCGTCGGCTGCTTGCTTGCCGGTCTCGATCGTGTCGTGTCCGCGCGCATGCAGGGCCGCGTCGGTCCGCCGATCCTGCAGCCGTACTACGACGTGCGCAAGCTCTTCACCAAGGAGAACGCCTCGGTCAACTCTTCCGAGCATGTCTACATCCTGTTCGCGTTCCTGTTCACGCTCGTCGCCGGAGGCGTCTTCTTCTCGGGGGGGAATCTGCTTCTGTGCGTTTTCCTCGTCACGCTCTCCTCGCTCATGTTCATCGTAGCCGCGTATTCCACGCGCTCCCCCTACGCAGAGATCGGCGCCGCGCGCGAGACGCTTCAGGCGATGTCGTACGAACCGATGGTCTACCTCATGTGCGTCGCGTTCTTCATGGCGTCGGGTTGGTTCAGCGTGTCGGGCGTGTTCACCCTGGAGGCCCCCGTCATCTGCACGGCATGGCTCGCATTTCTCGGCTTTTTGTTCGTGCTCACCATCAAGCTGCGTAAGTCGCCTTTCGACATCTCCATGTCTCATCATGCGCACCAGGAAATCGTTCGCGGCGTGACCACGGAGATGAGCGGCCCTACGCTCGGCCTCGTGGAAATCATGCACTGGTGCGAGAACGTGCTGTTCATGGGCTGGGTCGCCATGTTCTTCGTCTGGTCGAACCCGCTGTCCATTCTGCTCGCCGTCGCGGTCGTGCTCGTCGTGTACTTCCTCGAGATCTGGATCGACAGCAACTTCGCCCGCGTGAAATGGCAGCTCATGCTGAAATCCGCGTGGCTCGTGGCGCTCGTCGCGGGCGGCGTCAACGTGGCTGTTCTGGCCTGTCTGTAAGGAGGCAAGGCATATGGGATACAACTCGAAATCGCCGTGGGTCATCCACTACGACGCGTCAAGCTGCAACGGCTGCGACATCGAGGTCCTGGCGGCGCTGTGCCCAGGGTTCGACGTCGAGCGTTTCGGCATCATCAACACCGGCAACCCCAAGCATGCCGACATCTTCCTCGTCACCGGTAGCGTGAACGAGCAGAACATCAAAGTGGTTCAGGAGATCTACAACCAGATGCTCGAGCCGAAGGTCGTCGTCGCCTGCGGCATCTGCGCCTGCACCGGCGGCATCTTCCACGACTGCTACAACGTCATCGGCGGCGTCGACAAGGCGATCCCCGTCGACGTCTACGCTCCCGGATGCGCCGTGCGCCCCGAGGCGATCATCGATGCCGTTGTGGAGGCCATCGGCATTCTCGATGAGAAAGCGCGTGCCATGAAAGAACAGAAGAAGGGAGCGTAGCCGCGATGGAATTCACTTCGGAGTTCATACCGCTCAAACTCGCCGAGCTGCCCGCGCTTTCCGATCGCATGAAGGCGGGAGGCGCGCGTTTCGTCCAGGTTCACGCCGTCAACACCGAAGACGGCATCGATCTCGTGTACTCGTTCATGACGGGTGCGGGATCGCTTGAGAACTACGAGATCAAGGGCGTGCGCAAAACCGACGTCGTCCCTTCGATTACCGACAACTTCCTCGCCGCCTTCGTGTTCGAGAACGAGATCCACGATCTGTTCGGTGTTGTGATCGAGAACATAGCCATCGACTTCGGGGGCAAGTTCTACCAGCTCGCCCAGTCCGAGCCGATGACCATCCTGTCTCCCGCCCAGATGAAGGAGCGCGAGAAGGCGGCGAAGGTCGAGGCCGCGCGCCGCGTGCGCGCTGCTCGCGCTGCCGAGGCCGAATACGCCGCCGAGCATCCCGAGGCGGTCGCCGCTCGCAAGGCGAAGGCATCCGGCATCGACCCGGCGGAGATGCCCGACTTCGAGGAGCGCTTCGCGGGGACCGATCCCGAGAAGCTCGCCCGCATCAAGGCGGCTTTCGCTGCCAAGGCTGCGAAAGCGCAGGCCGAGGCCGCGGCTCGCGAGACGAAGCGGGAAACACGCGCCGCCGAGCTCGAGGGACTCGACCCCGCCAAGGCCGCCAAGGTACGCGCCGCGCTCGAGCGCAAGAAGAAGGCTTCCGAGGCCAAGAAAGCAACGGGATCGACGAACGTCGAGCGCGACGCCGAAATCGAGGCGAAGCTCGCGCAGCTCGACCCCGAGCGCGCCGCCAAGGTGCGCGCCGCGCTCGACGCGAAGGCGAGGCGCGAGACGGCGGAGCGTCAAGCGAACAGCGGAAAGGACGGTGAGTAGGAATGGGAAAGGCAACCGTCATCCCCTTCGGCCCGCAGCATCCGGTTCTCCCCGAGCCGCTTCACCTCGACTTGGTCGTTGAAGACGAGAAGGTCATCAAAGCCGTGCCGCAGATCGG
>CAKUIV010000141.1 GCA_934661105.1 uncultured Ellagibacter sp. | reverse complement strand
TCCTTGAGCGCTGCGAGCGTGCGCATGTTGTGCAAACGGTCGGCGAGCTTGATGACGATGACGCGGATGTCCTTGCTCATGGCGACGAACATCTTGCGGATGGTGGCGGCCTGCTTGTCGGAAAGGCTTTCCACCTCGATGCGCGTGATCTTGGTCACGCCGTCGACGAGCGCCGCCACGTTGTCGTTGAACTCGCGGGCGATGTCGT
Organism: uncultured Ellagibacter sp.; assembly: GCA_934661105.1. Taxonomy (GTDB): domain Bacteria; phylum Actinomycetota; class Coriobacteriia; order Coriobacteriales; family Eggerthellaceae; genus Ellagibacter. The sequence goes on along the minus strand of CAKUIV010000141.1, from coordinate 4,566 downwards.
CATAGGTGACGTCGGTGTCCTCGATGGTGTCGTGGAGCAGCGCCGCGCACAGCGTTTCGGCGTCCATGCGCAGGTCGGCGAGGATGATAGCGACCTCGACCGGGTGGATGATGTACGGCTCGCCCGATTTGCGTGCCACTCCCTTGTGCGCCTTGTCCGCGAAGCGAAACGCGCGCTCGAGCATGTCCTTCTCGTCGGCGGTAAGGTAGCCCGAAGACAACCTCTCAAGCTCGGCGAAGCGTTCTTCCGGCGTTTCGGTGGTGTGGAACTCGCCGACTTCGGTCGGGCGTGCCAACACCGAGAAGCTCTTCTCGGGGGTATGGGCACGGCCGAGCATGACCTCGCCTGTGCCTTGCTTGTCGGAAGACGACTTGAGCGACTTTCCCAGCATGATTTCATCGTCATGGCGATCGGTGCCCATGTCGGCCCTCCTTTCCTTATTGTTGCAACGCCGTTTCGACGCAGCCGTTCGACATCGGATGAATTCTATTCTACTTCAAGTGCTGCGGCTTCATCTGGGGAGTGATCGGGCCCGAAACGCGCTGCTCGAGGCGTTTGCGGTCGCAATCGATCACCCATTCGTAGAAGGCGCGGAAGATGTCGCGCTCGCCCAAGCCCTCGCGGTAGCGCACGCTGTCGGTGAGCTCCACGCGCGCGGCGCCCTCCTTCACGCGCACCATGCGCGCTCCTTCGCCCGACGCGTAGGCGACATGCGTCTCGATGAGCCCAAGCTCGCGGAACACCGCGATGCCGCAGGCGGCCGAACGCGGAGTGATCTCGCAACCGGCATCGGTCACGATGCGTGCGAGCTCACCGTCGGCCATCTCGAAGAACTTGCCGGGCGTTCGGCGCTGCATCGCGCGCAGCGTGCGGTACACCTGGGCAAGCACGTCGTGGTCGGGAGTCATCTCGTGGAGGATGCGGTCGTTGTGCTTCACGTCCGATCGCCCGAACAGAAGGTGGATCGCGGCCGGCTTCCCGTCGCGGCCTGCGCGCCCGCTCATCTGGTTGAACTCGATTTCGTTGTAGGGCAGCTGGAACAGCACGACGTTGCGGATGTTGGGAATGTTCACGCCCTCCCCGAACGCCGACGTCGCCACGAGCACGGACAGCGCGTCGGAGCGGAACAGGTCTTCCACGCGCATGCGCTCGGCGCGCGAGAGGCCCGCGTTGTAGAAACCGATGAGCGGCGCCATCTGCGGCACGCGTTTACGCAGGTTGCGCGCGAGCGCGACCGATTGCTCGCGCGACGACACGTAGATGACGGTTTTCTCGCCCTGCGCCACGAGCGAGGCGAGGTAGTCGCCGCGGTTGCGCAGGTTGCGCTGGTCGACGATGGCCAGGTTGCCGCGCATCGTGTCGTCGACCACATGCCCCTTCACGGGAAGCACGCGATCGATGGCGTCGGTGACCGACTCGTCCGAGGTCGCGGTGAGCGCGAGCACGACCGGGTTGCCGAGCCGCTTGATGGCCTCCCCCAGGCGTCCATACGCGGGCCGGTGCCCCGCGCGCGAAAGGCCGATGTGGTGCGCCTCGTCCACCACGACGAAGTCGATGCGCCCCGACTGGGCGAACTCGTCGGCATGGCAATCGAGGAATTCCGGCGTAGTGAGCACGATGTCGATCGACCCGTCGGAAAGCCCCGCAAACGTTTGGCGCCTTTCGTCGGGCGTGCTTTCGCCCGTGAGCGTGCAGGCGTTGATGCCGAAGGGGGCGAGCGCCTCGTTGATGTGAAACGCCTGGTCAGCGATGAGTGCGCGCAACGGATAGACGAACAGGCTCGCCTTGCCGTGCGCGAGCGCCTCGCACGCGGCATGCACCTGGAAGGTGAGCGATTTCCCGCGCCCCGTCGCCATGACGGCGAGCACGGAATTACGCGAGCGCAGGCTCGAGAGCACGATGCGCTGCGACTTGTGGAGTTCTTTGTCGCCGATGATGGCGGCGACCACCGCATTCTCGAGCGCATCGGGATCGGCCTTCGCCTTCTTTTCCCAGCACGCACGGTTCTTCTCGCGCTCGCATTCGTAGGCCTCGATGTCCTCGGGACTCTCGCAGCAGTCCTCGCACAACTCCGCGTCGCTCGTCGCGTACAGGTCGGCGGCGAACGACAGGTTGTCGGGCTCGAGGCACGCTTCGAGCCCCGGGCACGTGCGCGCGGGCGCGATGGATTTCAGCATCGCCTTCACCGACTTGCGCCCGCGCCAGGTGTCGATTTCCACCTGGAAAGCGACGTTCACCACGCTGTCGGTCGCCATGAGCTTCTCGATATCGGTGCAGTGGAACATGATGCCCGAAATCGACGAGCGCCCGTTCGTGAGCGTGCACGAGAAGTGGTTCTTCTCGGCGCCGACGGCGCGGCAATGCGTGAGCAGCACGTCGCGGGCGAGGAAGCACGGCACGGGGTTTTCCTGGCCGAACGGCGCCACCTGCTTGAGCGCGCCGACCGTGTCGAGCGTGAGCTCATCAAGGCTTACGCACGAGTCGATCTCGATGAGCGGATGGAACGCGTCTTCGGGGAGTTTGTCCAGGTAGTCGCAGAGCGCGCGGGAAAACGCGGGGATGTCGGCCGTCTTCAAGGTGACGCCCACGGCCGCCTCGTGCCCGCCGAAGCGGATGAGCAGATCGGAGGCCGATTCCACCGCCGCAAACAGGTTCACGCGCCCCACGCTGCGCCCCGATCCACGCGCCTCGTCGCCGTCGATGGTGATGAGGATGCACGGCACGCCGTAGATGCCGACGAGCCGGCTCGCCACGATTCCCTTCACGCCCTCGTGCCAGCCTTCGCCGGCGACCACGAGCGCACGCTGGCCGCGATAGACCTCGGCAGCCTGCACCTTCGCGATTTCCGACAGCTCGGCCTCGATGGCGCGGCGCTGGTCGTTTAGGCCCTCGAGCTCGACCGCGAGGCGATGCGCCTCCTCGAAGTCGTCCGACATGAGCAGGTCGAGCGCCAAGTCGGCGTTACCCATGCGCCCCGCCGCGTTGAGACGCGGGATAAGCGAGAAGCTTAGGTTGGTGCTGGTGAGCGGCTTGTCCTGCGCGCCTGAGGTTTCGAGCAGCGCCGCGATGCACGGGCGCGGCGACTTGTTCATCATCTTCAGGCCCTCGATGACGAGAGGGCGGTTTTCGCCCAGCATGGGCATGAGGTCGGCCACCGTTCCCAACGTGGCGAAGTCGATGAAGTCGCGCCACAGATACGGCTTGCCGAAGCGCCCGCCAAGCAGCTGGACGAGCTTGAGCGCCACGCCCGCACCTGCAAGCACGCAGCTCGGACAGTCGGGGTCGATCTTCGGGTCGGCGACGGGAACGCCTTCGGGAACGAGGTCGGTCGGTTCGTGATGGTCGGTGATCGCGACGTCGATGCCGGCTTGCTGCACGAGCTTCGCCTCGACTTTGCAAGCGATTCCGCAGTCGACGGTGACGAGGAAGTCGGGGCAGTAGGTCTTCACGCGCTCGAGCGCGGCCGCCGTGATGCCGTAACCCTCCTCGAAGCGCTTCGGGATGAACGGCACGGCGTCGGCGCCTATATCGCGCAAACCGCGCGTGAGCACCGTCGTGGCCGAGATGCCGTCGAGGTCGAAGTCACCGAACACGAGGATGCGCTTGCCGGCGCGGACGGCAGCTTCCAAAGCATCGGCCACTTCAGACAGGCCCGGCAGGTCGTAGGGATTTTCCCAATCGTGCTTAAACGACGGGTACAGGAACGCCCGTGCCTTCCTGGGAGAGTCGATACCGCGACCGACCAGAGTTTCAGCGACAAAACGCGGCAGGTCGAGTTCGTGCTGGAGAATTGAAACCTGGCGGCTTTGAGCCCGCCGGATGTTGAACTGTGCCGACATGGGAACTACCTCGAAACATGCATGATCTTATTTCTTCTTTTCAGAAGGTATTTTCCCACAACGAGGCCACAGTGTCATCGACAACAGAGGTAGATACGAATCGGGCGCGTACGGATTGCGAAAATGATGCTGGAACGGCACCCTGCGACGGGTTTGCAAACCGAAAGGACCTTCTCCCACTTGAAGGCACAAGGGATGACAAGCGGGACGGTTTTGCAAACCGAAGAAGTCCTTCCGTCCGAAAAGACTCCCGAAATGGCAGAGTATGACGGGTTTGCAAATCGGAGCGCACCCGATTTCGGGAAAACTTTCCTTCCATGGCGTCCTGCGACGGTTTTGCGCGCCAAAGGAGGGCCACGCATCTGCAAAACCGTCGCAGGATGCCACCCCCTTTTGCAAAACCGTTCTACCCCGCCACGCTCGTTTGCAAAACCGTCGCAGGATGCCATTCCATTCGAGAAAACAGCTGTTAGGAACCTTCTTGTTTTGCAAAAGCGTCGCAAGACGCCATTTGCGACCAGAAAACGCGCAACCCGGGCGATGCAGCTGGTCTATTTCATGCCCCAAGCATAAAAGGAGCGAGGCCTCGCGATTCCGCAAAGCCTCGCAGGCCGCCATTCGAAAGACACGGAGCCGGGGACACGCACGGTGTAAAGGGCGCGTAAAGCTTTTCTGCGCGATCGATACCCTGGGCTAAGATGCTCTTCGGGCAAATACCGCGACAAGG
>CAKUIV010000140.1 GCA_934661105.1 uncultured Ellagibacter sp. | reverse complement strand
TCTCGGCTTCCTCGAGGTTGTGCAGGTACTCCTCGAGCTCGGACTTCTTGAAGAACGCGGTGCCGTAGAGGCGCTGCAGCTGCTCGCGCGAGGCGTCGCCGCGCCAGTAGGCGCCGGCAAGCTTCATCATCTTGAACGCGCCGATCTTGCCGGCGGAGGGGATATGCGGGCCCGCGCACAGATCGACGAACGACCCATGGCGATAGATCGAGATCTCCTCGTCCTTCAAATCGTCGATGTGCTCGAGCTTGAAACGCTGGTCGGCGAAGATTTCCTTCGCCTGGTCGACCGTGACGACCTCGCGGACGAAGGGCTCGTTCGCCTTCACGATTTCGGCCATCTTCTTCTCGATGGCGGCGAAGTCGTCGGAAGAGATGTTCTTCGGCAGCTCGAAGTCGTAGAAGTAGCCGTCGTCGGTCGCGGGGCCGAAGGCGATCTGCGCGCCGGGGAAGAGCTCCTGCACGGCTTCGGCCATGATGTGCGCGCACGAGTGGCGCATGATCGAGAGCGCCTCGGGGCTCTTCGACGTGATGATCTCAACGGTTGCGCCGTCTGCCACGGGTGCTGTGAGATCGACGAGCTCGCCGTCGACCTTGCCAGCCAGCGCAGCCTTCGCGAGGCCTGCGCCGATGGAAGCCGCGACGTCGGCGACGGTTGCGCCTGCGGCGAGTTCTTTGATGGTTCCATCGGGTAGTGCGATATTCATGAGAATCCTTCCTCATGCCAGACGGTTTCGTAAGGCCGCCTGAACAGTTGGTTCGAGCGCAAGCGGGCGTTTTCGCCCCCAAGCCGAACATATATGATAAGCGACTGCGCCCGCGAAACAACCGTGCGCGCGAAATTGCGCTAAGATAATGCAGATTCACATGCCATGCGGGCTTGACACGGGCCCGCTTCAAGGTAAGGAGCATCGTCACAATGGCAGACTCGCACAAGAGGGTTTGGATCACCGGCGCCGCGGGGCGCATGGGGCGCGCCATCAACCAGGCGCTCGACCACAGCCGCTACACCGTGCTCACGAGCGACAAGGACGTCGACATCACTGATCTGTCCGAGGTTTCCTACTACGCCGAATCGCAGCGCCCGGACTTTGTCATCAACTGCGCCGCGTTCGCAAGCCGCACCGAAGCCGAAGCCGATCCCGACGAGGCGTACAAGGTGAACGCGCTCGGCGCGCGCAACCTTGCCATTGCGAGCGCGAGGCAAGAGGCGGTGCTCGTGCACCTGTCGACCGACGACTTGTTCCCCGCGGCGAGCGAGCGCGCCTTCAACGAGTTCGACGTGCCGATGCCGCCGCACGTGTTCGGCAAATCCAAGCTAGCCGGAGAGCGCTTCGTGAACGAGCTGAACCGCCGCCACATCATCATCCGCTCGTCGTGGGTCTACACCGCCGAGCCCGACGACTTGATCGCAACCGCGCTGCGCCGCAGTCGCGAGGGGCACACGGTCTACGTGCCCGCCAACCAGTTCGCCTGCCCCACCTCGGTCGACACGTTCTCGAAGTTCGTCACCTGCGTGATGGAATCCGAGGAATTCGGCACCTTCCACGCTGCCTGCACGGGCGTGACGAGCCGCTTCGAGTTCTTCGAGCGCGCCTTCGAGCTGGTGGGCGAACCCATCGGCAACCTGCGCGGGTCGAGCAAGCCCGAGCACGGCTACCGCATCGAGCTCGACAACATGATGGCGCGCCTGACGGGCGTGTACACGATGCCCACCTGGGAAGACGATCTGGCAGCCTTCGTCGCCGCCCACGACTTCACCGCAAGCATGAAAGCTTAAGGGAGGCTTTCGGGGGGCACAGTGAGAAGAAGCGCCGAGAGAGGCTGCATCGCCTCGAAGTCCCGGACGTAAAAGAGGGCTTGCGTCGTTAGGGACGCGAAAGCGGTAGGGATTTCTTGGAGAAAGCCCATACGCCCAGGGCAACGGCGCAGCAGCCTGCTGCGCCGAGCGCTACCGCAGTCCAGCCTCCCTCATTCCAGATCAAGGTCGTCAAACCGCTACCGACAGCACCGAACAAGAAATTGCTCACGACAAAAGCTGCGTTAAGGCGGCTACGCTCAGTGTCCGAAAGAGCGAATATGCGCGACTGGCTCAAAATGCACACCCCTTGAATAGCAAGGGAGAATACCGCCGCAATGACGACGAGGGCAATGACAGAGCCCCCGCTCACAGCTGCGACCGCCATGGAGAGAATGCAAAGCGAAATAGATGCGCCCAGGGCGGGAATCCCGCGCCCAGCATCCTGGAGACGTCCGCAGCCTACGGCAGCGAAAGCGCCAGTGACGCCTGCCAAGCTGACAAGGCCGATTTGGAACGTGTCGAACCGGTACGGCTCCCCGGAGAGCAGGAAGGTAAGCGCGGTCCAGAACAAGTTGAATGCAATGCCGAATACGAGCCCGTTCATGATCAGCATGGGCGGAAGCACGGGAAAGCGTTTCAGCGAGGTAAACACGCTCGCTATGAGCCGACCATAGGAAGGGCAGGCGTCCTTTGGCGCCTCGGGCACCTTCCTCGACAGCGCAATCATCATGCAAAGGTTGAGCATGGCCGCAACCACGTACACCGTGCGCCATCCCCATACGTTGGCCACAACACCGCTCGCGAACCTCGAAAACAAGATGCCCGTCGTTATGCCGGAAGTCACGATGCCTATAATGCGCCCACGCTCTGAGGGTTGCGCAAGATCTCCAGCCAAGGGGAGGATAATCTGACCCGAGACGGTGACGAGCCCAAGACCGGAAAGCGCCACGGCTAAGAAAGAGAACGACGGCGCGAGAGCGCAAGCGAGCAACATCACGACGGACAACGCGGTAACGGCGCATATTAGTTTACGGCGATGCACGGCATCGCCGAGAGGGACGATGAGCAGTATGCCAAGGGCATAGCCAATTTGGGTGGCGGTCACCAAGAACCCTCCTTGGGATGCGGGCATGCCGAAGCCTCCTGCAATCTGAGCCAGAAGCGGCTGAGCCCAGTACAGATTGCCGACAGCCAATCCCGCCGCAACAGCGAAAAGGACCGCCATACCTGTCGATAAACACTCCGATTTTCCCGCGCCACGTCCGAGTGCGACGGATTCGGCCTGTTCTTCCATGCGAGACCTCCTTCTTAGCGCACCGTCTCTGCTTCACTGCGCTCGGCGTACAGATTCCAGAAGTCTTCAGCAAGGAGCGCGGGATCACAAGAGCTGCCAGGAGCAATCGCGTTGGTCACAGTGACCGTGCCCACGTACACGCCCCGCTCCTTTAGTTCCTCGTGAAGCGCCAGACACATCGCCCTTAGCGCAGCCTTGTCCATGGAAAGGGGCAGGAAGGCGGGAGACGGATTGAGCGCGAATCCCCCTCCCGTAACGAGGATGGCGCCCCTCCTCTCACAGAAATCGTCATCGACAATGCTGATTATCGCGTTGTACGCTGACGCCACGTCTGTTCGGTAGCGCTCCATCAGCAGGTGCGCATCCTTGGCACCAGGCCTTAGATTTGAATCCGGAGAAGTTACACCGACGTTGCAGAACAGCACGTCAGGCGCGCCAACCTCCCCTTTCAGATCAGCCAGGGCTTGCGTTGTCGCTTCGAAATCGGTCACATCCAAAACCCTCGTGTGCACCTCGATACCGGCATCGGCGAATTCGCCGGCGTATTCGTCAAGGTGCTCCTTGCTTCTCGATACCAGCACGACCCGGAACCCTTCCTCGCCGAATCTCTTTGCTACGTGGTTACCGCAGCCCTTCCCCGCACCCAGAACGTAAATCGTCTTAAGCTCCATGTCTGTCCTTTCGCTTAGCTCTGCGCTTTTCGGCATGTCGACCTTCTGCCCCTTTAGCGCCATGCAGCCATTGTGGGCCGCCGTCGAATGGAAGAGAATATGGCGATTGGTTCGTTCTGTGTTAACTTATAGTTAACACAGATAAGGAAAGGGGATTAGGTTGCGCACAGAGATGCTCGACCAGAGAGCAACTACATTCCTTCGGGTATGCGAGGCGGGAAGCTTCTCGAAGTCGGCAAAGTCGCTCTTCGTTTCGTCGGTATGGGTTATGAAGCAAATAAACTCACTGGAATCGTCTCTCGGCGTCAGTCTTTTCAATCGCACGAATCAAGGGGTAACGCCCACAGAGGCCGGAAGGGCTCTATTCGAAGAACTCTCCCGCCTGGAACGCGATGGGGAAAAGGCAGTTGCGCGCGTCCGCGCAATCGTCCAAGACTCGCGTGCCGCAATCCGAATCGGCACCTCGGTTCTGCGACCATGCCGACCCCTCATCGATTTGCTCTCATGCGCAGCTTCCGCAGCCTCCTCCTTCCGTATAGAGGTCGTGCCGTTCGAGGACGGCCCCAAGGGGCTATCCCGTACCGTCGCCTCTTTAGGCCAAGAAGTAGATTGCTTCGTGAGTCCCTGCGACTCGAGAACATGGCGCGAGACTTGCAACATCCTTGAGCTAGGGACTCTTCAATGCGCCGTTGCGATGCCCCGCAACAACCCTCTCGCCTCGCGTCCAACCCTTCGCTGGAAAGACCTCGACGGCCAGTCGCTCATGCTCATCCGGCGCGGAGAATCTCCCGTGCTCGACCGCCTGAGAGAAGACATCGAAGAGAATCATCCGCATATCGACATCATCGACATGCCCACCCTCTACGGTACCGACGCGTTCAACGAGTGCGTGCAGCAAGACTGCCTTATGGAGTCTTTCGACATGTGGGCAGATGTGCACCCAGCGATCATCACTCTCCCCGTCGAATGGGATTACGAGTTGCCCTACGGAATCGTTTACGCCGCCGATCCGGAGCCGCACCTCCAAGCTTTCATCGACATG
>CAKUIV010000139.1 GCA_934661105.1 uncultured Ellagibacter sp. | reverse complement strand
GCCGGCGGTTGCTGCGAGCCGGTGGTGGGCGGCCCCGAATGCCACCTCCGAGCAGTTCGGCGCGAACGTTTTGCGCGCGTGCGGAAGATCTCCGTGCGCACGTCAAGGCAAGTAGCCTGAATCGGCGACTCCGTTATCGGTCCGCGGGTTTCCCCGTTGTCCCTTGAGGTCCTGGTGCAGGTGCTTGCAGCCAGGATTTTTTTATGGGCTTAAACAAGCCCGAAGGGAGGATCAGGGTCACATGCAGTTACGCAGCGATGCCGTGAAAATCGGCGCGGCTCGTGCCCCTCATCGCAGCCTGCTCAAGGCCGACGGTATCACCGACGAGGAAATGAAGCGCCCGCTCATCGCGGTCGTGAACTCGCGAAACGACATCATCCCCGGCCATAACAACCTCGACAAGATCTGCGAGGCCGTGAAGGCGGGCATCTACATGGCGGGCGGCGTTCCGTTCGAAATCTCCACCATCGGCGTGTGCGACGGCATCGCCATGAACCATGAGGGCATGCATTACTCGCTCGTCTCGCGCGAGGTCATCGCCGACAGCCTCGAATGCGCCGTCCAAGGCCATGCGTTCGACGGCATCGTGTGCATCCCCAACTGCGACAAGATCGTGCCGGGCATGATCTTGGGCGCCCTGCGCGTGAACATCCCGACCGTCTTCGTGTCGGGCGGCCCGATGCTTCCCGGCCATCAGCCGGGTTGCACCGACGGCCCCACCACCGACCTGAACACGCTGTTCGACGGCGCGGGCAAGGTGACCGCCGGCACCATGACCGAAGACGAGCTCAAGTACTACGAGAACACCGCGTGCCCCACCTGCGGCAGCTGCTCGGGCATGTTCACTGCGAACTCGATGAACTGCCTGTGCGAAGCGCTCGGCATCGCGCTTCCTGGCAACGGCACCATCCCCGCGGTCTACTCCGAGCGCTTGCGCCTCGCGAAGCACGCGGGCATGAAGGTCATGGAGCTGCTTGAAAAGGGCGTGAGCTTCAAGGACCTCGTCTCCGAGGCCGCTATCCACAACGCCATGGAATGCGACATGGCGTTCGGCGGATCCACCAACACGGTGCTCCATCTTACCGCCATCGCGCAGGAGGCGGGGCATCCCATCACGATGGACGACTGGGACGCGGCAAGCGCCCGCACCCCGCATCTCGTGAAGCTGCAGCCCTCCGGCCCGCGTCCGCTCATCGACCTGTACACGGTCGGCGGCGTGCCGGTCGTCATGCACGAGCTCGCCGAGCTCGACCTGCTCGACAAGAGCGCGCTTACCTGCATGGGCACGATGGACGAGTACCTCGAGAAGTGCACCAAGCCGGCCGACGGGGAAGTGTGCCGCACGCACGACAACCCGTTCTCCAAGGTCGGCGCGCTGCGTGTGCTCCACGGCAACGTCGCTCCCGACGGCGGCATCGTCAAGAAGTCGGCGGTCGACCCGTCCATGCTCACGCACACCGGCCCCGCGCGTTGCTTCAACTCCGAGGAAGAGGCCTGCAAGGCCATCTTCGCGGGCGAGATCAAGGCAGGCGACGTCGTCGTCATCCGCTACGAAGGTCCCGCCGGCGGTCCGGGCATGCGCGAGATGCTCACGCCCACTTCTGCCATCGTCGGCATGGGTCTGTCCAAGTCCGTGGCGCTCATCACCGACGGCCGCTTCTCCGGCGCGTCGAAGGGCCCCTGCGTCGGGCATGTGAGCCCCGAGGCTGCAGCGGGCGGCCCGATCGCGCTCATCGAGGACGGCGACTCCATCACCGTCGACATCGAGGGCGGCGCGATCACGCTGCACGTATCCGACGAGGAGCTCGACCGTCGCCGTGCCGCCTTCGTGGCGCCGGCTCCCAAGCATAATCACGGCGTGCTCGCCAAGTACGCCAAGCTCGTTTCCTCGGCAGACAAGGGGGCGTACGTATCGTGAGCACTTCCAAAGCAAAAGCAAAGAAACCCCAGATAGGTGGCCCGCGCGGCCTCGGTAGCAAGACGTCGAAGCAGGGACGTACCATGACGGGCGCCGAGGCTATCATCGCCTCGCTCGAGGCCGAGGGCGTCGATTTGGTGTTCGGCTACCCCGGTGGCCAGGCCATCAAGATTTACGACGCGATCTACGACAGCACGCAGCTGCATCACATCCTCGCTCGTCATGAGCAGGGCGCGGTGCATGAAGCCGACGGCTATGCGCGCGCGACCGGCAACCCCGGCGTCGTCATCGTGACCTCCGGCCCGGGAGCCACCAACACGGTCACCGGTATTGCCACGGCCTACATGGACTCGGTGCCGCTCGTGGTCATCACCGGGCAGGTTCCCACCGGCGTCATCGGCACGGATTCCTTCCAGGAATCCGACATCGTCGGCATCACGATGCCGGTCGTGAAGCACAGCTTCCTTTTACAGTCTGCCGACGAGCTCACCCGCACGTTCCGCGAGGCGTTCCACATCGCCTGCACGGGGCGCCCGGGCCCGGTGCTCATCGACGTGCCGTCCGATATCCAAAGCCAGCAGATCGTCTTCGACTATCCCGACGAGGTGAACCTGCCGTCGTACCGCCCGACGTATCGCGGCAACGCCAAGCAAATCAAGCAGGCCGTGAACTACATCGAGCGCGCGAAGAAGCCGATCCTCTACGTCGGCGGCGGCGCCATCGCGTCGAATGCCACCGACGAGCTCGTGAAGCTCGCGACCGATATGCAGATTCCGGTCGTCACCACGCTCATGGGCAAAGGCGCGTTCCCCGCATCGCATCCGATGAACTTGGGACCGGTCGGCATGCACGGTTCGAAGTTCGCCAACATCGCCATGACCGAGTGCGATCTCATCATCGCGGCCGGCGCGCGCTTCTCCGATCGCGTGACGGGCAAGCTCTCCGAGTTCGCGCCGCATGCCGAAGTCATCCACATCGACATCGATCCGGCGGAAATCGGCAAGATTCGCGAGGCGCAGGTGCCGATCGTGGGCGACCTGAAGGGCGTGCTTTCGGGCATCGTCGAGACGATCGAGAAGGAAGGCGCCGCGCCTCAGACGGCCGAATGGGTCGCTCAGATCGCCGAATGGCGCGAGCGCTTCCCGTTCTACGACGCCGACCTCACCGAGCAGCCGGGTGAGATCGTCCCCGAGATCGCCATGCAGAAGCTCTCCGCGAAACTCGACCCGCACAATTCCGTGGTCGTCACCGAAGTCGGTCAGCATCAGATGTGGGCGGCGCAGTTCATCGACCGCGAGGAAGGGCGCTCCTTCATCTCCTCGGGTGGCTTGGGAACGATGGGATTCGGGTTCCCCGCGGCTATCGGCGCTGCGTTCGGTCGCCCGGGCGCGCAGGTCGTGTGCATCGCGGGCGACGGGTCGTTCCAGATGAACAGCCAGGAAATGGCGACGGCTGCCATCCACAACGTGCCGGTGAAGGTCGTCATCCTCGACAACCGCGCGCTCGGCATGGTGCATCAATGGCAGAAGCTTTTCTACCACGAGCGCTATTCCTCGACGGTGCTCGACGCCAACCCCGACTTCGTCAAGCTCGCAGACGCCTATAGCTGGCAGGCCGAGCGCGTCACCGACCCGGCCAAGCTCGACGAGGCTTACGACCGCATGCTCGCAAGCGATGGCCCCTATCTGCTCGACGTGGCGATCTCGCCTGACCAGAACGTGTTCCCGATGGTCGCTCCCGGCAAGGCCATGAGCGACGTCATGGGCGCGATCGACGTTGCGGTCGGGGCGGTCCGCACCGACATGCCCGGCGAGCCTGTGCGCACCGTGCCCGAGAAGTCTCCGTGCGCCAAGATCGACGCGCAGTTCGGCGGCCGCTGGGAAGCCGACCCGCACGACAAAGGTCCCCGTCAAGGCGAGGATGCGGACGCTACCGAGGAAGGACAGGCACGATGAAGCATATTCTTTCCGTTCTCGTCGAGAACAAGCCGGGCGTGCTCTCCCGCGTGACCGGCCTCATCTCCCGCCGCGGGTTCAACATCGACTCGCTGTCGGTCGGTCCGACCGAAGACCCCACGATGTCGCGCATCACGATCATCGTGAAGGCCGACGACGTGGCCTACGAGCAGATCACCAAGCAGCTGCACAAGCTCGTGAGCGTGTACAAGATCAGCGACCTCACCAACGACTCGGCGATCGAGCGCGAGCTCGTGCTGTTCAAGGTGAACGCCGCGCCCGAGCGGCGCAACGAGATCATCGAGATCACGAACGTGTTCCGCGCGAAGATCGTCGATGTGGGCAAAAGCTCGCTCACGATCGAGGCCACGGGGGACGAAAGCAAGCTCAAGGGCATGGAGGACCTCTTCCGCGCCTACGGCATCAAGGAGATCACGCGCACCGGCAAGATCGCGATGAGCCGCAACTCCAAAGAGGTATAGCGCTCAAGCGCTCAACCAGGGTTTCACCGCGCATCGCGGTTGACCATATGCAGGGAACATCAGCCAAGAAGAAAGGACATACTGAAAATGGCTGTGACTATCTATTACGAAGAGGACGTCGATCCGAAGATCATCCAGGGCAAGAAGATCGCCATCATCGGTTACGGCTCGCAGGGCCATGCCCATGCGCTGAACCTCATGGACTCCGGCTGCGACGTGCGCGTCGGCCTTCGCGAGGGTTCCAAGTCCGCTGACAAGGCCCGCGAAGCAGGTCTTAAGGTCGTCGACATGGACACCGCCGCTGAAGAAGCGGACGTCATCATGATCCTCACTCCGGACGAGACGCAGCCGAAGGTTTACGAAGAGCACATCAAGGATCATCTGAAGGCCGGCGACACCCTCGCGTTCGCCCACGGCTTCAACATCCACTACGGCTACATCAAGGCCCCCGAGGACGTCAACGTCATCATGTGCGCTCCTAAGGGCCCGGG
>CAKUIV010000138.1 GCA_934661105.1 uncultured Ellagibacter sp. | reverse complement strand
AAGGGCAAGATCATCACCTCCATGGGCTACGATCAGACCAACTGCTCCATGGGCGTGTTCTTCCAGGTGAAGGACTCCAAGGACTTCTTCAAGAAGCAGGCCGCCATCGGCAACCACATGCCGCTCATCTACGGCGACTTCGAGCAGCAGATCATCGAGCTCGGCGAGCTGCTCGGCTTGGAGATCGTCCAGGCTTAAGGCTAGCGCTGCAGGACGGCGCGGGAAAGACGCCGGAAATACTGCCCGTGGCGCTGCGCGAATCGCGCGCCACGGGCTTGCTTACGTGCGATGAGGGGGCTTCGCGCAAGGAAGAAGAGGGGGTGGAATCGCAGTGGGACCCGACGAGATCCAGCAACGGTTCATCGATGAGTTTCTGGGCAGGGGCGATACGTTCGACCAGTTCGACTACCTGCTCGAGCTTTCCGCGAAACTCGACGAACTGCCCGACGGGAAGAAGACGAAGGACGTCCTCGTCGAGGGCTGCCAGTCGCAGGTATGGCTCTACCCGTCATGGGCGGATGCTCCCGGTCGGGGGTTTTCCCTTGCCGGCGACAGCGACACGCTCATGGTTCGGGGCGTGATCTATATGTTCCAGCAGATGTTCGCCGGCCAGAGCGCGCAGGCGATACTGGACTGCCCAGTGCGCTTCGTCGACGAGACCGAGCTTACGTACATATTCGACGCTCAGCGTCAGGCGGGCGTTTCCGCGATCGCGGCCACCATCAAGGATTTCGCGCAAAAGGCGCTTTTCGATAAGGAGGAGCCTCATCATGTCTAGCACGATGACGCTGAAAGAACGCATCGACATCGCGTCGAAAGATGCCGAAACCGCACAGGGGAAGCTCGCGTCGGGCACGCTCGACCGCGAAGGGTTCCGTCGAGAGGTCCGCAACTACACGCTCGCCAAGTTCTTCCTGACCGAAGATGAGGTGCGCGCTGCGGGCACGGAAGACATCCTCGCGCTCGCCAACGAGAGCGTCGAGAAGCTCTTGCGCCAAAACGACAAGAGCGTGAAGCTGTCGGAGGGGTCGACCACCTGCACCGATCAAAGCTCGACGGACATCAAGAAGGTGCTTTTGTCGCTCACGTTGCAGCGCGCGCTGAACGTGAGGTTCACCCCCGAGCAGTCCGCCGATCTCGAAACCATCACGCAACTCGCTGACGCGCTTTTCGACGGAATGCGCGACCCGACCATGCGCCGCGACGTCGCGTAGCGTAGAATCGCAGACGTGGAAGAACTATCGGAGCGCGAGACGGAGGGACGGCGGCGATGGACGTGGAAAGCGTGCGGAAGGATTTTCCGATTCTCAGTGAGCAGGTGCATGGACATCCGCTCGTCTACCTGGACAATTCGGCGACGACGCAGGTTCCCAACCAGGTGCTCGATGCCGTGGCGAACCACTACCGCACGAGCAACGCCAACGTGCATCGCGGCATGCACTACCTCGCCCATGCCTCGACCGACGCGCTCGAGCACGCGCGCGAGGTGGTCGCGCGTTTCGTGAACGCCCCCAGCGTTGATTGCGTTGTTTTCACACGCGGCACGACCGATGGCCTGAACATGGTGGCGCGTGGCCTTTCCCATCTGCTGAGACCCGGTGATGCCGTCGTGGTGAGCCGGTTGGAGCATCATTCGAACTACGTTCCCTGGCAGCAGGCATGTTTCAGCTGTGGGGCCCGTTTCGAGGTTGCGGACCTCACCCCCGAAGGCGATATCGACGAAGAGGATTACGCGCGCCTGCTCTCCGCGGGTAACGTGAAGATCGTCGCCATGACCGGTTGCTCGAACGTTCTCGGTACCGTCACGCCGGTGGCGCGCCTTGCCCGTATGGCCCACGAAGCCGGCGCGCTCTTCGTTCTCGACGGTGCGCAGATCATGCGCCACGGAGTGGTCGACATGCGGAGTTTGGGCGTGGACTACCTGGCGTTTTCCGGTCACAAGATGATGGCGGGCACGGGCATCGGCGCTTTGTGCGGCACGCCCGAGGCGCTCGAGCGGCTGTATCCGCGCGATTTCGGCGGCGAGATGGTTGACGTCGTGACCCGGGAACGCACGACCTGGGAGAAGCTGCCGCTTCGTCTGGAAGCGGGAACGCCGAACTACGTGGGCGCGATCGCGCTCGGTACCGCATGCGACTACCTGAGCATGTTGGGCCGTAAGGATATCGCGGCATACGAGGCGTCGCTTCTCGACCACGCGGCACGCGAGCTCGAGAAGATCGAGGGGCTTCATGTCGCGGGCTCGCCGAAGGAGCGCGCGGGGCTCGTTTCCTTCACCATCGACGACGTGCATCCGCTCGATTTGTGCACGCTCATCGACACGCGCGGCGTCGCCTTGCGAAGCGGGCACAACTGCGCCCAGCCCGTGCTCGGGTGGTTGGGCGCAAGCAGCGTGGCGCGGCTGTCGCCTGCGTTCTACAACACGATGGCTGAAGTCGACTACGCGGCCGAGCAGATCGCCAAGGCATCGCGCATGCTGCGAGCCGCTCGCCGAGGTTAGGCGGTTCCGTTGGCACGAGTCGAGCGGACCGGCCTGCGAAAAGTGGTCGCAAATCGTCGAAATGCGTTCTCGGCACGCTGATGGAAGAGCCGCTGTCGCTCAATGGGCCCTGTTTCTCCTCATAAAGTAAGAAAATGGGGAGAAACAGGGCCCATTGTCGATATCGTATGAGCCGCTCCAGGGCTTTGCGGGGTTTTCGAGACGCATTTCGGCAATCTGTGACCACTTTTTCACGATCCGCCCCTCCATCGCATCTCGAGGCGGAGGGGCGGAGCCGCCACACTTCTATCTTCCGTCCGAGAACGCGATCGCGCCCGGGTTCCCCGCTTCGATACGGCCGATTCTCCAGGGCTTGCGTCCCGCACGGCGCGTGAATTCGCGCTCGAACATGCTTGCCTGGTCGGCGGGAATCGCAGCCAGGATGCCCCCTGACGTTTGCGGATCGCAGATGACGCCCATGCGGTTATCGTACTCGTCGTCGTCCAGGCTTCCTTGCTGCACGTATTCCTCGGCCAGGTCCATGATGGAAAACGCGCGATTCGGCCGGCAGTAGGCGCACGATAAGTCCCATACCTTGTCGAAGAGCGGCAGCGCATGGAAGTCGACGGCGGCGCTCGCGTCCGACGCCTCGAGCATCTCGTGCAGATGCCCCGCAAGCCCGAACCCGGTGACGTCGGTGGCGGCATGGACGTCCGCCGCCACCATCGCTTCTCCCCCGGCGATGTTGAGCTCCATCATCGACTCGACAGCGGGGCGGAATTCATCGTGCGAGATCAAGGCGTTTTTCACCGCGGCGCTCATGATTCCCGTGCCGAGGCGTTTCGTGAGGTAGAGCACATCGCCTGGCTTCGCGCCGCCGTTGCGTACGATGCGGTTCGGATCGACGGTGCCGAACACGCACAGGCCGTACTTCGGCTCGTCGTCGTCAATGGTGTGGCCACCGGCCACGAACGCTCCCGCCGCATGAGCCGCATCGGCTCCGCCGCGCAGAATCTCGCCCGCCACCTGGGGCCCGAGCTCGCTGTCGAGCGCAAGCAGATTCAGGGCGACGTGAGGCTTCGCGCCCATCGCGAACACGTCGGAAAGCGCGTTTGCCCCTGCGACGCGCCCGAATTCGTACGGATCGTCAACCACGGGCGTGAAGAAGTCGACCGTAAGCACCGCCGCGGTCGTGTCGTTCAGCTTCCACACCGCCGCATCGTCGCTCGTCTCGAACCCGAGCAAGAGCTTGTCCTTGCCGGGAAGATCGACTGCGGGCGAAAGGCAGTGCAGCGCTTCTGCGAGGTCACCCGGACCCCATTTCGCCGCTCAACCGCCTTTGCTTGTCAGCTTGGTCAGCGCGACCTTCTCTTTTTCGCTCATGGAGGCCTCCTTTTCTTACGAGGAAGTATACCAGCGCCGTCGAAGCGTGCGTTTCCACGCCTTCGATTGCGGGAAAGGTAAGGACGCGAACCTGCCCGCTCTTTGCGTGGGCGCCTCCTTTTTGCAGGCGAATGAACGGATGAGCTGGTAAGACGAGGAAAACACTATGAAGGTGCCTTGTGAAAACGATAAGGAAGCTCCCTTTGAATCATATGTTGATGAGCGCTATAAAACCAGTTCAAATGGCCTGTTTTCTCATGTTGCCGTTGCCCCTGAGAAATAGCCCCCTCACGGTCACATTTATTGATTTTATGTTACCCCGTTCGTAACATCGCATGTGACGGAGTGTGTCCGCGCTGCCGCAGCATGCGCGGCTCACTGCCAACTAGACGAGGGAAGACGAGAAATAACGGAAGGAGACGTGAGAGGTATGAACCTGACTCGCAGGGGCTTTATGAAAGCCACTGGCGCGGCGTTCGCGACGAGCATGGCATTCCAGATGACGCAGCACGCACCCGCGCTCGCTGTGGAATCCAGCAAGGAATGGAAGCTCGTGAACACCGAAGAGTACACCAATATCTGCTGCTATTGCGCAGGCGGATGCGGTTCCCTGCTTTCGGTGCGCGACGGCGAGCTTATCAATCTCGAAGGCGACCCCGATCACCCCATCAACCAAGGCGGCCTGTGCCCGAAGGGCGCGGCCATGTTCCAGCTTCGCAATATTGTGGACCCGGAAACGCGCGAAATCGTGAAGAACCCCGATCGCGTGACCAAGCCGATGGTTCGTCGCCCCGGTGCTTCCGAATGGGAGGACATCACCTGGGAAGACGCCATCAAGGAAATCGCTCGCAAGGTGAAGGACACCCGCGACGCGACGTTCGAGGAGACCGACGCGAACGGTCTTACCGTGAACCGTACCCCGGCAATTGCCAGCCTGGGCGGCAGCCAAGAAAACTCCGAGGAGGAATACCTGATCCTCAAGATGATGCGATCGCTCGGCGTGATCGCCATCGACAATCA